>NZ_JBFUIW010000014.1:0-125000 GCF_056401675.1 Phenylobacterium sp. P4_E10 | reverse complement strand
GCCCCAGGGCGAGCTCTGGGCCGGCGGCGCCTGGGCGGCGGCGGCGGCGGACTCGGCCCGCGACTTCAGCACCTCGAAGGCGCTTTCGCGGTCCTTGGTCGTGTCATAGAGCCCGCGCACCGGGCTGGCGGCCATCAGCGCCGCCCGCTCGGCCGGGGTGATCGGCCCCAGCCGCGAGACCGGCGGCCGGATCAGGGTCTTCTGCACCACCGTGGGCGCGCCCTTCTCGTCGAGCACGCTGACCAGGGCCTCGCCCACGCCCAGGCCCTGGATCGCCTCGGCGGTGTCAAAGGCCGGATTGGCGCGGAACGAGTTGGAGGCCGCCTTCAGCCCCTTCTGTTCAGTCGGCGTGTAGGCGCGCAGGGCGTGCTGGATGCGGTTGCCCAGCTGGCCCAGCACCGTCTCGGGAATGTCGGCCGGGTTCTGGGTGACGAAAAAGACCCCGACCCCCTTGGAGCGGATCAGCCGCACCACCTGCTCGACCTTCTCCAGCAGCGGCTTGGGCGCGTCGCGGAACAGCAGGTGCGCCTCGTCGAAGAAGAAGGCCAGGCGCGGCTTCTCCGGGTCGCCGACCTCCGGCAGTTCCTCGAACAGCTCGCTCATCAGCCACAGCAGGAAGGTCGCATAGAGCCGCGGGCTGGCGATCAGCTTGTCGGCCGCCAGGATGTTCACATAGCCGCGGCCCGAGCCGTCGGTGCGCATGATGTCGGAGAGCTGCAGCGCCGGTTCGCCAAAGAAACCGCCGCCGCCCTGGTCCTCCAGCACCAGCAGCTTGCGCTGGATGGTCGCCACAGTCGCCGGCGAGACGTTGCCGTACTTGGCGCCCAGCTCCTTGGCGTGCTCGGCGGCGAAGCTCAGCGCCGCCTGCAGGTCCTTCAGGTCGAGCAGCAGCAGGCCCTCGTCGTCGGCGGCCCGGAACACCACCGTCAGCACGCCCTCCTGCACGTCGTTGAGGTCCAGCATCCGCGAGATCAGCAGCGGGCCCATCTCCGAGACCGTCGCCCGGATCGGATGGCCCTGCTCGCCGAACAGGTCCCAGAACACGGTCGGCGCGGCCTGCGGGTTGAGCGTCAGCCCCATCAGCTTGGCCCGCTCCTCGAACTTCGGATTGGGCCCGCCCGGCTCGGACACCCCGCAGAGGTCGCCCTTCACGTCGGCGGCGAAGACCGGCACCCCGGCGTCCGAGAGACCCTGGGCCAGCACCTGCAGCGTCACGGTCTTGCCGGTCCCGGTCGCCCCCGCCACCAGGCCGTGCCGGTTGGCACGATTGAGCAGCAGGTGTTCCAGATGATCGGAGAACCCGATCAGGACGCCGTCGGACATGTCTAACTCCGCAACTTCACGTTCGGCGAAGCTAGCCGCCCGCCGCCGCCAGCGCGATAGGCTTTGCACTTCGTGTCATCCCGGTTTCGGCCATCGGTTGGCCGTCGTGTCTTTCGGGGTCCCGCCTCCCGCTGAAACGCCGACCACGAAACACGATTGCCGAATTTTCTGCGGAAGAGGTGAGGATCGACCGCAGGACTGCGTCTTGACGGCATAGACACTCCCCATGCCTGGCAAACAGGGGTAGGGATGGTCAAAATTGACGCGGCAGGCCCTGACACCGACAGTCGCCCAGGGAACCACCACCGCAAGAAGAACCATGCCTGTCCAAGCTTCAGAGTCCGCCACGGTCCGCGCTTCGCTCGTCATCCTGGCGACGATCGCCACGGGCGCGGCCCTGTATTGGCTGCGCGGGATCCTTACGCCGCTGGCCCTGGCGATGTTCCTGGCGGTGATGGTCGATGGCTTCGCGAGGGTGCTGCGCGCACGACTGCCCTGGATCAGCGCCAAGGCCGCCCTGCCCACCGCCATCGTGCTCATGGTGCTGCTGTTCGGGGTGTCGGGCCTGGTCATCGCCGACAACGCCACCGACTTCGTCGGCCAGCTGGTCACCTACACGCCGCGGCTGAACAACCTGATCGCCCAGGTCGCGGGCCTGCTCGGGCTGGCGGTGCCGCCGACCATCAGCGAGCTGTTCGCCCAGCTCAACCCGGGCGCCTATCTGGCCGACGTCGCCAAGGGCCTGCAGGGCTTCGCCTCCGACGCCTTCTTCATCCTGATATATCTGGGCTTCATCATCGCCTCCCGGAGGGGCTTCCAGCGCAAGGTGGTCGGGCTCTTCCCGCACCAGGCCGAGCGGCAGGAAGCGATGGCGGCCTTCCTCCGCATCCGCGACGGGGTGGAGCGCTACCTGTGGGTCCAGACCGTCACCGGCCTGATCATCGCCGTCTCCTCCTGGATCGCCATGGCGGTGATCGGGCTCGACAACGCGATCTTCTGGGCCTTCCTGATCTTCATCGCCTCCTACATCCCGGTGATCGGCGGGGCGGTCGGCATCCTGGCGCCCCCGATCTTCGCCCTGCTGCAGTACGACAGCTTCTGGCCGGCCCTGATCCTGCTGGGCGTCCTTCAGGCGATCCAGTTCGTGGTCGGCAACATCGTGCTGCCGCGCATGCAGGGCGACAGCCTGAACATGGACCCGGTGGTGGTGCTGCTCAGCCTGGCCTTCTGGGGCGTGATCTGGGGCATGGCCGGGATGTTCCTGTCCACGCCGCTGACCGTCATGGCCATGGTCATCCTGGCCCAGTTCAACGGCAGCCGCTGGTTGGCGGTGCTGCTATCGGCCGACGGCCAGCCCGAGAAGCTCCGCCACAAGTCACCCTCGGGCTCGCCCGACGAACTGCCTGTGCCGGACAGACGTTCCCGACCGTCACGCAAGCGTGAACCTAAAAGCTGAAAATTAAGGCCTTCAACTTGTTCGCTTCCTCCCTATCTAAGGTCCGTTCGGGCCAGTCCCGAATTCTAGGCGGCTCAGGCGTCAGCCCCCGCCGCTGCGAGCCCCAAGCGCTCCGCCTTTCCCCCCAGGGCGGAGCCACGCGCCGCCGGACTCTCTCCTCCGGCGGCGCCCTCGCATCGGGGGTCTTCCAATGAGCAAGCGACCCAAGCTGACCACCGCCCAGCGCGGCCTGGTCGCGGCCTTCACCGAGCTGGCCGGCGACGGCCCCTCCGCGGCCGCCTTCATCGCCCAGGCCGCCGAGGATGCGGCTCCCGACGAATTGCCCGAGGTTCCGACCAAGGTCCTGGCCGCCGTGCTGGCCGACTTCTGGAGCTTCGCCGCCGCCCGCAGGAGCGCCGCCCCGGTGATCCGCCTGGCCGCCATCGACGGCGCGCCGGGTCTTGAGCGTCTCGAGATCCTGCAGGACGACGCCCCGTTCCTGGTCGACAGCGTGATGGGCGAGATCGCCGACCAGGGCCTGTCGGTGCGCGCCATGTTCCACCCCGTCGTCGAGGTCGCCCGCGACCGCAAGGGCGCCCGGCTCGGTGTCGGCGAAGGCCGCCGCGAGTCGATGATCCAGGTGATCCTGGAACGGGTCGGCGCCGACCGCGAAGCGACCCTGGTCGCCGGGATCGAGGCCGCCTTGGCCGACGTCCGCGTGGCGGTCGAGGACTTCCCCGCCATGCTCGACCTGATGGCCCGCACCATCGCAGAACTGGAAGCCATGCCGACCGCACCCGGCCGCGATGAGGAGCTCGAGTTCCTTCGCTGGCTGCGCGACGAGCACTTCGTCTATCTCGGCGCCCGGGTCTACGAGTACCCGCGCCTCAAGGACGGCGGCTACGCCAAGGAAGAGCCGCTGTTCCAGCCGCATGACGGTCTCGGCGTGCTGCGCGATCCGACCCGCACCGTACTGCGCCGCTCGTCCGAACCGGCTCTCCTGACGGCCCAGGTCCAGGCCAGCCTGACCGGCGGCCCGGTCACCGTCGCCAAGTCCAACCTGCGCTCCCGCGTCCATCGCCGCGCCTACATGGATTATGTCGGGGTCAAGCGTTACGGCGCCGACGGCAAGCCGTCCGGCGAGATCCGCTTCGTCGGCCTGTTCACCGCCGAGGCCTATGACGAGCCCACCCACATGGTGCCGCTGGTCCGCGCCAAGGCCGCCCGAGTGCTGTCGCGCGCCGGCAAGATTCCAGGCAGCCACAACGAAAAGCGCCTGCACAACATCCTCGAAACCTATCCGCGCGACGAGCTGTTCCAGGCCTCGGAAGACGATCTGCTGGCCAACGCCCTGGGCATCCTGCACCTCTACGACCGGCCGCGCGTGCGGCTGTTCGAGCGCCGTGATCCCTTCGACCGCTTCGCCTCGGTGCTGCTGTTCGTGCCGCGCGAGCGCTACGACTCCGACCTGCGCCAGCGGGCCGGCGAGATCCTGGCGGAAGCCTATGGCGGCCGCGTCTCGGCCTACCAGCCGGCCTTCCCCGACAGCCCCCTGGCGCGGGTCCACTTCATCATTTCCTTCCGGCCCGGCGACCACCTCGAACCCAACCTGAAGTCGGTGGAGGCGCAGATCGCCGCCGCCGCCCGCACCTGGGAGGATCGCTTCGCGACCGCGGTGCGCGCCTCGGGCCGCGCCACGCCGCAGGTGGCCGACATGGTCGGCCGCTACGCCGAGGCGTTCACCGCCGGCTATCGCGAGCGCTACGACGCCGCCGAAGCCCTGGCCGACATCGCCGTGATCGAGAGCATGGGCGAGCGCGAGCCTGTCCGCGTTCGCGCCTTCCGCCGCGCCGCCGACTCCAAGACCCAGCTCCGCTTCAAGCTCTACCGCCCGATCTCGCCCGCGCCCCTGGCGGACGTCCTGCCGATCCTCGAGAACATGGGCCTCAAGGCCATGGTCGAGACCGGCTATCCGATCATGCCGGCCGGCGGCCGGCGGGTGTACGTCCACGAGTTCGAGCTCGACGACCAGCACGGCGAGCACCTGGTGTTCGAGGACGTGAAGCAGGCGTTCGAAGACGCCTTCACCGCCATCTGGACCGGGACCACCGAGAGCGACGGCTTCAACCGCATGGTGCTGGAGCTGTCGATCTCCTGGCGCGAGGCGGCGCTGATCCGCGCCCTGGCGCGCTATCGCCAGCAGTCGGGCCTCGACCCCAGCCAGCGGGTGCAGGAGAACGCGCTCTCCAACCATCCGGGCGTGGCGCGGCTGATCCTCGACCTGTTCCGCACCAAGTTCGACCCGGCCATCACAGCCGGCCTCTCCGAGCGCACCGCCCAGGCGGTCCAGGTGATGGACGAGATCGTCCAGGCCCTGCAGCAGGTGGAAAGCCTCGACGACGACCGCGTGCTGCGCCGCCTGGCGCTGCTGGTCGGGGCCATCAAGCGCACCAACTACTACCAGCTCGGCGAGGACGGTCAGCCCAAGCCCTACATCAGCTTCAAGGTGGCCTCCGGCGAGCTGGCCGACCTGCCGCTGCCCAAGCCCTACCGCGAGATCTTTGTCTGGGCGACGCACATCGAGGGCGTCCACCTGCGCTTCGGCCCGGTCGCCCGCGGCGGGCTGCGCTGGTCCGACCGCCGCGACGACTTCCGCACCGAAGTGCTCGGCCTGGTGAAGGCCCAGCAGACCAAGAACGCGGTGATCGTGCCGGTCGGCTCCAAGGGCGGTTTCTATCCCAAGCAGCTGGCCAAGGGCGGCGCGCCAGACATGATCCGCGCCGAGGCGGTCCGCGCCTACAAGACCTTCCTGCAAGGCCTGCTCGACATCACCGACAACCTCGATCCCGAGGGCAAGGTGGAGCGGCCGGCCGGCGTCGTCGCCCATGACGGCGATGATCCCTACCTGGTCGTCGCCGCCGACAAGGGCACGGCGACCTTCTCCGACATCGCCAACGGCGTGGCCGAGTCCTACGGCTTCTGGCTGGGCGACGCCTTCGCGTCCGGCGGCTCGGCGGGCTACGACCACAAGGAGATGGCGATCACCGCCCGCGGGGCCTGGGAAGCGGTCAAGCGCCACTTCCGCGAGCTGGGCAAGGACATCCAGTCCGAGCCCTTCACCGTGGTCGGGGTCGGCGACATGTCCGGCGACGTGTTCGGCAACGGCATGCTGCTGTCCACCCAGATCCGGCTGCAAGCGGCCTTCGACCACCGGCACATCTTCCTCGACCCCAATCCGGACGTCGCCAAGTCGTTCGCCGAGCGACAGCGGATGTTCGAACTGCCGCGCTCGTCCTGGGACGACTATGACCGCAAGTCGATCTCCAAGGGCGGCGGCGTCTTCGCCCGCAGCCTGAAGTCGATCCCGCTGTCGCGCGAGGTCAAGGCCATGCTCGGCGTCAGCGCCGACAGCCTGCCGCCGGCCGAGCTGATGAACGCCATCCTCAAGGCCCCGGCCGAGCTGCTCTACCTCGGCGGCATCGGCACCTATGTGAAGGGCCAGCGCGAGAACAACGCCGAGGTCGGCGACAAGGCCAACGACTCCGTCCGCGTCAACGCCGGCGACCTACGGGTCAAGGTGGTGGGCGAGGGCGCGAACCTTGGCCTCACCCAGGCCGGGCGTATCGAGTTCGCCCTGCGCGGCGGCCGGATCAACACCGACGCCATCGACAACTCCGCCGGGGTCGATTCCTCCGACCACGAGGTCAACATCAAGATCCTCACCGGGACGCTGGAGCGCACCGGGGTCCTGGACCGCAAGAAGCGCGACAAGCTGCTGAAGTCGATGACCGACGACGTCGCCGCCCACGTGCTCGATCACAACTACGACCAGACCCTGGCGCTGTCGCTGATGGACCTGGACGCGGCCGGAGAGCTCGAGCCCCACGCGCGCTACATGGCCCACCTGGAGGCCCGCGGTCAGCTCGATCGCGCGGTCGAGGGCCTGCCTGACGCCAGTGTGATGGCCGAGCGCCGCCAGGCCGGAAAGGGCCTGACGCGGCCCGAGGAAGCGGTGCTGCTGGCCTATGGCAAGCTGGAGCTGAAGGGCGACATGGCCCACAGCACGGTGGCCGACGACCCCCATTTCGAGGGTTTGCTGGAAGGCTACTTCCCCAAAGGGGTGCGCAAGTACGACGACGCCCTGCGCCGTCACCGCCTGCGCCGCGAGATCATCGCCACCGTGGTCGCCAACGACGCCATCAACCGCTGCGGGCCCTCGTTCCCGACCCGGCTGCGGGCGGCTGCGTCCTGCGACGTGAGCGCCTTCGTCACCGGCTACGAAGCCGCCAAGGCGGTGCTGGGCCTGCCGGCCCTGTGGGACCAGGTGAGCGCGCTCGACGGCAAGATTCCGGCTGCGGGCCAGATGGCCCTCTATCGGCGCCTGGCCTACACCCTGCGGGGCGAGACCTTCTGGCTGGCCCGCCGCGCGGCCCGCAACGGCCACAGCGTCAGCGCCCTGATCCGCCAATACGGCCCTGGCGTCGCCACCCTGAAGAAGCTGATCCCCGACATCCTCTCGCCGGTCGAGCGCGAACGCCTGGACGTCCAGCTGACCAGGCTGACCGACGCCGGCGCGCCGCATGGCCTGGCCCTGCAGGTCGCCAACCTGCAGCCGCTGACCGTGGCCGTGGACCTGGTCGACCTGGCCGAGGCCTCGAGCTGGACCCTGTCCGACGCCGCGCATGTCTATCGGCAGGTGGGCGAGGTCTTCGCCTTCGACCGGCTGCGCGCCGCGGCCGGCGGCTTCACGGCCGGCGACACCTTCGAGCGCATGGCGGTCCGCCGCCTGGTCGAGGACCTGCTGGCCGAGCAGGCGGCGGTCACCCGCGAGGTGATGGCCTTCTGCGGCAACGCCCAGGCCGGTGAGAGCGACGCCGCCGCCCATGCCGGGATCATGTCCTGGGCGGCGCTGCGCCACGACGCCGTCTCCGCTGCCCGCAAGGCGATCGAGGAGATCGAGTCCGCCGGCGGCCAGTGGAGCTTCGCCAAGCTCACCATCGCCAGCGCCGCCCTGCGCGCCCTGTCGACGGTGGACGGGAAGTAAGGGCGGCCGCAAATCCTCCCCCTCTGGGGGAGGTGGCTCGCCGCATCGCGGCGAGACGGAGGGGGTCTGCTGACTCAGCAACCCCCTCAGTCGGCCCTTCGGCCGACAGCTTCCCCCTTGGGGGAGCATCTACCTCCGCACCCACAACTCCCTCGCCCCCTCGGGGAGAGGGCTTGCTGAGCTGCAGTCCTAGTGCCTGAACACCCGCACGCCGGTGAACACCATGGCCAGGCCGCGCTCGTCAGCGGCTTCGATCACCTTGTCGTCGCCGATCGAGCCGCCCGGCTGGATCACCGCGGTGCAGCCGGCGTCAGCGGCCTGCAGCAGGCCGTCCGGGAACGGGAAGAAGGCTTCGGACGCACAAGCAGACCCTTTCAGGTCGAGCCCGAAGTCGGCGGCGCGGAGGGCGGCGATGCGGGCCGAGTCCTTGCGGTTCATCTGACCGGCGCCGACGCCCAGGGTCTGGCCGTTGCGGGCGTAGACGATGGCGTTGGACTTCACGTGCTTGGCGATGGTGAAGGCGAACAGCATGTCGCGCACTTCCTCGTCGGTCGGCGCGCGCTTGGTCACCACCTTCAGGTCCGCGGCGGTCAGGTGCGCCGTGTCGCGGCTCTGCACCAGGAAGCCGCCGGCAACCGAGCGGAAGGTGTCGCCGGCCTCATGCGGGTCGGGCAGACCGCCGGTCGTCAGCAGCCGGACGTTCTTCTTCTTGCGGAACAGCGCGACGGCGTCCTCGTCGGCGTCGGGGGCGATCACCACCTCGGTGAAGATCTCCAGCACCTTGGCCGCGGTGGCCGCGTCCAGCTTGGTGTTGAGGGCGACGATGCCGCCGAACGCGCTGGTCGGGTCGCAGGCCAGGGCGCGCTCGTAGGCTTCGGCCAGGCTGCCGCCGGTGGCCACGCCGCACGGGTTGGCGTGCTTGATGATCGCGCAGGCCGGAGCCTTGGCGGGGTCGAACTCGGCGATCAACTCATAGGCCGCGTCGGTGTCGTTGATGTTGTTGTAGCTCAGCTCCTTGCCCTGGAGCTGCTTGGCGGTGGCGACGCCGATCCGCGGATTGGGGAAGCGGTAGAACGAGGCTTTCTGGTGCGGGTTCTCGCCATAGCGCATGGTCTGCACCAGCTCGCCGGCATAGGCCCGGCGGCGCGGGGCTTCCTCGCCCAGTTCCTTGGCGAACCAGGCCGAGATCGCCGCGTCATAGGCCGCGGTGCGCGCATAGGCGCGGGCGGCCAGGCTCTTGCGCAGCGCCAGCGAGGTCGAGCCGGCGTCCTTCAGCTCGGCCAGCACGTCTTCCAGGTCGGCGATCTCGGTGCAGATCGCCACATAGCCGTGGTTCTTGGCCGCCGAGCGGACCATGGCCGGGCCGCCGATGTCGATGTTCTCGACGCAATCCTCGAAGCTGCCGCCCTTCGCGACCGTGGCCTCGAACGGATAGAGGTTCACATAGACGATATCGATGGCGCCGATGCCGTGGTCGGCCATCGCCTTGGCGTGCTCGGGCGCGTCGCGCACGCCCAGCAGGCCGCCGTGCACGATCGGGTGCAGGGTCTTCACCCGCCCGTCCATCATCTCCGGGAAGCCGGTCAGCTCCGAGACGTCCTTCACGGCCAAGCCGGCGTCGGCGATCGCCGCGCGGGTGCCGCCGGTCGAGACCAGCTCCACGCCGGCCGCGGCCAGGATCTTGGCGGCCTCGACCAGGCCGGTCTTGTCGGAGACCGAGATCAGCGCCCGCTTGGGAACGACGCGGTCGGGAGCGGGGGGGAAATTCGGGGCGGCGGGCATGGCAGTCTCCTTGAGCGGTTCAAAAGGAAATTGCCCAGGCGAGCGGCGTCTATAAAATCCGCGCTCCCCGGTGGTCGCCCACCTTGTTTCGCCAGTCACGCGGAATGGCCGGGGCTTTAGGCCCGCACAGCCCCAGCGTCAATGCGCCCCGGCGTCGTCCTTCGCCGCAGCCGCCACGGCGACGGCCGGCTTGGCCGGCGCGGCGCTGGCGAATTTCCAGCGGACCTTGGCCCCGGATTCCGCCCGCGCCTGGCCGCGCAGCACGATCTGCTGGGCGCGGCGCGGCTTGCCCTCCTGGAAATAGACCGAGGTCTCGATGTCGGCCGAGTGGGCGTCGTTGCGCAGCCACCAGCCGTGATCGTCCTCGCTGGTCCGCAGCAGCACGCTCTTGCCGTCCCGCGCCAGGCTGGCGCTGACGTCCGGGTGGACGTGGAAGGTGATCTTGAACGGGATGAAGCGGCGGCCGGCCTCGCCCTGGTCGCCCTCGCGCAGCGGGACCAGCACGTCCTCGCCGCGCAGCTCGTCGGCCCCGAGGTCGAGATAGAGCCGCCGCTCGTGGCGCAGGCCGAACCGCCGCGCCCAGCCGTCGTGGGCCAGCTCCAGCCAAAGCGCCTGCTCGGTTTCGTAGCGACGCGCCTCGACGGTCTCGTAGGCCCCGATCAGCCGCGGCCCCAGGGCCTCGGCGGGAAAGCCGCGCAACGGCTCGCCGCATGGCTCGTCGGCGATCGACAGGGTCGAGGAGGCGTCGACCAGCCGTAGGGCCGGCGGGCCGGCAGCCTCCGGCGACCAGGCGCTGGCGGCGATCAGCCGGCGGCCCTCGGCCAGCACCTCCATGGCCAGCGGCTGGGCGCAGGCGGTGACGCTCCAGGCGCCCGGCGCCGGCGGCGCGGCGTCGGCGAAGATCTGCAGGCTGGCGCCTTGCAGCCGGTGGTAGCCGTTGCGGGAGGCCGGCACGCGGCCGCCCGCCGCCGCGTCCGCCGCTCGCGCCGCGGCGACATAGGCCTTGGTTCCGGCCTCGCCGCCTTGCAACTCGGGCAGGGCGCCGTCGGCCAGGGTGAAGAACCGCACCGCCCCGGCCAGCCGGTCGATGGCGCGAGACATCTCCTCGGGGGCCGGGCGGCCGCGCTGGTGCAGCGCCTCGTCCAGGATGCGCAGGTCGAACAGGAGCTCCAGCGCCGCGCGCGGGCAGCGGCTGGCGTGGCCGCCGTCCGGCTGCACGCTGACCGGCAGCGCCTTGGCCAGCCTCGCCAGTCCCTGGGCCATCAGCTTCTCGCCCGCCTCGCCGGCCAGCACCGTCCCGGCCAGGGCGGCGGCGCAGGCGCGCTCGGCCTCGCGCACCGGACCGTCGGACAGCGAGGCCAGGTGCCGCGCCTGCCGGGCCAGGTCCAGCGCGATGGCGGCGGACTCCATGTCCGAAGCCTTGTCGCAGATGATCTTGGCGGCGCAGGCGAGGTTGAAAACCCGCCGCTCCAGCACGTCCGCCCGCCAGGCGAAGGCGTTCCAGCGCCCGAACAGGCCGCGCCAGTCGAGCGTCAGCCGCAGGGCCTCGGCGACTCCCGGCTCGCCCAGGGCCAGCAGGTCGCGCATCCAGTCGAAGCCGTGCAGGCCGACCGCGAAGCCGTGGCTGGGACTCGGCCGGTCCCAGGGGTCGCCGCCGCCGCCGACCTCCATCACCACGCCCGAGAACACATAGTGGCCGCCGGCCAGGATCTTGCGCCCGGCCTCAGGGGCGGCCGGCCGCAGGTCCTTCGGCGAGATGGTCAGGCCTTCCGGCCGCGGCCGCGCCAGCAGCCCGCGATGCATCGGCGAGCCGGCCCACTCGGCCCGTCCCTGGCGCACCACGCCATGGGCGATGGCCAGGCCCCAGAGGCCGGCCGGTTTCAGGAGGTTCGCCGGAGGGCCGCCGGCCACGCGGTCAGCCGCCCTTCAGGGCGCGGATGTTCTCGGCGTACTTGGCCGGGCCGCCCTTGAACACGGCGGTGCCCGCGACCAGCGCCGTGGCGCCGGCCGAGACGCAGAGCGGCGCGGTCTCCGGCGTCACCCCGCCGTCGACTTCCAGCTCGATGTGCTTGCCGCTGGCGTCGATCATCTTGCGCAGGGCTTCGATCTTGCGCAGCTGCGAGTGCATGAACTTCTGGCCGCCGAAGCCCGGATTGATCGACATCACCAGGATCAGGTCGATCTCGTCCATCATCCACTGGATGACGCTCGGGTCGGTCGAGGGATTGAACACCACCCCGGCCTTGGCCCCCAGCTCGCGGATCCGCTTCAGGGTGCGGTTGAGGTGCGGGCCGGACTCCGGATGCACGCTGATATAGTCGGCCCCGGCCTCGCGGAACGCCTCGAGATAGGGATCGGCCGGCGCGATCATCAGGTGCACGTCGAACGGGATCTTCGCGTGCGGCCGCAGCGCCTTCACGATGTCCGGGCCGAGCGTGATGTTGGGCACGAAGTGGCCGTCCATCACGTCCACATGCACCCAGTCGGCGCCGGCGGCTTCGATGGCCGAGACTTCTTCGCCGAGCTTGGCGAAGTCGGACGCCAGGATGGACGGGGCGATGATCGGGGCGCTGGTCATGTGCTTCGATTAGCCAAGGGTTGAGTTCGCGACAAGATTAAGACGCCCGCCTCAGAGCGGCTTGAGGAAAAGTGCGATACGGTTTTCCGCCCGCAACCCGCTCACAGCTCTAGGACGTTCGGCGAAGCCGCGCAGCATAGAACCCGTCCTGCCCGCCTTCACGGTGGTGCGGCAGCAGCCGAAGGGTTCCGTCGGCCAGCAGGCTCGCCTCCGGCGCCCCGGCTTCGCCCGGCGCCGCCGCGACCAGCTCGAAGTTCGGATGGCGGGCCAGGAAGCCGGCGATCTGGGCCTCGCCCTCCTCCGGCTCCAGCGAGCAGACGCAGTAGACCAGCCTGCCGCCCGGCTTGACCCGTCCGGCGGCGCTGTCCAGCAGCCGGCTCTGCACCCCGGCCAGCGCCGCGACGTCGCCGGGACGCGCGGCCCACAGCACGTCGGGATGGCGGCGATAGGTGCCGGTGGCGCTGCACGGCGCGTCCAGCAGCACGGCGTCGAACTGCCGCGCATCGGCCCAGTCGCCGGCGTCGGCGGCCACGACCTCGGCGCTCAGGGCCATCCGCTCGAGGTTCTCCTTCACCCGCGTCAGGCGGGCGGCCGAGCGGTCGACCGCGACCACCTGCGCGCCGGCCGCCGCGAGCTGCAGGGTCTTGCCGCCCGGCGCGGCGCAAAGATCGAGCGCGCTCTCGCCGGCCTGCAGGTCCAGCAGGCGCGCGGGGATGGCGGCGCTGACGTCCTGCACCCACCAGGCGCCTTCGTCATAGGCCGGCCAGGCGGCGACATCGCCCTTGCGGGCGGTGCGCAGGGTCGGGCCTTCCAGCACTTGGGCTTCGAGTTCCGCGGCCAGACGCTCGGCCTCGGCGGCGGATTTCAGCGACAGGTCGGTGGCCGGTTCGTCGGCGATCAGCGCGGCCATCGCCCGCGCCGCTTCAACCCCGAACGCCGCGCTCCAGCGCGCGAACAGCCAGGGCGGGCAGAGGGTCTCGGGGTCGGCGAGCTCCGGCGGCTCGCGCAGCATCCCGCGCAGCACGCCGTTGACCAGGCCCTTGAAGGCCCGGGTCGAGGAATGGCTGGCCGCCAGGTCGACGCTGGTGGTCACCGCCGCGAAGGCCGGCACGTCCATCAGGAAGGCCTGGGTGACGCCGATCCGCAGGATGTTGCGCACCGCCTCGGGCGGCGGCTTGGCCAGGCGGGCGTCCAGCGCCTTCTCGATGGTCCCCAGGCTGCGCAGGGTGGCCATGGCCAGCGCCATGGCGAAGCCGCGGTCGCGCGGGGCCAGCGCCTTGAACCCGGGGCGGGCGAGGGCTTCGTCGAGCCCGGCGCGGCGGGCCAGGGCGGCGGAAAGGATGTCGATGGCGGCCCGGCGGGCGGGCAGGCCAATGTCGCGGTCTTCGTTCACCGGCGCGGCGTGCCCTCAAAGAGCTGCCGATGCAAGGGAAAGACGCAGTGAGCGAAGATCCTCCCCTTTTGGGGGAGGTGGATCGATGCGCAGCATCGAGACGGAGGGGGCCCGCAGACTCCGCAATCCCCCTCAGTCAGCCGCGCAAACCCTCACCGATCGGCCATCGCCGCGCGCAGCCGCGCGTCGTCCTGCGCCGACCAGTTCGGCGGCTCCGTCACTGCCGTCCAGGCGTCGATATAGTTGGCGGCCGAGAACTTGTGCCCGCGGCCCGGCGGCAGGGTGTCGGCCACCGCCGTGTCGACCACCAGCTGCAAGGCGGTGACGATCGGGATCCAGCGCAGCGACGGCGACACGTCCGGCCCGCGCGGCGCCTCCAGCCAGGCCGGACGCCGCCACAGGGTCGCCGGATCGATGAAGGTGATCGGGTCGCTGGCGTACTGGACGTAGACGATCCGCATCGGCCCCCAATGCGCGCCCGGAATGTCCAGCTGGTTGTGTTGGTTGGTGAAGCGCACCACCGAGCCGTCGCCGAACCTCGGCAGCCAGACCGGCGATCCCGGCTCGCGCGCCGCGGTGACCCGCCGCCACATCGCGCTCTGGAACGGCGGTCCGCTCCACATCGCCCCGTCGAACGGATCGCCGACCACCCGCAGCAGGTCGACCGAGCCCTGCGAGTTCTGCGCCCCCAGGCTCAGCCCGTGCAGATAGAGCCGCGGACGATGCTCGCGCGGCAGGGTCGTCCAGTGGCCGTAGATCTCGTCGAACAGCGCCTGGGCGGTGTCGGCCCCCTTCTCCGGCTCGGTCAGCAGCGACAGCCAGCTGAACAGGTAGGAGTACTGCACCGCCACGCTGGCGACGTCGCCGCGGTGCAGATACTCCAGGCTGTCGGACGCAGCCGGATCGATGAAGCCGCTGCCGGTCGGCACGATGATCACCAGCACCGAGCGCTCGAAGCCGCCGACCCGCTTCAGCTCCGCCAGGGCCAGCCTGGCCCGCTCGCGCGGGCTGTCTGCGGAGTTCAGCCCCGCATAGACCCTGATCGGCTCCATCGCCGGGGTCCCCAGCAGGCCGGTGATCTGCGCCCCGCTCGGCCCAGTGACCACGAACTCGCGGCCGCGCCGTCCAAGGTCCTTCCACCCGACCAGCGAGCTCGGCCCGCCGGTCTTCATCGGGTCCAGCGGCCGGGCGACCTCGGGTTCCATCAGCGCGTCGAGCTCGCGCAGCGAACTGTCGGCCGCCCCCAGCGCAAACCGGATCACCACCCCGTCCAGCACCGCCCAGAACAGCAGCAGCCCGAAGGCCGCGCCCAGCAGGTTGGCCAGCCGCGGCGGCAGCCGCCGGCGCAATCGCGCTGAGGCCCGGCGCGCCACCCATTCCACCAGCCGCGCCAAGGCCAGCAGCACTACGAAGGCGAGGATGGCGATCAGCCCGACCAGGATCGGATTGGACCCGTCGGCCGGCCCCATCTCCAGCGCCGCGCGGACCGA
This sequence comes from Phenylobacterium sp. P4_E10, assembly GCF_056401675.1. NCBI lineage: Bacteria > Pseudomonadati > Pseudomonadota > Alphaproteobacteria > Caulobacterales > Caulobacteraceae > Phenylobacterium > Phenylobacterium sp. P4_E10. The sequence continues at coordinate 109,955 of NZ_JBFUIW010000014.1, read as the reverse complement.
GTCCTGCCAGCCCGCCGCCAGCCACAGGAAGACCAGCGCGCTGCCCGCCGCCAACGCCTGCACCACCCGCCGCAACGGCCGCGCCCAGCGCGCCGGCGGCCCGGGAAGCTGCAGATAGCGCCACCCCCGCTCGCCCAGCACGCCGAGCCCGTAGCCGATGGCGAACGACAGCCCCGACAGCACGCCCTGCAGCAGGTAGGTGCGCGGAACCAGGCTGGGGGTCAGCGACGCCGCAAACAGCAGCGCCCCCAGCAGCAGCCCGGTGTTGGACAGCCGGGCCGCCGCAAGCCGCGCAAGGATGCTTCCCATGCCGCGACGCTAGGCGGCGCTCGCAAGCGCGACAATCAGGCCAAGCCCGGGGGCTCCTTTTCCTCCCCCGCTACGCAGGGGAGGAAGAGGCGCCCGCTACTCTGCCAGGAACGCTTCCGTCTTGCGCATGAAAGCGTCGAGCTTGTCGTGGTGCACCCAGTGGCCGGCGCCTTCGAAGTTCACCAGCCGGGCGTTCTTGAAATGCTTGATGCGGCCGTCGACCACCGGATCGGAGGCCCAGGACTCCGTGCCGCGGACCAGCAGCACCGGGGCGGTGATCTGGCTCCACAGGTAATGCTGGTCATCGTGGGACAGGCCGCCGACGCCCCAGCGGGAGTGGTTGTCGAACTTCCACGAATAGGTCCCGTCCTCGTTCTGGTGCGCGCCATAGATCGTCAGGTGGCGGGCCTGCTCAGGCGACAGATGCGGATTCTCCCCGGCCATCCGGGCGATCGCCTCCTCGATGGTGGCGTAGCGGCGCGGGCTGCGGCCGGAGTTCTCGCGGCGGTCCTTGACCCAGTCGCGCAGCCGCTGATCGACGGTGCGTCTCGCCTGCTTGGCCTGCTCGGCGGGCGACGGGCCCAGGCCCTCGATGGCGACGATCTTCTTCACCTGGTCGGGGAATGCGCCGCAGTAGTTCAGCGCCACCCCCGCGCCCATCGAGTGCGAGATGATGGTGACCGGGGCCATGTTCTTCTGATGGATGATCTGCGCCAGGTCGTAGATGTAGGCGGCGTTGTCATAGCCGCCGCCGATCGCCCAGCCGCTATCGCCGTGGCCGCGCAGGTCCGGCGCGATGATGTGGTAGCGGTCGCGCAGCCGCTCGGCGACCCAGTCCCAGTTGCGGCAATGGTCGCGCCCGCCATGCACCAGCAACAGCGGCGGCGCCCCCTCATTGCCCCAGTCGACATAGTGCAGCCGCAGCCGCTGCGAAAAATAGAAGTGGGACGTCGGGCCTTCCATGGTGCTCTCCGCGCTGAACGCGGCGAGGCTTAGCACCGGCAGGCGGGGCGGCTCTACTGCTGAGGGCGCCGCCCTGCGACTAGCGCTCCCGCACCCAACGCCCTAGATCAGCCCCATGAGCCAAGACCTCCCGCCCAACGCCGCCCCGGGGAAGGAACTGACCCCGGCCGCCCGCCGCGCCCTGGAAGAGGCCGCCGCGCGCCATGCCGCGGACGCCGAGGCCAAGGCCCGCGCCGCCGAGCTGGGCGGGCCGACCGGTCCCGAGCCGACCCGGTTCGGCGACTGGGAACGCAAAGGCATCGCGGTTGATTTCTAGGCGCTAGGGCTCCCGTCCCAGGGGCAAAGCGTCGCCGCGGCCCTGCGAAGGCGTTAACCTCTGGCGGCAAGCCCCTCGGAGACGCCCCATGCGCCCTGTCCTGAGCCTGATCCTCGGCCTCTCGCTCGTCGGCGGCGCAGCAGCCGGCGCCCAGGAATTCCAGCAGTGGGGCGACGCCCAGAACGGTGGCTCGCGCACCACCAGCAGCGGCCCGACCGGCCAGGGCGGCCACTTCCAGGAAGAGGTGGTCCGCGAGTGGAACAGCCAGCCGCAGGACGTCCGCCAAGCGGGCGGCGGCTACGGCGGCTATGAAATTCCCACCTACGGCTACGCCTCGCAGAACTACGGCTGGCCCGGCCACGGATTGATCGCCGGCGGCGGCGAGATCAGCCTCGGCTATGTGAACGGCGACGGCGGGGTCGGCGGCGTGCCGTGGACCGGCCCGATGGGCGGCTATTACTACCCCGGCGGCGGCTGGGACCGGGACTGGGGCCGTCGCGGAGTCGGCGGCTGGCGCGGCGGCGCCTGGTCGGGCGGCGGTTCGACCGGCGCCAGCGCCTCGTCCTCGACCACCGTCCAGATCCGGTAACGGGCTGCAAGTTCCTCCCCCGCTGGGGGAGGTGGCTCGGCGCAAAGCGCCGAGACGGAGGGGGCCTGCTGACACAGCAATCCCCTCAGTCAGCCATTCGGTCCCCCAACGGGGGAGCAACTGGGTGGAGCGGCCCTTAGACCCCCGCCATCTCCGCGGCCACCCGCAGCGCCGCTTCGCGCGGGTCGTTGGCGGCGGTGATCGGCCGGCCGCAGACGATATGGCTGGCGCCGGCGCGCAGGGCGTCGGCCGGGGTCGCGGCTCTCGCCTGGTCGTTCTTGGCCGACCAGTCGGGGCGCACGCCCGGCGTCACCACCAGGAAGTCCTTGCCGCCCAGCTTGCGGGCCAGTTCGGCCTCGTGCGGGCTGGCGATCACCCCGTCAGCGCCGGCGGCGATGGCGTGGTGGATGCGGCGCTCGACCAGCGAGCGGGCGCTCTCATTGAACCCCATCTCGATCAGGTCGGCGTCGGTCAGGCTGGTCAGCACGGTGACGCCGAGGATCTTCAGGTTCGAGCGGCCCTTGCCGCGCACCGCGGCGGCCAGCACCTGCGGCTCGGCGTGAACGGTCAGGAAATCGCAGCCGGCCTCGGCCAGCACCGCGGCCGAGCGCTGAACCGTGGTGCCGATGTCGTGCAGCTTCCAATCGAGGAACACCTGCTTGCCCTGGGCCTTCAGCTCTCGGGCCAGGTCCATGCCGCCGCCGGTGGCGAACAGCTCCAGGCCGATCTTGTAGAAGCTGACCGCGTCGCCCAGCGCCTCGACCGCGGCGCGCGCCTCGGCGACGGTGGGCAGGTCCAGCGGGACGATCAGGCGCGGATCGGCGGGGGCTTGCACGGCGCTCATGGCGGCATCCTTCCAGGCAGGCGCGCGGCCACCATCGCAGGTGGTCGGCGGTCGCAGCGAATTGGGCTAAGACCGCTGCATGAGCCAGTGGGACTTCGCCGTCAACTTCTTCGTCGCCCTGTTCGCCCTGATCGATCCGATCGGCAACGTGCCGCTGTTCGCGGCGGCGACCAACGGGGTGAAGAGCCGCGATAGCCGCTGGATCTCGGTCTACATCGCCCTCTTCATGCTCGGCTTCCTGACCTTCTTCTACTTCTCGGGTCTGGCGCTGCTGGAGTTCTTCGGCATCTCGCTGGCGGCGTTCCGCATCGCCGGCGGGGTGATCCTGTTCCTGCTCGGCCTGGAGATGGCCCGCGACGACTTCACCGCGACCTTCGCCGACGCGGCCGACGCGGACTCGCCGCCCGGCGAGGGCCGCGCCCACGCCCGTCGCCGCTTCGAGCGGATGATCGTCCCGTTCGGCATGCCGCTGCTGATCGGCCCGGGGGCGATCTCGACGGTGGTGATCTACGCCAGCGAAGCCAAGAAGTTCGGCCTCGGCGGCGCGGCGGTCGGCTTGGTGGTGATCGCCGGCATCTCGCTGGTCACCATGCTGATCTTCTGGGCCACCCCGCTGATCAGCAAGCTGCTCGGCCGCATCGGCCTGACCATCGTGGTGCGGGTGCTGGGCCTGATCCTCTGCGCCCTGGCGGTGCAGTTCATTCTCTCAGGCATCGGCGAGTCCACCGCCGGGGTGATCCTGCGCGAAGCGGCTGCGCCGTACACGAAGTAGGTCCACCTCAGTTCCTCCCCCGCTGGGGGAGGTGGATCGGCGCGCAGCGCCGAGACGGAGGGGGCCGACAACAGGAGGCAATTCCCCCTCAGTCAGCCATGCGGCTGACAGCTCCCCCAACCGGGGAGCATCGGCAAGGCCAGCCACCGGCAGCTTCCTGCGAGTCCGCGACCGGAAACCTGCCGACACCCCGCCCTATCGGCAGGATCCGCGGCGTTTTATCGGCAGAAACCGGCCTTATCGGCAGCGTCTCCGAGGCGCTCGGCCGATCAGACCTTGCCGCGGATCCGCGGTCCCTGCGAGGCCATCAGCGCCAGGGCCCACTCGTCCGGCAGCAGCTTGGCGGCGGCGGCGATGGCCTTGTTCGGCGCGCCGGGGACGCATATCGGCCGGTTTGCCTCGGCCGCCTCATAGCCGGCGGCGGCGACCTCGTCGGCTCCCAGCCACAGCCAGGGCGGCGCGGCGCGACTGATCTGGTCGCGGGTGTCGTTGACGTCGTGGAATTCCGAATAGGTGAAGCCGGGGCACAGCGCGGTGACGTGCACGCCCTTTTCGAGGTTCTCCAGGTGCAGGCTCTGCGAGGCCTTCACCAGATAGCTCTTCACCGCCCCGTAGAGCGTCGCGCCCGGCGAGCCGGGGATCAGTCCGGCCAGCGAGGCGACGTTGACGATGCGGCCGAACCGGCGCTCGGCCATGCCCGGCAGGACCCGATAGGCCAGCTGCGTCGGTGCGGTCAGCATCACGCGCAGGAGGGCCTCGTGGGTCTCCCAAGGGGAGTCGGAGAAGGCGCCGGGGACGCCGTAGCCGGCGTTGTTGACCAGGGCGTCGGCCGAGCGGCCATGAGCGGTCAGGTGATCGAGGATCTGGCCCGGCGCTTCGGGATCGGCCAGGTCGGCGGCGATCACCAGGGTCTCGACCCCGTGCTTGAGGCGAATCTCCTCGGCCACCTTTTCCAGGCGCTCGGCGCGACGGGCGGTGAGGGCCACGTCGTAGCCGTGGCTGGCGTAGATCTTCGCGAACGCCGCGCCGATCCCGGCCGAGGCCCCGGTCACCAACGCCAATCTGCGGTCCATTTAAGCCCCTTGCCCTGCAACCTGAGCCGAAGGTGGCGAAAGACTGGCGAAGGTCAAGCTGCGCGCCTTGGACGTGTCGCGGCGGCGTGACGCGGGCACGTGGCGATTGTACGTTGGTCGGATTGGGTGTACTCGCGCCCGCCGTTGCGGCATCGGGCCGCGTTTGGGAGCCGCATGGGTTCCCGGAGACCTTGAATGGCTGACTCAGCCGCCGTCGCTCAAGAAGCGACCGAGGAATCTCATTCTCACAAGCGGGAAAGCTTCGCAGCCCTGGCGCTCGGCGCCCTCGGCGTGGTGTTCGGCGACATCGGCACCAGCCCGCTCTATGCGATGAAGGAAGCCTTGCACCACTCGCGTTCGGGCGGGGCCAGCCAACTGGCCGTGCTGGGCGTGGTGTCCCTGGTGCTGTGGGCCTTGGTGTTGATCGTCACCATCAAATACGTCGTCTTCCTGATGCGGGCCGACAACAAGGGCGAGGGCGGCACCCTGGCGCTGATGGCCCTGGCCCAGCGCCATCTGCCCAAGCGCTCCACCGCCGTCTTCTTCCTGGGCGTGATCGGCGCGGCGCTGTTCTACGGCGACGGGGTCATCACCCCGGCCATCTCGGTGCTCTCGGCGGTCGAGGGCCTGAAGGACGCGCCGGGCATCGGCCGCGGCATCGAGCCGTATCTGGTCCCGATCGCCGCCGGGGTGCTGGTCGCGCTGTTCATGGTCCAGGCGCGCGGAACCCATCGCGTGGCCTTCTTCTTCGGGCCGATCATGGCCCTGTGGTTCCTGGTCCTAGGCGGGCTGGGCGTGCTGCACATCACCGACGACTGGTCGATCCTGCGGGCGCTGAACCCCTGGTATGGCGTGCGCTTCCTGCTGCACGACGGCCTGGTCGGCTTCGTCATCCTCGGCAGCGTCTTCCTGGCGGTCACCGGGGCCGAGGCGCTCTACGCCGACATGGGCCACTTCGGCCGCGGCCCGATCCGCGTGTCGTGGCTGACCTTCGCCCTGCCCTGCCTGGCGCTGAACTATCTGGGCCAAGGCGCCAATGTGCTGGCCCATCCCGAGTCGCGCTTCAATCCGTTCTGGGCGATGGTGCCGGAGCTGGCCTACTGGCCGGTGCTGGTGTTCGCCACCGCCGCCACCGTCATCGCCAGCCAGGCGGTGATCACCGGGGCGTTCTCGATGACCCAGCAGGCCGTGCAACTGGGCCTGCTGCCGCGCATCGACATCCGCCGCACCTCCGAGACCCAGGCCGGCCAGATCTACGTGCCGCAGGTGAACACCTATCTGATGATCGGCGTGCTGGTGCTGCTGTTCACCTTCCGCAACTCCTCCTCGCTGGCCGCCGCCTACGGCATCGCGGTCACCGGCTCGATGTTCGTCGACACTCTGCTGTTCTTCGTGATCATTCGGCACATGTGGAAGCGCCCGGTCTGGCAGGCGGCGCTGGGCGCAGGCGTGTTCGGCGTCATCGACGTGGTGTTTATCGGCTCGAACCTGTTGAAGATCCCGGATGGGGCCTGGCTGCCGCTGGTGATGGGCGCGCTGCTGGTGGTCATCATGTGGACCTGGACGCGGGGCGCTCAGATCCTCTCGGAGAAGACCCGGCGCGACTCCGTGCCGCTGATCGAGCTGTCCGAGATCCTCAAGGCCCGGGCGCCGCACCGCGCGCCCGGCACGGCGATCTTCCTGACCTCCGACCCCGACATCGCCCCGGTCGCCCTGATGCACAACCTCAAGCACAACAAGGTTTTGCACGAGAAGAACATCATCCTGACCATCGTCACCACCGAGACCCCGCGTGTGCGCGAGGACGACCGCATCCGCATCGAACCGGTCAACGACGACTTCAAAAAAGTCTTCATCTCCTATGGTTTCATGGAGAGCCCTAACCTGCCGAAAGCGCTGGGCCTGTGCCGCAAGCTCGGCCTGAAGTTCGACATCATGGCCACCAGCTTCTTCCTAGGCCGGCGCTCGATCATCCCGTCGGCCCAGTCGGGCATGCCGCTCTGGCAGGATAAGATCTTCATCTTCCTGATGAAAAACGCCGCCAATCCCACCGACTTCTACAAGATTCCCCCCGGCCGCGTGGTGGAGCTGGGCACCCAGGTAAGCGTCTAGATGAGTTTCCTAAGCATCGCCGCCGACGTCCTATGGATCATCGCGCTGTCGATAATGGCCGGCGGCGCGCGAGCGGCCTGGCGGCGGATCGACCCGCAGACCAAGGTGCCGATGCAGGGCAATTGGCGGCTGCCCCGCGACATCGCCCTGACCCTGCCGGTGGCCATCGCCTTCCTGTTCGGATTGGCCCTTCTCTGGGGCCACCGCAGCGCCCCGGACCTGACATACAGCGTCATCCTGTTCGGGCTACGCGCCACCTTGGCGGCGATGATCGCCGTCATGCATCTGCAGTGGCTGAAGGGTGCGCTGGAGACGCTGGAGTCGGAAGGCGCGCTTAAGCCCTGACGCTCAGGGCAGCGGGATCTCAAAGCTCCGCTTCACGGTCTCCATCGGTACGTCGGTCTTGACGCTCTGGACGCTCGGGATCCGCGTCAGGTGGTCGGCCTGGAAGCGCCAGTAGCTGTTCAGATCCGCGGTGACGATGCGCAGCAGGGCGTCGCACTCGCCGGTCGTCAGATAGCACTCGACCACTTCGGGAAAGCGCCGCACCGCCTCGGCGAACTGCTGGGTCACCTCGGCGTCCTGGGTCTTGAACCAGACCCGCGCGAAGACGGTAAGCCCCACCCCCAGCTTGGCTCCGTCGAGCACCGCCACATAGCGCTCGATGACTCCCGCATCCTCGAGCAGGCGAACCCTGCGCAGGCACGGCGAGGGCGAGAGCCCCACCTCTCTGGCGAGGTCGATGTTCTGCATGCGGCCGTCGCGCTGCAGGGCGCGCAGGATGCGCCGATCGATGGCGTCGAGTTTCATTGGCGCTGAATGCCTTCAGACAGACCCCACGTGGAATCTGGCGCCAATATCGCGCGGATTGTTGGCCAATTTGCAATCCAATTGTTTTGATCTTGGCGTAGTTTGCCGGCCATGAGCACGAGCAAGCCCCCCGTCAAAAAAGTCGTCCTGGCCTATTCCGGCGGGCTCGACACCTCGATCATCCTCAAGTGGCTGCAGACCGAGTACGGGGCGGAGGTCGTGACCTTCACCGCCGATCTCGGCCAGGGCGAAGAGATCGAACCGGCCCGCGCCAAGGCGATCGCTGCCGGCGTGAAGCCCGAGAACGTGTTCATCGAGGACGTGCGTGAGGAGTTCGTGCGCGACTTCGTGTTCCCGATGTTCCGCGCCAACACCGTATATGAGGGCCAGTACCTGCTCGGCACCTCGATCGCGCGGCCGCTGATCGCCAAGAAGCAGATCGAAATCGCCCGCAAGACCGGCGCTGACGCGGTCAGCCACGGCGCCACGGGCAAGGGCAACGACCAGGTCCGCTTCGAGCTCGGCTACTACGCCCTGGAGCCGGACATTCACGTGATCGCCCCCTGGCGCGAGTGGGACTTCAAGTCCCGCGAAGCGCTGCTGGACTTCGCTGAAAAGCACCAGATCCAGATCACCAAGGACAAGCGCGGCGAGGCGCCGTTCAGCGTCGACGCCAACCTGCTGCACTCCTCGTCCGAAGGTAAGGTGCTGGAAGACCCGGCGGTGGAAGCCCCCGAGTTCGTCCACATGCGCACCATCGCGCCGGAAGACGCCCCCGACGCGCCGACCGTCTTCACGATGGACTTCGAGGCCGGCGACCCCGTCGCCATCGACGGCGTGAAGATGAGCCCGGCCACCCTGCTGGCCAAGCTCAACCAGCTGGGCCACGACAACGGCGTCGGCCGCCTCGATCTGGTCGAGAACCGCTTCGTCGGCATGAAGTCGCGCGGCGTCTATGAGACCCCCGGCGGCACCATCCTGCTGGCCGCCCACCGCGGCATCGAATCGATCACCCTCGACCGCGGCTCCATGCACCTGAAGGACGAGCTGATGCCGAAGTACGCATCGCTCATCTACAACGGCTTCTGGTTCGCCCCGGAGCGCGAGATGCTGCAGGCCGCCATCGACCACAGCCAGAAGATGGTCACCGGCCAGGTTCGCGTGAAGCTCTACAAGGGCAACGTCGCCGTCATCGGCCGCACCAGCCCTTACTCGCTCTACGACCAGGACCTGGTCACGTTCGAGGAAGGCAAGGTTGCCTACGACCACCGCGACGCCGCCGGCTTCATCAAGCTCAACGCGCTGCGTCTGCGGGTGGCCGCCAAACGCGACCGTCGCGGTTAGGCGTCAAGCTTGTTGTAGGGATACTGGTCGCGGATTTCGTAGGCGAAGAACTGGCCTTTCGAGTCCGCGTCCAAGAAGCTGCGGTGCACCTCGCCCGGGACGCCGACATAGACGTAGAGATCGCCGTCATGGAACGTTACGAACAGCTTCGACTTCTCGGCATCGTAAGTGATCTCGCGGATAGCTTCGGAGTCGACCTGCATGGCGGGCCTCCTTTTCCGTGGGCCGCTAGATAGCGCCAACCGGCGGCAGGAGTTCCCCAGCACTGCGGCGCATGCCAAGCTGCGCCATAACCGCCGCGCAACGCGCAGGCGGGCAATTCAGGGGGAAACATGCAACCGCACAGCTACGTGGCGTTGGTCACCATTGCCGCTCTGCTCACCTATTTCTGGATGGGGATCCGGGTCGGCCAGGCCCGCACAAAGACGGGCATCGCCGCGCCCGCCATGTCCGGCGACCCAACGCTCGAGCGCGCCATCCGCATCCATTACAACACGCTCGAAGCCCTGCCGCTGTTCCTGGCCGGCCTGTGGCTGTTCGCCATCTATTGGAACGACCTGTTCGCTGCGGCCATGGGCCTGGTCTGGATCGTCGGACGGGTGGTCTACGCGCTCGGCTACGCCGCCGATCCTAAGAAGCGTGAAGTCGGCTTCCTGATCCAACTGGTCGCCACGGCGGTGCTGGTGTTTGGGGCCGCCGGGCGGATCATCTGGACCCTGGCCACCGTCGGAGCCTAGAGCCTGCCCCGGCCGCTGCCCCCGGCTGTCGCGCTCTAGCCGAACAGCACCAGGGCCTGCCAGGCGGCCAGCGCCGTCACCACCAGGCCGACGACCCAGGTCAGAGCCCGGATCGGCATGACCTTGGTCATCCAGCCAGCAATCGGGGCGGCGACCACGCCGCCCCCGATCAGCCCCAGCACAGACCACATGTGATCGCGTAGGCCCTCGGTCTCCCAATGGCCGGAGACCAGGGTAGCCAGGAACGCCGCCGACACCGCGGCGGCCACGAACGCCTCGGCGGCGTTGGTGGTGCCGATCGCCTTGCGGGGATCGGCGCCCGTGCCGAGCAGGGTCGAGGTCACCACCGGGCCCCAGCCGCCGCCGCCGACCGCGTCGAAGAAGCCACCGGTCAGGCCGAGCGGGAACGGCGACTTCCAGGAGAATGGCTTGGGCCGCGCGCCCTTCCAGGCGCGGTAGAGGATCACCAGGCCCATCAGGCCGAGCCAGGCGACCACGAACGGCTTGATCACCTCGCCGTCGATCGAGGTCAGCAGATAGGTCCCGGCCACGCCGCCCAGAACGCCGCCGAACGAAAGCAGCATCAGCAGCCGCCAGTCGATGTTGCGGTGGGCGATGTGTGAAGCGGCCGACGCAGCGCCGGTGAACACCTTGGCCGCATGCACGCTCGCCGAGGCGCTGGCCGGCGGCACGCCGTTGGCCAGCAGCACTGTGGTCGAGACCACGCCATAGGCCATGCCAAGCGCGCCATCGACGATTTGGGCGGCGAAGCCCACCGTGGCATACAGCCAGAACTCAGGCGGCATGGCCCCTCCAAAAAAGCGAAATCGCAGGTCGCAGAGCTATCCTGTTCGGGCAACGGGGATTAACTCGGGGCGGAGTCAGCATTTCTGCTTCGCCCAACCAAAGGCCGCCGATGGACCTGCCGGTCGATCCCGCACGCTACATCACGTTCCTTGGAGTCATGGCGGTCATGGCCGTCACTCCCGGCCCCGCCAACCTGTTCGCCATCGCGACCGGGGCGCAGCGGGGCAAGGGCGCGGCCTTGGTCGGCGTGGTCGGCATGAACAGCGCCACCTTGGTCTGGTTCGGCGCCGCGGCCCTGGGGCTGGGCGCCCTGGTGCTGGCCTTTCCGCAGGTGTTCCACCTGCTGGCCTTCGCCGGCGCGGCCTATATCGCCTGGCTGGGCCTGAAGTCGATAATTGGAGCCGCGCAGCACGACGCCGAGCCCAGCCACGGAGCCTTCCGGATGGGTCGATCGGCCTACCTTGACGGGTTCGCGGTGCAGATCGCCAATCCGAAGGCGATCTTGTTCTTCACCGCCGTGCTGCCGCCGTTCCTGGATCCGCGTCGGCCGCTGCCGGCGCAGCTGGCGATGTTCGCCTGCGCCACCATCCTGCTCGACGTGCTGGCCATGAGCGCCTACGGGCTCGGCGGGGCCGCCCTGGCTGCGAAGATGGCCGAACCGCGGTTCCGGCAAGGGTTTGCGATCGCCGTCGGCCTGTTGCTGCTAACTGCGGCGACGCTCATGGCGGCCAAGGCGAGCGGCGCCTGAACATTCGGCTATCCAGCCGCAACAAGCGCAACCATAATTGGTCCCAGGTGTTTTTTACTCGTGCGCCAACTTCCTCGGGGGACGAGGGATTTCAGGTCGAAAGCCATGTCACGTAAAACCGCAGCCATCGTCGCCAGCCTGGCCCTGTCAGGTCTGCTGGCCGCCTGCACGACCGCCACCCCCTACCAGCCCAACATTCAAGGCCAAAAGGTCTCCGGCGGTTATTCCGATCAACGGATCGAACCCAATCGCTTCCGGGTCAGCTTCGCCGGCAACAGCCTGACCTCGCGCCAGACGGTCGAGGGCTACCTGCTGTACCGCGCCGCCGAGCTGACCATTCAGGAAGGCTTCGACTGGTTCACGATCGTCGACCGCAACACCGAGGCCGACCGCCGAACCTACGTCGATTCTTTCGGCAGCCCCTGGTACGGGCCGGGCTACGGCTACTGGCGGCCATACTGGAGCTATTACGGCGCAGGCTATGGCTGGCGCGGCTGGGACCCCTATTGGGGTTCACCTTTCTGGGGCGACAGCATCGACGTGCGCACGGTCACCAAGTTCGAAGCCGCCGCCGAGATCGTCACCCAGCACGGCCCCAAGCCCGCAGACGATCCGCGCGCCTTCGACGCCAGGGCGGTGGTCGAGAACCTCGGCCCGCGGCTGATGCGGCCCGTCCCCTAGCCCGTCGCGGACTTGCGGTCGGCCTGCTCGGTCCAGTCTTCCAGTGACTCCAGCGGCGTCGGGCGGCCGATGGCGTAACCCTGCACCTCGGCGCACGCCTCGCCGCGCAGGAACTCCAGCTGCTCGGCCGTCTCCACGCCCTCGGCCGTGACCGGGATCTCCAGGCTGCGGCCCAGGCTGAGCACCGCGCGGACAATCGCGGTGGCGCGGTCGTGACGGTGGATGTTCTCCACGAAGCTCTTGTCGATCTTGATCTTGTCGAACGGGAACGACTGCAGGGTCGACAGCGACGAGAAGCCGGTCCCGAAGTCATCCATGGCGATCCGCACGCCCAGCGCCTTCAGCCGGCGCAGATTGTCCAAAGCCCGCTGGTAATCCTTGAACAGCGCGGTCTCGGTGATCTCCAACTCGAGCCGGCGCGGGGCCAGGCCGGTCTCCAGCAGGATTTCGTGGACCATGTTGGCCAGGTTCGCCTGGTGCAGCTGAACCGGGGAGAGATTCACCGCCACCCGTAGCGGCTTTTCCAGGCGCGCCGCGTCGGCGCAGGCGCGGCGCAGCACCCACTCGCCCAGCGGCAGGATCAGGCCGCTTTCCTCGGCGACCGGAATGAAGTCCATCGGCGCGACCATACCGCGGGTCGGATGCATCCAGCGGACCAGGGCCTCGAAGCCGCAGATCTCGCCATCCTCGGCGCGGGCCAGCGGCTGATAGTGCAGGACCAGTTCCTCGGCGACGATCGCTTGGCGAAGCTCCCGGGCCAGGGCGCGTCGCTCCCGGATCGTCTCGTCCATCTCGCGCTTGAAGAAGCAATAGTTCCCGCGGCCGTCCTCCTTGGCGCGGTAGAGCGCCATGTCGGCGTTGACCAGCAGCGCTTCGCCGCTGTCGCCGTCGTCCGGATAGAGGCTGACGCCCAGGCTGGCCCCGACCTGAAGTTCCTGGTCCTCGAAAGCCACAGGCGTGCTCATGAGCTCGAGAAGCTCGGCGCTGAGGGCGGCGGCGGCGGCGGGCTGCTGTCCGGCCCCGACCTGGACGACCACGAACTCGTCACCGCCCAGGCGGGCGGCGAACGACGGCGCGGCGACCGCGCGGCTCAGGCGGCGAGCCGTCTCGGCCAGCACCGCATCGCCGGCCATGTGGCCGTGAAGGTCGTTGGCTTCCTTGAAGTGGTCGAGATCGATGCAGATGACGGACAGGCTCTCGCCGGTGACCGCCACCCGCTCCAGCGTCGCCGCCAAGCGGGTCTGCATGACGTTGCGATTGGCCAGCCCTGTGAGGCCGTCGTGTTCGGCCAGGTAACGGATCTTCGCCTCGGCCGAGCGACGCTCGCGCAGGTCGCGCACCGCCAGGACCATCAGGTCGCCCTCGCCGCCGCGGCCCGTCTCGAGCACACGCGCATAGGCCTCGACCGGGATCTCGGCTTCGCCGGAGAACGGGCGCAGCCGGCCCTCGCGGCGGGCGCTGAGGCCGCCGGCCCCGTCCAGGACCAGCAGGTCGCCGGTCAACGCCTTGCCGGCAAGTTCGGAGACCTCGGCCCCGACCAGGGCGCAGAAGGCGGCGTTGGCGTCCTGAATGCGGTCGCCGCGGACCACGACGATGCCCTCATAGGCGGCGTCGGCCAGGCGGCGGATGCGCGCCAGAGCCTGGGCGTTGGCGCCGCCCTCGATCAGCACCGCACCTAGACCGCCGAGGATGATCAGGCCGACGATCAGCACCACCGACAGGGTCATCATGACCGACGACAGCAGCTGGGCCGGCACGTGGATCGAGGCGTCCGGTGAAATGGTGATCGCGCCCATGCCGGCGAAGTGCAGGCTGCAGATCGCGACCGTCAGCAGTAGTCCGGCGAGCAGCTGGCGGACGCGGGTGGCTGCGTCACGGGCGACGAACATCGCCACCGCCGCCACGGCGATCCCGACGACAATCGAGGCGACGACCACGCTGCGGTCCCAGCTGAGCACGCCCTCGGTCACATAGGCGCTCATGCCGGTGTAGTGCATCGCCGCGACGCCGAGGCCGGCCAGCATCCCGCCCGCCGCCTTGCCGGCGCGCTCGCCGCCAAAGGCTGCGGCCGCGAAGGCGGCGGTCATGAAAATCCCGGCGATCAGCAGGGAGGCCAGGGTGCCCAGCGGCATGAACCCGGCGCGCAGGCCGGTGTCGTAGGACAGCATGGCGATGAAGTGGGTCGCCCAGACCGAGCAGCCCGCGACCAGGCCGGTCAGCAGCACCCAGGCCGCGCGCACGCCGCGTCCGCTCGCCGTCCGCATCCTCGAATAGAGCCGGAACGCCGTGAAACAGCCGCCGAAGCAAACCAGGCCTGCAACGAGCACGAGCCGCAAGTCGTGCTCTGTCGCCAGGCACGTCAGAATCTTGAACACGGTGGGGGCCCGGGTTACGAAATGACTGATCCGGGTTCTATGCAGCCAGGGTAAAGAAACACCTCACGGTGGCGCCGGGTGCGACAGCTCGCCTCAGTGCTCCGCCGCCGCCCGCCAGCCCAGGCCGACCCCGAGCACCGCTGGCATGGCGCGCAGGCGCTCCACCAGATGCTCGGCCAATTCGATCCCGACGCCCGCCGCCTCAATGCGGATGGAGGTTCGGCCGGCGTCCTGGGCCGCCTCCATCAGGACGATCTGCGCGCCCTGGACGGCGAACGGGCCGAGCACTCTCAGCAGCACGTCGGCCTGGGGCCGCGCTTCGATCAGGAAGGTGCGCCGCTGCCGGGCGGCCAGATGCGATCCGTCAGCCATGTTTGACCCCTTTGCCGGGATAGGCGCGGGACAGCAGCAGGCGGCCTGCCCCGTCGAAGGCGCGCAGGCGCAGAGCCTGGTCGGCGGCCTCGGTCGCCCAGATCAGCTCGCAGGCCGGAGCGGCGCTGGGCCAAGCGAGGTCGAGGGCCTGTTCAATGGCGAACAGCGTCTCGAGGCCGCCGTCGGCCGCCAGGGTGGCCTCCAGGCGGGCCGTCTGCTCCACCAGGGCTTCGGCGGCCAGGGCGGAGGCGAACCGGCGCGCGGCGGCGCCGGCGCTGGCTGGATCGGAAACTTGGCTCATGGTGCTTGTGGTCCTTTTCGAGTTGGAGGACCGACGGCGCGCACAACAAAAAACCCCGCTGCCTGTTCGGGAGCGGGGTTCCTGATCTTGCGATCCGTCGGCGGCTTTTAGGTCGCGCGCGTTCGCCCCGTTCCAGCGGTGGGGGTGGTAATAATCATCATGGTGGTTTTCGAGACGCAGGCGGCCACACGCGCCGCAGTGGGCGCGTTCAGCAGGCCGACAAGGTCGAAAGCCAGGATCATCGCGGCGACCTATAGCTCAGGGGCGCGCAAAGCAAAAGGGCCGCCTTGCGGCGGCCCCTGCTGGGTTCGATTTCCGATTGGAGCGGGCGAAGAGATTCGAACTCTCGACCCCAACCTTGGCAAGGTTGTGCTCTACCACTGAGCTACGCCCGCACTCCGAAGCGACTTGGTTTCCCGTGCCGCCCGAAAATCGAGAGCGGGCTTATGGCAGAGCGCCCGCACGTTGGCAACACCCCTAACCACCTATTTTCGGACTCTTTAGGCGACGCTTGTTCACGTGGTCCTTCGGGGCCTCTCCGGTCTCCTCCGGGAACTCCCCGCGGAAGTAGTATCGCTGCCAGGCCTCCTTGGTCGCGTCGGGGTCTGCGCGGAAGATTCGCTTGTTGAACTCCGAGCGGTGCTTCTCCCAGGTGTCATACTGCTCGCGCAGCTCGGGATTGCGATCCATGCCGCGGATCACCGGCTGGAAGTCGGCCAGCTCGCGGTCCTTGGTCAGGGTGATGAAGCAGAACGGCTCGCCCTTTTCGAACCGGATTCGGCCCGGCCGGGTGAACATCCAGTTCATCGTGAAGGGGAACGGCAGCCAGTCGGTCTCGACCAGGCCGGCCAGCGGCTGGATGCCGTCCTTGATGTGGTTGGGCGGCCCTTGGGCGATCATCGACCAGCCCGGCGGGGTGCGGAACAGGTAGCCCGGATGGAAGGTCATCACCCCGTGGCTGAAGTGGCTCTTCACGAAGTCATGGAAGTCCGGGTGCGGCCGGTCGGGCGTCATGGTGATGTCGCCCTGCATCAGGCCGCCGTTCCACTCGGCGGTGAACGCCATCGGGCAGAGGATCTCCCAGCCGGTGGTGTTGGCCATGGTCAGCGGCAGGCAGCGATAGGGATGGCGCTCGGCGAAACGGTCCATCCACGCGCGCTGGGGCCGCCCAGGCACGATCTCGGGCGGCCGCATGGCGGTGGGATAGCACTCGAGCTCCATGGGGCTCCTCCAAACTTGGCTCTTTGCATCTGCTCTAGCGGCGAGACGGGCCGGCCGCTAGCGGGGAGAGCAGGCCATGGGCTAAGCAAGCGGCATGAAGACCCGTTCCGACCTGATCGCCTTCTTCGACGCCCATGGGATCGAGCACCACACCACCGACCACGAGGCGGTGTTCCGGGTCGGCGAGGGCGAGGGGATCAAGGACGACATTCCCGGCGCCCACACCAAGAACCTGTTCCTGAAGGACGCCAAGGGCCGGCTGTGGTTGATCTCGGCCCAGGACGACACCGCCATCGACCTGAAGCGCCTGCACACGGTCATCGGCTCGGCGCGACTGTCATTCGGCCCGGCCGAGCTGATGGAGGCGCACCTGGGGGTGACGCCCGGCTCGGTCACAGCCTTCGCTCTGATCAACGACGTCGAGCATCAGGTGAGCTTCGTGCTCGACCGCCGTCTGGCCCAGGCCGAGCGGGTCAATTTCCACCCGCTGACCAACACCGCCACCACCGGCGTTTCCAAGGCCGGGTTCGCCGCGTTCCTCACGGCGCTGGGCGTCGCGCCCCTTGTCGTCGACTTTGCGGCCATGGCTGTGGTCGAGGACGCCTGAACTGGGCCAAAGCCCCGTTGAAGCGCGGGCCGGAAGGGACCATTTTAGCGGCCGGGCGCGTTACGCCCGGATAGCCCCTGTTTCGGAAGACGCCTTATGAGCCTGATCGGCGAGACCCAGCCCCAAGCCGCCGCAGCCGATCTGATCAAGGACGGCACGGACGCTAGCTTCATCGCCGACGTCATCGAGGCTTCCAAGGAGACGCCGGTCATCGTCGATTTCTGGGCGACCTGGTGCGGCCCGTGCCGCCAGCTCGGCCCGTCGATCGAAAAGAACGTCCTGGCCGCCAAGGGCAAGGTCAAGCTGGTCAAGATCGACATCGACGCCAACCCCCAGTTCGCCGGCCAGCTGCGCGTGCAGTCGATTCCGGCGGTGTTCGCGTTCGTCGGCGGCCGACCGGTCGATGGCTTCATGGGCGCCCTGCCCGACAGCCAGGTGAAGCAGTTCGTCGACCGCATCGCCGGCCAGGCTCCAGCCAACGCCGCCGACGAGCTGCTGGCCATGGCCAAGGAGTCGCTGGACGTCGGCGACGTCGGCG
This sequence comes from Phenylobacterium sp. P4_E10, assembly GCF_056401675.1. Lineage (NCBI taxonomy): Bacteria > Pseudomonadati > Pseudomonadota > Alphaproteobacteria > Caulobacterales > Caulobacteraceae > Phenylobacterium > Phenylobacterium sp. P4_E10. The sequence continues at coordinate 92,436 of NZ_JBFUIW010000014.1, read as the reverse complement.
GCGCAGCCCAGGCCTTCGCTCAGGTGTTGCAGGCCGAACCCGACAATGTGAGGGCCATCGGCGGGCTGGCCCGCTGCTATCTGCTCGGCGGCGAGCCGGAACGCGCGGCGGAGATCGCCGCCATGGCTCCGGAAGGCGCCAAGGACCCCGACCTCGACAGCGTGCGCGCCGCCCTGGCCCTGGCCGAGGAAGGCCCCAGCGAGATCGGGGAGTTCGAGCAGCGGCTGGCCAAGAATGCCGACGACCACGAGGCGCGCTTCGAGATCGCCAAGGCTATGGCCGCCCGTGGCGCCTGGGACGAGGCCGCCGACCACCTTCTGAAGATCATCGAGGCCGACCGCACCTGGAACGACGAGGCGGCGCGCAAGCAGCTGCTGACCATCTTCGAGGCCGCGGGCGCCGGATCCGACATCACCCGGGCGGGCCGCCGACGCCTGTCTTCCATCCTGTTCTCATGAGGAGAGGCCGTGTCATGCCGGCCGCAGTCTTTCGTAGAGCTTCCGATCTACCGCAGATGATCCCGGTGTTTCCGCTGGACGGCGCATTGCTGCTGCCCGGCGGCGACCTGCCGTTGCAGATCTTCGAGCCGCGATACCTGAACATGATCGACGACGTCATGGCGGGCGACCGGATGATCGGCATGGTGCAGACCCGCGCCGGCGGCGACCGCACCCGGCCCAATCTCGCCAGCGTCGGCTGCGCCGGTCGGGTCACTTCATTCTCGGAGACCTCGGATGGCCGCTACCTGATCAACCTGACCGGGGTGTGCCGTTTCCTGGTGCGCGAGGAGGTGTCGGTCTCCAGTCCCTATCGCCAGGTGCGGGCGGAATTCGAATCTTTCGCCGATGACCTCAGCGTCGAGGCCGCCGAGATCCCGGCCTTCGACCGCCGCCGCTTCGCCGGGGCGCTGAAGCGGTATCTGAACCGGCGCGAGCTCGACATCGATTGGGAGACCGCCGAGACCGCGCCGCTCGAGAGCCTGGTGACCAGCCTCTCCATGGGCTTGCCGTTCGATCCGCCGGAGAAACAGGCGCTGCTGGAGGCCCCGACCGTAGCCGACCGCTGCGACGCGCTAACCGCCCTGCTGGAGATCGACAGCCTCGAAGCGGACGATGACGGGCCACATTCGATCCAGTAGAAGCGGCGCATGACCGATACACCCGCGCCCCTCTCGCTGACCGCCGACGTCGATCCGCGCCTGCTCGAGATCCTGGTCTGCCCTGTGACGCATGGCCCGCTGGTCTATGACCGCGTCGCCGGCGAGCTGGTCAGCCAGGGCGCCAAGCTCGCCTATCCGATCCGCGACGGCGTGCCGATCATGCTGCCGGAAGAGGCCCGGGCGATCGACTGAGACTGAGGTGTGTGTTGCTCCCCCACCGGGGGAGCTGTCAGCCGAATGGCTGACTGAGGGGGACTTTGACTCCTTAGGTCGCTGGCCCCCTCCGTCTCGGCGCTCCGCGCCGATCCACCTCCTCCAAAAGGGGAGGATCTGACAGCTACAATGCTTCCCCACGCAGCAGCCGCGGCAGGTCGCCGGTGGCGCCGCCGGCGTCTTCCATGAAGAACCTCCGCGCCGGTCCGATCCGGTTGACCGCCGCCATGCCGGCGCCCCGCGCCAGCCGCAGCACCGGGTTGTCGTTGGAGAACAGCCGCGTGAACACGTCGGTGGCGGCCGCCAGCATCACTGTGTCGAAGCTGCGCCAGCGGGCGTAGCGCTCCAACACCAGTTCTGAGCCGATGTCCTCGCCCAAGCGCGCAGCTTCGACCAGAACCTCGGCCAGGGCCGCGGCGCCCTTCAGGCCCAGGTTCAGCCCCTGACCGGCGATCGGGTGGATGCCGTGCGCCGCGTCGCCCAGCAGCGCCGCGCGCGGCGCGGTCAGCCGCTCGGCCAATTGCAGCGACAGCGGATAGGTGAAGACCCCGCCATCCAGCGTCGCCTTGCCGAGGAACTCGCCGAACCGACGCTGCAGGTGGGCGTGGAAGGCCTGCGGTGAAGCAGCCTTGAGCGCCGCGGCCTTGGCGCGGCTTTCGGTCCAGACCAGGCTCGCCCGGTCGTCGGTCAGCGGCAGGATGGCGAATGGCCCGCCGGGCAGGAAGTATTCGTGCGCCACGCCCTCGTGGCCGCGCTCCAGCCGCACGGTGGCGACCACGCCGGTCTGCGGATAGTCCCAGCCGATGACTCCGATCTTGGTAGCTGCCCGCACCACCGAGCCGCGGCCCTCAGCCCCGACCACCAGCGGCGCCCGCAGCACCCGGCCGTCCTCCAGGGTCACGGCGGCGGCGGCGCGATCGAAAGCCACGCTCTTGACCCTGGCCGGCGCCTCGACCCGGATCTTGGCGCGCCCTACTCCGGCCGCCAAGGCCGCGCGCGTGCGGCGGTTTTCCAGCATGTAGCCGAGCGGTTCACCCGCCGACCGCTCGGCGATCTCGGCGGAATCGAAGCGCAGATAGAACGGGCTGGACTTGCGAGCGGCCGCCCCGGGCGCATAGCCGTCGGTCACCAGGATCTGCTCGATGCGCTGGGCATAGGGCTCGATCTCGGCGGCCAGTCCCAGGGTGCGCCACTGCCGGAACGAGGCGAAGGCGATCGCCGAGGCGCGGCCGTCGAAGGTCGGCGCCACCTGGTCGTCGAACACCACCGGGTCGATCAGGATCGGCTCCAGCCCAGCGCTCTTCAGCGCCAGCGCCAAGGTCGCCCCCGCCATCCCGGCCCCGGCGATGATCACGTCCGCATCGAAGGTCTCAGCCATGGCCGGGATATGCCGACGAATGGGAGCGAAGGTCCAGCCTCAAGCGCGGCAAGAGCAGTTGCATGGCGCCCGGATTGCGGGTGAACTGGCCGCTGCATCCTGCGGAGGCGTCCATGGCGGGCCTTGCACGACCGACCGTAGCTGGCGAGCTGCTGGGACCGGTCATGCTCCTGGTTCTGGTCTGCAGCATGCCGGCCTGGCTGATCTACGAGACCTGGTCGACCCAGCAGGCCGAGCGCGACGCTTGGAACGTTTCGGGGCCGGCCTGTGCGGTGATCGATAACCCGACACCGGCGCTGTTCGGCGCCAAGGCGCCGCGAAGCTTCAGCTATGGCGGCGCGAGTTTCAGCCGCCGGTTCGGGCATGCGAGCTGCGCTTCGCCGCTAGCCGAAGGATTGATCCCCGGCGCGCCCTACAGGGTCTGCCAGTTCAACGGGCCGGCGGCCGTGGCGGTCACCACGGCGGCTGGAACCTCGTATTTCAAACCCGGGGTCGGCTCCCCAGCAACGATCACCATCCGTGACGGCAAGGTGTCCTGCGTGGTCGGGGGCTGGTTCAGGGCCTAGTCGAGCTTCTCCGCCATCGCCGCGAGCATCGAGGTGGCCCGCTGCGATATAGCGGCGTTAATCGATTTTTGGACGTCTCCGTCCATTTTACCCATTGCGGAGTCCACGCAGCCGCCCTACTTGGGCCTTGATTGGACTGATGCGTCCATTTTTCAGCAATTTTCCAGGCCCTCCCATGGCGTTGTTGCCCAAGAAGTTCGTTCCCCTCGCGGTTGGCGGCGTGGTCGCCGTGGCCCTGGTCGTCGGCGGCGGCGCTTGGTGGGTGAACAAACAGAAGTTCGAGAAGACCGACAACGCCTTCATCCAGGCGGACAAGGTCTCGGTCGCACCTCAGGTCGACGGCTACGTCGCCGAGGTGCTGGTTTCCGACAACCAGCAGGTCCAAGCCGGGCAGGTGCTGGTGCGCCTTGACACCGCCCCGCTGAAGGCGGCGTTGGCCCAGGCCGAGGCGAACGCCGCGGCGCTGGACGCTGCGGTTCGCGCCGTCGATGATAAGGCTCGCCTTGAACAGGCGATGATCGCCCAGAAGGCGGCCGGGGTGGCTTCCGCCCACGCTCAATCGCAACTGGCCCAGGCCGAGCTGGCCCGCTACGGCTCGCTGGCCCAGCAGGGCTGGGTGTCGCCGCAGCGCGCCCAAACCGCCCGCGCCACCGCCAGCCAGGCCACCGCCGGCGTCGACCAGGCCCGCGCGACCCTAGAAGCCGAACGCCGCAGCGCCGACAGCCTCGGCTCGGCCCGCGACCAGACCCTGGCCCAGGCCCAGGCCGCCCATGCGGTGGTCGAACAGGCCCGCATCAATCTGGACCGCGCCGAGATCAAGGCGCCGGTCACCGGCGTCGTCGGCGCCCGCGCCGTGCGCCGCGGTCAGTACGTCCGCCCCGGCAGCGCCCTGATGAGCGTCGTACCGCTCGGCGACGCCTATATCGTCGCCAACTTCAAGGAGACCCAGGTCGCGCGCCTGCGTGTCGGCCAGCCCGTCACCATCCATGCCGACGCCTTCGGCAAGCAGGAGATCAAGGGTCACGTCGACAGCTTCGCGCCGGCGACCGGCTCTGAATTCGCTCTGATCCCGGTCGAGAACGCGGTCGGCAACTTCACCAAGATCGCCCAGCGCCTGCCGGTGAAGATTGCCGTCGATCCGAAGTCGCCGCTGGCCGGCGCCCTGCGCCCCGGCCTGTCCGTCGAGGTCAAGGTCGACGTGACCACCAACACCGGACCCAGCTTCGCTGAGGCCGCCCCCGCGGCGCAGTACGCCCGCACCGGCGTCTCGCGCTAAGGGCCCTGGCCGTGGCTGACGACGCCCTAGCCATCTCACCCGCCCAGGCGCCTCCGCGCCCGGCCCCGCCCGGCGGTCACGTGACCGCCTCGGGCGAGGTCGATTGGGTCAAGATCTTCCTCGGCTTCGGCGGGATGGTGGTCGGCCAGTTCATGGCCATCCTGGACATCCAGATCGTCGCCTCCTCGCTCAGCCAGATCCAGGCCGGGGTCGGCGCCAGCGCCGACGAGATCAGCTGGGTTCAGACCATCTACCTGCTAGCCGAGGTGGTGATCATTCCGCTCACCGCCTACCTGACCAAAATGTGGGGCACGCGAACCGTCTATGTGGCCGCCGCCGCCGGCTTCATCGTCACCTCGATCGCTACCGGCCTGTCGACCAACATCGAGATGATGATCGTCACCCGGGCCCTTCAGGGCCTGGCGGCCGGCGCCATGATCCCGGCGGTGTTCGCCACCGCCATGACGGTCTTCCCGCCCGAGAAGCGCGTGACGGCCAACGTGGTCGTCGGCCTGATCGTCACCCTCGCGCCGACCATCGGCCCGACGCTCGGCGGTCACCTGACCGAGGCGATGAACTGGCGCTGGCTGTTCTTCGTCAACGTCCCGCCCGGTCTGCTGGTGATGTTCCTGGTCGGCCGCTACGGCAATTTCGACAAGGGCGACCCGTCGCTGGCCAAGGGCATCGACTGGTTCGGCCTGGCGATCATGACGGTCTTCCTGCTGTCGATGCAGTACGTGATCGAGGAAGGTTCCGGCGAGGGCTGGTTCGACGACGACGTGATCCTGTGGCTGACGGTCACCGCGGTGATCGCCGGCGTGGTCTTCATCTGGCGCCAGCTCACCTATCGCCAGCCGATCGTCTCGCTGAAGCCCTTCACCGACCGCAACTTCACTCTCGGCTTCCTGATGAACGCCGTGTCGGGAATGAGCTTGTTCGGCGGCACCTTCATCCTGCCGCTGTTCCTGGGCCAGATCCGCCAGTTCTCGTCGGCCGAGGTCGGCACCACCATGCTGATCTCGGGCCTGACCATGTTCCTCAGCGCGCCGATCGCCGGCCGGGTGGTGCGCTACATGGATCCGCGTATTCCGTTGGTGCTTGGCTTCGCCCTGGCCGCCTATGGCGTCGGGCTGGGTGTCCGGGTCACGGCCGAATGGGGCTTCTGGGAGTTCGCCACGCTGCAGGCTGTCCGCGGCGTCGGGGTGATGATCGCCATGATCGCCGCCCAACAGCTCAGCGTCTCCACCCTGCCGCCGGAGATGATGAAGGACGCCTCCGGGCTGGTGAACCTGATCCGAAACATCGGCGGGGCCGTCGGTCTGGCCGTCCTGACCACCGTGCTCAGCGACCAGTCCGCGGTCCACCTGTCGGAGCTGTCGGCTGCGATGAGCGTCTCCAGCCTGCAGGGACAGGAAATGCTGGCGGGCCTGACCGCGATGATGGACGCCCAGGGCATCGCCAATCCGGAAGGCGCGGCCCACAAGTTCCTGGGCATGGGCCTGCGCCGCGACGCCATGGTGCTGGCGTTCGGCGACGGGTTCTACTTCCTGGCCATTGGCTGCGCCTTCGCCTCGCTGCTCGGCTTCATGGCCACCCCGGCCAAGAACCAGGCGCCCTCCGGCGGCGGCGGTCACTGATGCCAAGGGCAGTAGGGCAGATCGACCTGGCCAAGACCGAGGCCATCCTCGACGCCGCCGCCGAGGTGTTCGGCGAGCGCGGTCTCTCCGCCTCGATGGAGGAGATCGCCCGCCGCGCCTGCGTGTCCAAGCAGACGATCTACAACCACTATGGCTCCAAGCCCGAACTGGTCCGCGCCATCGTCGACCGGCGGGTGGCCGAGATCACCGCCCCGCTGGACCTGCCCGAAGCGGCCGAGCACCCGGAGGAGACGCTCGCCGCCTTCGGCCGCTCGATGCTCGCAGCGGTGATGATGCCGCGCGGAACCTCAATGCTGCGGATGACCGTCGAAAGCGCGGCCGACCAACCCGACTTGGCGCGCGCGTTCTTCGAGGCCGGCCCCGCGACATCACGCAGGCGCCTTGCGGCCTTCCTGCGGATGGAAACCGAGAACGGCCGCTTGGCCGTGGACGATCCCGACCTGGCGGCGGAGTTCTTCGTCGGCATGTTCATCGGCGCCCATCAGATCGCGCAGCTGCTGGGCGTCGATCGCTCGCTCGATCCTCCGGAGATCGAACGGGTGGCGGCCGAGGCGGCCCACCGCTTTATGAAAGCCTACTCAGCGTAGCGCAGGCGCCGAGACTTCAACCAAAGTTCACGGAACCGAGATCGCCGCGCCACGCTGGCGCGGCATCTGCCCTCGAAAGCTTAATTCGAGGGTAACCATGTCCACCAAATTCCTGGGCTTCGCAGCCCTGGCCGCCGCTGCCGCGATCTTCGCCTCCCCGGCTGAAGGCGCCGTGATTACCCCGGTCGGGGTCACCGCTTCCAACACCTTCCCGTTCTGGGGCGAGTACAACGCCGAGAACCTGATCGACGGCAGCGGTCTGTCGGGCGGCAAGCATGACGCCAACTACACCAACATGTGGATGACCGACCTCGGTGTCGACAGCGCCACCCTGACCTTCGACCTCGGCGGCGCCTATCAGCTGAGCAGCCTGGACGTCTGGAACTACAACTTCGGGACCGAGGGCTACGCTTCGACGCTCGACCGGGCGGCCAAGGCCTTCACGGTCTCGCTCTCCACCGACGGGGTGAACTTCACCCAGGTGCTGGCCGGGCAGTTCTCGCGCGGAACCGGCCAGGCTCTGGGCGCCGAAACCTTCGGCCTGTCGGGCCTGGGCCGCTATGTCCAGATCGGGCTGTCGGGCAACCACCAGCAGGACCCGGCGACCTACGGCTATTCGCCGGTCGGCCTGTCCGAGGTCCGCTTCGCCGGCTCTGCAGTGCCGGAGCCGGCCACCTGGGCGATGATGATCGCAGGCTTCGGCCTGGTCGGCGGGGCCCTGCGCTCGCGCCGCCTGCAGCTGGCCTAGGCTTCGCTGTCGGCGGCCAGGCCCATGATGTGGAAGCCGGCGTCGACGTGAACCACCTCGCCGGTGGTGGAGAAGCCGAGGTCGGACAACAGCCACAGGGCGCAGCCGGCCACGCCCTCCATCGAGGTGTCTTCGCCCAGGGCCGACATGGCGCGGCCTTGGGCGAGCATTGAGCGGCCGCCGCTGATGCCGGCCAGCGACAGGGTCTTCATGGCCCCCGCTGAGATGGCGTTGACGCGGATGCGGCTGGGGCCGAGGTCGCGCGCCACGTAGCGGGTGGCGGCCTCAAGCCCGGCCTTGGCCACGCCCATGGTGTTGTAGTTCGGGATCGCCCGCTCGGCGCCGAGATAGGTCATGGTCACGATCGACCCGCCGTTCGGCATCAGCTTGGCGGCGCGGCGGGCGCAATCGACGAACGAGAAGACCGAGATGTCCATCGCGCGCAAGAAGCTGTCGCGCGTGGTGTTCTCGACGAACGACCCCTTGAGCTCGTCCTTGTTGGCGAAGGCGATCGAGTGAAGGAAGAAGTCGATCGTGCCGTGCGCCTTCTCGATGGCCTCGAAGGCCGCATCCATCGAGCCGTCGTCCTGGACGTCGGCAGGAACGATGGCCTTGGCGCCGACGCTCTCGGCCAGCGGCTGAACCCGGCGCTCCATGCCGGGCAGGTGCAGGAAGCTGAGCTCAGCGCCCTGCGCGGCCAGCTGCGAGGCGATTCCCCAGGCGATCGACTGGTGGTTCGCGACCCCCGTGATCACGCCCTTCTTGCCCTTCATCAGCTCGCCCTTGGGCATCTGATAATCTTCGGCCACGGGTGGTCTCCTAGGTCTCGTATTGCGCGAAGACGCGAGTCAGACCCGCGCCATCACCAGGCAGCCGTTGGTGCCGCCGAAGCCGAACGAATTCGACATCACCGTCTCGAGCTGAACCTCCTGGCGCTGGCGCAGGATCGGCAGGTCGGCGAACTCGGGGTCGAGGTTCTCGATGTGGGCGCTCTCGGCCGCAAAGCCGTTGTTGAGCATCAGCAGGCTGTAGATCGCCTCCTGCGCCCCGGCCGCGCCGAGGCTGTGGCCGGTCAGCGACTTCGTCGACGAGATCAGCGGCACGTTCGCCCCGAACACCTCGCGCACCGCGCCCATTTCCTTGCTGTCGCCGACCGGGGTCGAGGTGCCGTGCGGGTTCAGATAGTCGATCTTGCGGCCGCCGAGGTCGGCCATCGCCAGGCGCATGCAGCGCACCGCGCCCTCGCCCGAAGGGGCGACCATGTCGAAGCCGTCCGAATTGGCCGCGTAACCGACGATTTCGCCATAGATCTTGGCCCCGCGGGCCTTGGCATGCTCGTACTCTTCCAGCACCACGACGCCGGCGCCGCCGGCGATCACGAAGCCGTCTCGATCCTTGTCATAGGCGCGGCTGGCGGTGGCCGGGCGGTCGTTAAAGTTCGAGCTCATCGCGCCCATGGCGTCGAACAGCACGCTCAGCGACCAGTCGAGCTCTTCCGTGCCGCCGGCGAACACCACGTCCTGCTTACCCATCAGGATCTGCTCGTAGCCCGAGCCGATGCAGTGGGTGGAGGTGGCGCAGGCCGAGGAGATCGAGAAGTTCAGGCCCTTGATCTTGAACCAGGTGGCCAGGGTCGCCGAGGCGCCCGAACTCATCGCCTTGGGCACAGCGAACGGGCCGACCCGCTTGGGGCCGCGGGTCTTGGCGGTCTCGGCCGCCTCGATGATGGCCTTGGTCGAGGGGCCGCCCGATCCGACGATCAGGCCGGTGCGCTCGTTGGAGACCTCGGCCTCCCCCAGGCCGGCGTCGGCGATCGCCTGTTCCATGGCGATGTGGCCATAGGCCGTGCCCTGGGCCAGGAAGCGCGCCGCGCGGCGGTCGACCATGGCTTCCCAGTCGACGCCAGGCGAGGCCTGGACCTGCGAGCGGAAGCCCAGCTCGGCGTATTCCGGCGCAAAGCTGACGCCGGATTTGGCCTCGCGCAGCGAAGCTAGGACCTCATTGGCGTTGGAGCCGATGGAGGAGACGATACCGATCCCGGTGACGACGACGCGGCGCATGAACTAGCTCCGGCTTCTCAGACCAGGTCCTTGGCGTCGAACAGTCCGACGCGCAGGTCCTTCGCCTCATAGATGGGCTTGCCGTCGGCTTCGAGCACCCCGTCGCCGATCCCCATCACCAGTTTGCGCATGATCACCCGCTTCAGGTCGATCTTGTAGACCAGCTTGGAGACCTTCGGCGTCACCTGGCCGGTGAACTTCACCTCGCCGACGCCGAGCGCACGGCCCTTGCCGGGCGCGCCCGACCAGCCGAGGAAGAAGCCGACCAGCTGCCACATGGCGTCCAGGCCCAGGCAGCCCGGCATCACCGGGTCGTTGATGAAGTGACACTGGAAGAACCAGAGGTCGGGGTTGATATCGAGTTCTGCCTCGAGATAGCCCTTGCCGTGCGCGCCGCCGCCTTCCGTGATCTGGGTGATCCGGTCGAACATCAACATTGGCGGCACCGGCAGTTGGGCGTTGCCCGGGCCGAACATCTCGCCTCTGCCGCAGGCCAGCAGCTCTTCGAGATTGTAGTGGTCCTTGGCCTTGGCGCCCTGGATCATGCTTGGCTTTCTTGGCGACGGCTCATTTTTGGAGCCTCAGGAATCATGAATTTCAGGCCCTAGCAGAGCAGGACCTCGGGCTCAACGGCTGCGCGTGGCGCGCACACCGCCCACCTTGCACTGAATAGCGTCCGAAACGCCCCACAGTTCAGCCGCCTGAGCCCAGCCGGAAACACCCTGGCTGCGCACCTTGCACCAGCCCTCGTCGCAGTCCTTCACCAGCTCGGCGATGGAGCGCGGATTGAGGTAGGCGACGATCTCCGCCTCTGCGCGGGGCTTTTTGTGCAAGCCAAGTCGCGTGGGTTTGACTCGCATCACCGTGGCCTCGCCGCTGGTCAGCCGGCGGTGCACCCAGGCCATGCCGCCGTCAGGATCGCAGATCCGGCGCCACTCGGTGTTTTCGGCCACCACCTGCACCGGCAGGCCCTTGGCTTCGTACACCCACAAAAGCTTGTGATCTTCCCCCGGACCGGCCCGCGCATAGACCTTGTCGAACTTCAGCGATACGTAGCGCGGCACCGGCTGTCCGGAGGGCGTCAGCCGCGGCGCCGCCTGCGCGGCGGGCGCGCAAACGGCAAAAATCAGCGCCAGCGTCAAAAAAACGGGCGTTGCGGCTCTGCGCCGTGCAATCGATTGAGGCTCGCCTTGGCCGTCCATAGGGGCTTTGCTAGAGGTTCTTGGTTACACAACGCAAGGCGCGCCGCGCGCAGTTAAAGATTCCTTTCGAACGCTCATGGCCCCTCGCAAACCCAAAGTCATCGTCACCCGCCGACTACCCGACCAGGTAGAGACCCGGATGCGCGAGCTGTTCGACACCGAGCTGAACCTCGATGACGCGCCCATGGACCGCGAGTCCCTGATCAAGGCCGTGCAGCGCGCCGACGCCATCGTCCCAACCATCACCGACCATATCGACGCCGACCTGATCGCCGCGGCCGGCGACAAGCTCAAGCTGATCGCCAATTTTGGCGCCGGGGTCGATCACATCGACGTCGCCGCCGCCAACGACCGCGGCATCGCCGTCACCAACACGCCCGGCGTGCTGACCGAGGACACCGCCGACCTGACCATGGCGCTGATCATGGCCGTCTCACGCCGGATCGTCGAAGGCGCCAACGTCGTGCAGGCCGGCCACTTCACCGGTTGGACACCGACCTGGATGATGGGGCGCCGGGTCAACGGCAAGCGGCTGGGGATCATCGGCATGGGCCGCATCGGCCAGGCTGTGGCGCGCCGCGCCCGCGCCTTCGGCATGCAGATCCACTATCACAACCGCAAGCCGGTCAGCCACGTGATCGCCGAGGAGCTGGAGGCCACCTACTGGGAGAGCCTCGATCAGATGCTCGCCCGCATGGACATCATCTCGGTCAACTGCCCGCACACGCCGGCCACCTACCACCTGCTGTCGGCCCGGCGGCTGAAGCTGCTGCAGCCGCACGCCGTGGTGGTCAACACCGCCCGCGGCGGGATCATCGACGAGGCGGCCCTGGCCGACCTGCTGGCCGCCGGCGCGATCGCCGGCGCCGGCCTGGACGTGTTCGAGTTCGAGCCGGCCATCAATCCCAAGCTGCTGACCCAGCCGAACGCCGTGCTGCTGCCGCACCTGGGCTCAGCCACCGTCGAGGCCCGCATCGACATGGGCGAGAAGGTGATCATCAACCTGAAGACCTGGATGGACGGCCACCGCCCGCCCGACCGCGTCATCCCGTCGATGCTGTAGGAGTCGGCGGCTTAGCCGCCTCCACAGACCTCGCACTCCGGGTCGGCCCCGATGCGCACCGTTCGGCTCTCGCCAGCCAGGCCGTCGTAGATCAGCAGCCGGCCGGCCAGGGGATCTCCGGCGCCAGCGATCAGCTTGATCGCCTCCAGGGCCATCATCGAGCCGATCACGCCGGCGAGGGCGCCGACCACGCCGACTGCGACGCAGGTCTCGGCGTCGGGTGGTGTCTCGGGCACGAGGCAGCGATAGCAGGGCCGGCCGCGAAACACTCCGACCTGGCCGGTCCAGCGGCCGATGGCGCCGGAGACCAGGGTCCGCTCGTGCTTCACGCAGGCGGCGTTGACGGCGAAGCGGGTGGCGAAGTCGTCCGTGCCGTCCAGCACCATGTCCACGCCGGCCACCAACGGCCCGACATTGCACGGCTCCACGTGCACCGGCGCACAGTCGACATGGACGTGCGGGTTCAGGGCGCGCAGGTGGTCGGCGGCGGCCTCGACCTTGCGGCGGCCGACATCGGCGTCGCGATAGATCACTTGCCGCTGCAGGTTCGACGTATCGACTACGTCCGCGTCCGCCAGCACGATCCGCCCTACCCCGGCAGCCGCCAGGTAGAGCGCCGCCGGCGCGCCCAGCCCGCCCGCGCCGACGATCAGCACGCTGGCCGCCCGCAACCTCTGCTGGCCCTGGCCGCCCACTTCCCGCAGGACTAGGTGGCGGGCGTAGCGCTCGACTTCGTCGTCTGTGAAGCTCATCGTTCGATCGTCCGTTCTGGGCGCATCGTCGTCATGCCTGATCGCACCATGCTTGACCTCGCCCGTCCCCCTGGCCACATCGGAACCCATGACGACAAGCTCGAACTTTCCGGATTGGCACGGCACCACCATCCTCGCGGTACGCAAGGGCGGCAAGACCGTGATCGCCGGGGACGGCCAGGTTTCGATGGGCCAGACGGTGGTCAAGGGTAACGCCCGCAAGGTGCGCACCCTCGCGGGCGGCAAGGTTCTGGCCGGTTTCGCGGGGGCGACGGCTGACGCCTTCACCCTGATCGAGCGCCTCGAGGCCAAGCTGGAACAGTATCCCGACCAGTTGGCCCGGGCCTGCGTCGACCTGGCCAAGGACTGGCGCACTGACCGCTATCTACGTCGCCTGGAGGCCATGCTGCTGGTCGCCGACAAGGATTCCATCTTCACCGTCACCGGAGTCGGCGACGTTCTGGAGCCGGAAACCGGCGTCGCGGCCATCGGATCCGGCGGCAACTACGCCCTGGCCGCGGCTCTCGCCCTGGCCGACACCGAACTTTCCGCAGAGGAACTGGCCCGCAAGGCCATGGCGATCGCCGCCAAGATCTGCGTCTACACCAACGGAGAACTAACGGTTGAGAGCCTCTAGCCTTCTGGCTGCCGCTCTCCTCTCCGCCACACCCGCCTTTGCCGAAACTGATCCCTCCGCGGTTGTCGCCGCGGAACGGACTTTTGCGGCCGACGGTCTGGCGCTGGGGATCAGGCAGTCCTTCCTCAAACATTCCACCAAGGACGCCATCGTCTTCGGGCCAGAACCGGTGAACGCGCAGGCGACCTACGGCGCGCGGCCCGACAAACCGCACCCGCCGCTCGTCTGGTGGCCGCTCTGGGCGGGCATCGCCCGCTCGGGCGATCTCGGCTTCACCACCGGTCCGTCGACCTTCGACGGCAAGGCGAACGGCTGGTACTTCACCGTCTGGGTCCAGCAACCGGACGGCAGCTGGAAGTGGGTCTATGACGGCGGCGCGGCAAGCGCCCATGGCGACGCCCCGCCGCAAGATTCTGCGCCGGTCTATCTGCCCGCTTCCACCGGACCCAAGGCCAGCCGCGACCAGGCGATGAGAAAGGTGCGAGCCGCCGAGGCCAGGCTGGCCGCTGGCGCCTCCACCAACGCTCAGCGCGCCTACTTGTCGGTGCTCGGCGCCGATGCCCGCGTCACCGGCTCGGCGGCCGTTCCGGCGACCACGCCTGAAACTATCGACAAGGAACTGGCCACCCGCGCCCCGTCCATCGCCTTCTCGCCGCTCGGTGGCGCCGCTTCGGGCGCCGGTGATCTGGCCTGGACCTATGGCGAGGCGCGCTGGACCCGCGATGGCGTTACCCAGCGCGGCCACTATGTCCGCATCTGGCAGAGCCGGGCGGAAGGCTGGCGGCTTGTCTTCGATCAGATTCTGCCTGTCCCGAAGACCAGGTCGTGACTATCTAGCGGGGCATGACTGAGTTTTCCCCCCGCGAGATCGTCTCCGAGCTCGATCGCTATATCGTCGGCCACCCGGACGCCAAGAAAGCGGTGGCCGTCGCGCTGCGCAACCGCTGGCGCCGCCGACGGGTGCCGGCCGAGCTGCGCGACGAGGTCACGCCTAAGAATATTCTGATGATCGGCCCGACCGGGGTCGGCAAGACCGAGATCGCCCGCCGCCTGGCGCGCCTGGCCCAGGCTCCGTTCCTGAAGGTCGAGGCCACCAAGTTCACTGAGGTCGGCTATGTCGGCCGCGACGTGGATCAGATCGTCCGCGACCTGGTGGAAAGCGCCATGGCTATGGTCCGCGACAAGCGCCGCGCCGCCGTGCGGGCCCGCGCCGAGGCGGCGGCGGAAGAGCGCTTGCTCGACGCCCTCACCGGCCCCGGCTCCACCGCCGCCCGCGACGCCTTTCGCAAGAAGCTGCGGGGTGGCGAGCTCGACGATAAGGAGGTCGAGCTGAGCCTGGCCGACACCGGCGGCGGCATGCCGGTCTTCGACATTCCGGGCCAGCCCGGCGCCCAGATGGGCATGCTCAATCTCTCCGAGATGATGGGCAAGGCCTTCGGCGGCCGCACCAAGACCCACAAGACCACAGTCTCGGGCGCCTGGGCGCCACTGATCGCCGAGGAGAGCGACAAGCTGCTGGACCAGGAAGCCCTGACCCAGGAAGCCCTGGAGCTGGCCGAGAACAACGGCATCGTGTTCCTGGACGAGATCGACAAGGTCGCGTCCAACCGCGAGCGCGCCGGGGCCGACGTCAGCCGCGAAGGCGTGCAGCGCGACCTGCTGCCGCTGATCGAGGGCACCACCGTCTCGACCAAGTACGGGCCGGTGAAGACCGACCACATCCTGTTCATCGCCTCGGGCGCCTTCCACGTCGCCAAGCCCTCGGACCTGCTGCCCGAACTGCAGGGCCGCCTGCCGATCCGTGTCGAGCTGAAGGCCCTGAGCCGGGACGACTTCCGCCGGATCCTCACCGAGCCGGAGGCCAACTTGATCCGCCAGCACCAGGCGCTGCTGGCCACTGAGGGCGTGACGCTGAACTTCAGCGAGGACGCTGTCGACGCCCTGGCCGACGCGGCGGTGACCGTGAACGGCAGCGTCGAGAACATCGGCGCGCGGCGGCTGCAGACCGTGCTGGAGAAGGTGCTGGAGGAAGTCAGCTACACCGCCTCCGACCGCGGCGGCGAGACCGTCAACATCGACGCAGCCTATGTGAAGGAGCGGGTCGGCGGCCTGGTCCAGAACACCGATCTGAGCCGCTTCATCCTCTGAGGCTTGCGCGGGCCGCCACGGCGGCCGCCAAACAACCCTTGCCACCGCGTCGCATTCGGCTCTCAAATCGATTGCATCGCCGCAAGGGAGCGCGCGCATGCAGGTCGAACTCGCCGAAGAGCGGATCTTCCGGATGGCCGACCGCTTCAGCCTGGAGCACGCAGAGGGTCGCGCCTGGTCAAAACGCATCGAGGCCTTCGGGACCCTGGCGCGGATGTCGGGCCTGTTCAACCAGCCCAAGGACGACGAGTTCGCGGTCATCTATCGCGAGCGGCGACTGCAGCCGTTCTGGCGGATCGCGGTCTCCACCATCACCGCCTATGAGCGCCGGCGTTCCTACGCCGTGAAGGTGCCGCCCGAGGTGCGGGAGGTGACCTTGGACGGAAAGGCGCTCCCGACTCCGGACGGCGAATTCGTCCTGGAGGGCCTGGAATCCTGCCGCGAGGAAGCTCGCCGAGAAAGCTTCGTCGATGGCCTGAGCAAACAGCCGACCCCCGGCTTGGCCGCCTATCTGCAGCACGACGCCGTGGAGATGGACGCCGACGCCCTGGCCAAGGCGACCGCCGAGGGCATGGTGGTAGTGCCGCCGGAGGCCAAGTCCTCGATCGTGGTGCGTGACGTGCTGGCCGGAGCGATCGGCAAGATCGACGCCGACCGGGTGCTGGAGGAAACCGTGCGGGTTGAGGCGGTCGACCTCTACTACCGGCCGATCCACGCCTTCCGCTACCGGCGCGCCGACAAGGAGGCGGTGGTCGAGTTCGACGCCGTCACCGGCGAGGTCAAGGTCGGCGGGGCCACCTTCGAACAGCACCTGGGCAAGGTGCTGGAGCCACGCTTCCTGCTCGACGTGGGGGCCGAGACGCTGAACTTCGTGGTGCCCGGCGCGAACCTGGCCAAGCTGATCATCGTCAAGGGCATGGAGATGCGGGCGAGCCGCTAGGGCTTCCTAGCCGCGGCGGGCGTCGTAGATCGCGCGTTCCAGGGCGCGGGCGAAGTCGGCCCGTTCGACCGGGCTGAGCGCGGCGGCCACCGAGGCGTGGCGACCGGACATGGCCAGGCGCACGGCGTGCACCACCTCGTCCTCGTCAATCTCCAGAGCCACGCGGGTGAAAGCGGTCGGGCTCTCCCAGACCACCTCGCTGGAGCCCGGCGTCTCGCGCACTACCCGCACTTCCCGCGAGGTGACCCGCACCCGTTCGATCCGCTTGGCCGCGGCGTAGCTGGCCAGGAAGGCGGCGATCACTGCGGCCACGTCGAGGCCCAGGAACAGCGGGACGAGCGTCGCTCCCATCGACAGGAAGACCGCCGCAGCCGCGCAGTTGAAGAAGGTGACGATGCTGATCAACACCACGAAGCCCCGCTGCGACAGCGAGCGGTTCGGGGTGATCACAGCGTCCATGTAGACGAGGCCATCCATGCAAATCGCAGTCTAGTGCGGAAATCGGCCGTGCACAGTCCGCAGCTCTTGGCGCGCGGCGCGACGCGGGCGATGGTCGCGGCGATATGGCCAAGTCCGTTCCGAACAAGACCAAGCGCCTCAGCCCCGCCGAGAAGGCGCGGATCGAGGAGCTGTTCCACCGCTTCCTGTCCCTAAGCGACGACCCGCGCACCGAGCTCAACTACGACAGCCCCTACACCCTGGTCGTCGCCGTCGCCCTCTCGGCCCAGGCGACCGACGTCGGGGTGAACAAGGCCACCGCCAAGCTGTTTGCGGTCGCCGACACGCCGCAGGCGATGCTGGAGCTCGGGGAGGACGGGCTGATCCCCTACATTTCCTCGATCGGTCTCTTCCGGACCAAGGCCAAGAACGTGATCGCGGCGGCGAAGATGATCATGGAGCAGCACGGCGGCGAGGTGCCGCTGAACCGCGAGGCGCTGCAGGGCCTGCCGGGCGTGGGACGCAAGACCGCCAGCGTGGTGCTGAACGAGCTGCGCGTGGAGCCTGCCATCGCGGTCGACACCCACGTCTTCCGCGTCGCCCATAGGCTGAAGTTGTCCTCCGGCAAGACCCCCGACCAGGTCGAGGCGGACCTGATGGCCATCGTGCCCGAGCCATATCTGACCCGTGCGCACCACTGGCTGATCCTGCATGGCCGCTACACATGCGTGGCGCGGCGGCCGAAATGCGAGGAGTGCCCGGTGGCGGATCTCTGCCCCTCCAAGGCGATGTTCCTGGCCGCATGAACGCGCGGCTGCCGCTCAATGCGCTGCGCGTTTTCGAGGCCTGCGCGCGGCACGGCAGCTTCCTGAGCGCGGCCGACGAGCTGGCCATCACCCCCGGAGCCGTCTCGCGCCACATCAAGGGATTGGAGGCCGAGCTCGAGGTGCGGCTCTTCGATCGCTTCAATCGCGCCGTGCGCCTGACCGAGGCCGGCGAGCAATTGGCGGTCGGCGTGCGCCAGGGCCTCTCGACCCTGCAGTCGGCGGTGGACGCCGTGCGCTCCAAGCGCGATGCGCCGCTGGTGGTGACGGTGCTGCACTCGCTGGCCGCCCGCTGGCTGGTGCCGCGGCTGCACGACTTCCAGCGCCGCTATCCGGACGTACAGATCATGGTCGCGGCCTCCGACCTGCCGGCCGATCTGGCGCGAGACAATATCGACGTGGCGATCCGACTGGGGCGCGGCCCCTATCCCGGCCTCGACGCGACCCTGCTGTTCAAAACCGTGATGTCGCCGGTCTGCAGCCCGGGCTTCATCCAGAGATACGGCCCGTTCAACCATCCCAACGATCTGGCCGGCGTCACCCTGCTGCACGACGTGCTGATGCTTCCTGATGAGCCGGACTGGGCCGCCTGGCTGGCGGCGGCGGGCGCCGACAAGGTCGATCCCAATCCGGGACCGCGGTTCTCGAACACCTACCTAGCGGTGGAGGCCGCCCTGTCCGGTCGCGGCATCGCCTTCGCGCACCGGGCCATGGTGATCGACGATCTGGCTAGCGGCCGGCTGGTGCAGCCGTTCGCGATGTCGATGCCCAGCCCGTTCAGCCACTGGATCCTGTCGCTGCCGGAAAAGGCCGAGCAGCCGAACATCCGCCGTTTCCGCACCTGGCTGCTGCAACAGGCCCTGGCCGACGGGCTGCGCGAACCCAGTTGATCTGAAGTCACTTGATGGGCCTTAAGCTCGTTTGTCGGCGACGCTTGAAAGGCCGATTTTGTGGAGGTTCACCGCGGTAGGAGCCCCCCATGACCTACACCTACGCTCAATCGAGCACCCGACCGGCCCACGCCTCGCGCCATCTTCGCCTCAGCGACGTCGTGCTGGTCGTCGCCGTCGCGATCATCTTCTGCCCGGTGGGGTTGATCGTCCTGGGCGCCGTCTAGAGCACGGGCCGGCGCCCCCGCAGCCGGCCCGCGCCGGGACTCCTGGCGCGCTGCTTGCAATGATCTGGCTTTGGAACCTGCCGCGCTCCGTCGTGGCCCGACCGGATCGCGACCCTGCCCTCCCCGCCCACCAGCTTCGTCACCCGCAGCGCCCAAAGCGCGTGGCGCGTCGTGGTCGGGATCAACTGGCCCGCAGCCCTCTGCTCGGCCCTGCTGATGGCGACCCTCGTGCTCGGCGGCCGGCTGGCCGTCGACCGCGTGTTCCTACGCGATCTGCCGCCGATCCCCAGCAAGGAGGCGCTGTGGTCGATCGGACGGCCGCCGGGCATGACCTTCGTCGGACCGGACGGGCAGGTGATCGGTCGCCGCGGCCCGCGCCACGGCCCGCCGGCCCGTCTGGCCGAACTTCCCGCCCACGTGCCCCTGGCCTTCCTGGCCATCGAGGACCGCCGCTTCTACCAGCACGGGGCGATGGACGCCCGTGGGGTGCTGCGCGCGGCCGGCGTCAATCTGCGGGCCGGCCACATCGTCCAGGGCGGCTCGACCATCAGCCAGCAATTGGCCCGCAACCTGTTCCTCGCCCCCGACCAGACGCTGCGCCGCAAGGTGCAGGAGATCCTGCTGGCCGCACGGCTCGAACGGATCCTGACCAAGGACGAGCTGCTCGAGCTTTATCTGAACCGCATCTACTTCGGAGAGCGCGCCTACGGCATAGCCGCCGCCGCCGAGACCTATTTCGGCAAGTCGCCGCGCGATCTGACCCTCTCGGAAGCCGCGGTGCTGGCCGCCCTGCCCCGCGCGCCAACCAGGCTCTCTCCGTCCAACGACCCTGCCGCCGCCTGGGCGCGCGGCCAGATCGTGCTGCGCCGGCTGGGCGATATGGCCTGGGTCGATCCGACACTCGCCGCCAAGGCCGCGGCCGGCCCGCCCCCGTCGCTCACCCGGCTCGCTTCGCCGGCCGAGGGCGACATGGCCTGGGCTTATGACGCCGCTGTCGCGGAAGCTGCCCTGCGGGTTGGAAACTCGACTCCGGACCTGGTTGTCCAGCTGACCGTCGATCCGGCGTCCCAGGCCATCGCCGGCTCCATCGTCCGCCGCGCGATCGCCCGCGAAGGCCGCGCCCGCGGCGCGCGTCAGGCGGCCCTGGTCGCCCTGGCCCCGGACGGCGCCATCCGCGCCATGATCGGCGGGGTCAGCCACGACGCCAGCCCGTTCAACCGCGCGACCCAGGCTCGGCGTCAGCCCGGCTCGGCCTTCAAGCCGATCGTCTGGGCGGCCGCGCTCGACAGCGGCGTGCGACCGATGGACTGGCGCGATGACGCGCCCGTGCGGATCGGCAGCTGGCGGCCGCTCAACTACGGCGGCGGCTATCACGGTCTGGTCTCCGTGCAGCGGGCCCTGCACCTCTCTATCAACACCGTCGCCGTACGGCTGGCGCGGGAGGCTGGTCTGGATGAAGTCGCCGCCCTCGCCCGCAAATTTGGCGTCACCGGGCTGCCGCAGCATCCCGGCGGCTCGATGGCCCTCGGCGCCTACGAGGTCACGCCGCTGGAGCTGGCCGGCGCCTATCAGGTTCTGCAGTCGGGCGGCGCGAAGACCCGGCCCTATCTGGTCGCCAAGATCACCGACGCTCGCGGCAAGGTGCTTTACTTCCGACCGCCAAGCGCGTCGGTCCCGGTCTATCCAACCTATCAGGCCGCCCAGATGGTGCAGATGATGCGCGGCGTCATCCTGGCCGGCACCGGCAAGGAGGCCGCCTTCGGCCGCCTCGCCGCCGGCAAGACTGGCACCAGCCAGAACCACCGCGACGCCTGGTTCGTCGGCTTCACGCCGGACTGGCTCTGCGCCGTCTGGGTCGGCAACGACAACGGCCGGCCGATGGCGCGGGTGACTGGGGGCCAGATTCCGGCCCACATCTGGCGCGACTTCATGTCGGCCGCGCACCGCGGCCTGCCGGATCAGGAATTTGCGTGGTTCCCGGCCCTGCCTCCGCCGCTCTATGTCGAGGAACCGGAGCCGCCGGCCCCCCTCGGCGACGCTTTTGGCGCGGTGCGTCGAAACGCCATGGCCACGGAAGTCGACCTGCCGGCGGCGGCCGAGCCCAACTGGGATGAGGTCCCCTACTAGGTCAAGTGATCCGCTTGACGCTGACCGGATCGCTGCTGGGGAAGCTCTCTTCCAGGCCTTCATCCAACAGTGCTTCCTGCCGATCCTCGGCGGTCTTGGCCTTTTCGGCCAATTGGTCGTGCTTTTCGTTGTCGCCCAAGGGGGCGGCGGGCCGCGCGTGCGGCGCTTCGGGCCGATGGTCGGCCATCTGCGGTCGCCCCTCGACAGCGGCGTCAGCGGCTGCGGCGCCGGATCCGGCGGCGATCGGGCGATCGGCGGTCTTCGGCTTCTCGTGCTTCAGAATTCCCATATCGATCCTCCAAGGTGCCTAGCAAGAACACCTAGGCGCAAAGGCGGTTGCTGGGAGCGGCGGCGCGTTGCCCCGTCAGGCCTTTCCCTGTAGGAGGCTGGCCCTGTCCTCCGCGAAAGTCCCCGCATGACCGAGCTCTACGACGTCGCCGCAATCGGCAACGCCATCGTCGATGTGATCGCCCCGGCGAGCGACGAGTTCCTCGTCGCCCAGGCGATGGACAAGGGCGCCATGATGCTGGTCGACGAGACCCGCAGCGCCGCGCTCTATGCGGCGATGGCTCCGGGCGTCGAGGCCTCGGGCGGTTCGGCGGCGAACTCAGTCGCGGGGCTGGCCTCGTTCGGCGGTCGCGGCGCGTTCCTCGGCAAGGTCGCCGACGACCAGCTGGGCAAGGTCTTCACCCACGACATGCGCGCAATCGGCGCCCATTTCGACACCCCGCCGCTGCTAGGCGGCAAGGCCACCGCGGTGTCGATGATCAACGTCACGCCCGACGGCGAGCGGACCATGTCCACCTTCCTCGGGGCCTCTACCGAGTTCGCTTCCGAAGACATCGATCCCGCGGTCATCGAAGCGGCCAAGATCGTCTACCTGGAAGGCTACCTGTTCGACGCCGAGGCCGCCCGCCGCGCCTTCGCCAAGGCCGCGGGCCTGGCCCATGCGGCCGGCCGCATGATCGCCATCACCCTCTCCGACGGCTTCGTGGTCGAACGCCATCGCGAGGCGCTGCTCGGCTTCCTGGAAACCCAGGTCGACCTGGTGTTCGCCAACGAGACCGAGATCACCTCGCTGTTCCAGACCGCCAACTTCGACGCCGCAATCGACGCGCTGCGCTCAAAGGTGAAGATCCTCGCCGTCACCCGCAGCGCGGCCGGCTCGGTCATCGCGGCCGGTGGCGAAACCTTTACCGTTTCAGCCTATCCCGTCGAGAAAGTCGTGGACACGACCGGCGCTGGCGACCAATACGCAGCCGGATTCATGTACGGCCTCGCCACGGGTCGGCCGCTCAATGTCTGCGGTCAACTCGGCTCGCTGGCGGCGGCGGAAGTGATCTCGCACTATGGCCCGCGCCCTCAGGTCAGCCTGAAGGTCCTGGCGGCGTCGAAAGGACTCTGACGGATGGCCCGCACGGCGGAAGTGGTCCGCAACACCAAGGAGACCCAGATCACGGTTCGCGTGGATCTGGACGGCTCCGGCGTGGCTGATGTCGAGACCGGCATCGGCTTCTTCGACCACATGCTCGACAGCTTCGCCCGCTTCGCCGGCGTCGACCTCCATGTCCGGACCAAGGGCGACCTGCACATCGACTTCCACCACACCGTGGAAGACACCGGCATCGCCGTCGGCCAGGCGATCAAGCAGGCGCTGGAAGGCTTCAAGGGCATCCGGCGCTTCGGTCACGCCTATGTCCCGATGGACGAGACCTTGACCCGCTGCGCCCTCGACCTCTGCAACCGGCCCTACCTGATCTGGAAGGTCGCCTTCAAGACCCAGAAGATCGGTGAGTTCGACACCGAGCTCTTCAAGGAGTTCCACCAGGCGTTCGCCATGCACTCCGGCGCCTGCATCCACCTCGAGACCCTCTACGGCGACAATAGCCACCACATCGCCGAAAGCGGTTTCAAGGCCCTGGGGCTCGCCCTGCGCGCGGCTGTCGAACTCGATCCCAAGACCCATGGTCACGCCCCGTCGACCAAGGGCGTCCTGTAGGAAGTATTCCCATGCAGAGCGTCGCCCTGATCGACTACGGGTCGGGCAACCTTCGCTCGGCCGAAAAGGCCCTCGTCCGCGCCGCCGCGGGAACGAGCAAAGTGATTGTCACCAGCGATCCTGAAACGGTGGCCAGCGCCGATCGCGTCGTGCTGCCCGGCGTCGGCGCCTTCGCCGCCTGCATGAGCGCGCTGACTGAGCGTCCCGGCCTGATCGAAGCCATGACCGAGGCCGTCCAGGCCAAGGGTCGCCCGTTCATGGGGGTCTGCGTCGGCATGCAGCTGCTGGCCAGCCGCGGCCTGGAGTTCGGCGAGACCGCCGGCCTTGGCTGGATCCCTGGCGACGTGCGCCGCGTCGAGCCGAGCGACCCGCACGCCAAGATCCCGCACATGGGCTGGAACACCCTGATCGACCCGCACGGCCCAGAGCCGATCGCCGGGGTCGGCCAGTCTCCCATGTACTTCACGCACTCGTTCGCATTCTACCCGACGGACGAAGCCGACGTGGCGGCCTATGTCGATCATGGCGGCCGTTTCCCCGCCGCAGTCGCCAGAGGCAACGTGGCTGGCGTACAATTCCATCCTGAAAAGTCGCAAAGCGCCGGCATTGCACTGCTGGCGCGTTTCCTGGAGTGGCGACCGTGATCCTCTATCCGGCCATCGATCTGAAAGACGGCCAGTGCGTCCGTGTCCTGCACGGCGACCTCAACACCGCCACGGTGTTCAACACCTCGCCCGCGGCCCAGGCCGCCAGCTTCGTCGAAGCCGGCTTCCACTGGGTCCACGTGGTCGACCTGAACGGCGCCGTTCAGGGCAAGGCGGTCAATGAGAAGGCGGTCGAGGCGATCCTCGAAGCGGTCTCGATCCCCGTCCAGCTCGGCGGCGGCATCCGCAGCCTGAAGGACATCGAGCGCTGGATCGAGGCTGGCGTCAGCCGGGTCATTCTGGGCACCGTCGCGGTGACCGAGCCGCAGATCGTCCGCGAAGCCGCGCGTCTGTGGCCCGAACAGATCGCCGTCTCGGTCGACGTTCGCGGCGGCAAGGTCGCAACCCAGGGCTGGACCGAAAGCTCCGACCTCGACGCCGTCACCGTGGCCAAGCGCTTCGAGGACGTCGGGGTCAGCGCCTTGATCATCACCGACATCGACCGCGACGGCACCGTCATGGGCTTCAATGTCGAGGCGTTCGGGGCCATCGCCGACGCGGTAGCGATCCCGGTGATCGCCGCCGGCGGCCTGGCCAGCATCGACGACATCATCAAGATCAAAGCCCGCAAGGGCGTGCCGATCGCCGGCGCCGTGCTCGGCCGCGCGCTCTACAACGGCGCGATCTCCCCGGAAGAAGCCCTGAAGGTCGCCGCCTAGATGTTGAACGTCCGCGTCATTCCGTGCCTGGACGTCAAGGACGGCCGCGTGGTGAAGGGCGTGAACTTCGTCTCGCTGCGCGACGCCGGCGATCCGGTCGAACAGGCCACCGCTTATGACGCCGCCGGCGCCGACGAGCTGATGTTCCTGGACATCACCGCCAGCCACGAACGCCGTGGCGCGATCCTCGATGTCATCGCCCGCACCGCCGATGTCTGCTTCATGCCGCTCAGCGTCGGCGGCGGCATCCGTCAGGTCGAAGACGCCCGCCGGCTGCTGCTGGCCGGGGCCGACAAGATTTCCGTCAACACCGCGGCGGTCGAAAATCCTGACCTCATCAGCGGCTGCGCCGACGCCTTCGGCTCACAAGCTGTTGTCGTCGCCATCGACGCCAAGCATGGGCCGACCGTCTCGGGCGGCGCGGGCCGCAACGACGGCTGGCGGGTGTTCACCTATGGCGGCCGCAACGACACCGGTCTCGACGTGGTCGAATACGCCGTCAACGCCGTGAAGCGAGGGGCAGGGGAGATCCTGCTGACTTCGATGGACCGCGACGGAGCAAAGATCGGCTACGACCTCGATCTTCTCAAGGCCGTGACCGACGCCGTCAACGTGCCGGTGATCGCCTCCGGCGGGGCCGGCGCCGCCCAGCACATGGTCGACGCGGTCGTGAAGGGCGGGGCCGACGCGGTGCTCGCCGCCTCGATCTTCCACTTCGGCGAGGTCTCGGTCTCCGAGGTCAAGCAAGCCATGGCCGCCGCCCGCATCCCGGTCCGCATCACGGAGGCCGCATGAGCCGCTTCTCCGAGACCCTGGAGCGGCTCGCCGCGACCATCGAGGCCCGCAAGGGCGCCGATCCGGCCAGCTCCTACACCGCCAAGCTGCTCAGCGAAGGCGTCGAGCGCGCCGCCAAGAAGTTCGGCGAGGAAGCCGTCGAGGCGGTGATCGCGGCCGCCCAGGGCGACCAGGACGGTCTGGCCGCCGAAAGCGCCGATCTGATCTATCACTGGCTGGTGCTGCTGGCCCGCGCGGGTGTCAGCCTCGACGAGGTCGCCGCCAAGCTCGAGGCCCGCGAGGGGACCTCGGGCCTGGCTGAAAAGGCCAGCCGGCCCTCCTAGATCCTCCCGCTCTGGGGGAGGTGGCTCGCCGCTTGCGGCGAGACGGTGGGGGCCTGCTGACTCAGCAAACCCCCTCAGTCAGCCATTCGGCTGACAGCTCCCACGCGGGGGGGCAACTGACGAACCTCACGCCTTCGCCGGCGTCGTCCAGAGGGCGTTCGCCGACTTGCCCAGGACCTTGGCCGCCGCCGGATGCAGCACCTCGGGCGCGAGCTTGCCGCTGTTGGCCGCCGCTAACATCCAATCTGAGAGATTGCCGCCGGTCCGATCGTAGCCGTCGGCCTTCAGCAGGCCGTAGAGGCCGGCCGCCAGCACGTGCATGCCCTGGTCGCCCGTGCTCCAGCGCTCGGCGGCCGGCTTGTTGGCGTATCCCAGTCGCTCCTGGATGATCTGGTCGAGGGCCTGGGCCGTGTCCTCGTTGAGGATGCCCTCGAGGCTGTTGTAGCCGGTGCCCCTGTCCTTCTCGGCCAGGATCCTGGTGAACAGCGGATCCTTGCCCAGCACGTCGAGGCAGGCCCTTGCCGTAGGGCCGGCCATGTCGAACGGCGGATGCAGGATCTCGTGCGCGGCGGTCAGCACCACGATCTGGTCACGGGCGCCGACGAAGGTCAGGAACCGCTGTCCCTGCACCTTTACCCCGTGCGGCTTGCAGAACCACAGCAGGTCGATCTGGATCAGCGGGTCCAGTTTGCGCCCCAGCAGTCGCTCCTGCTCGGCGATGATGTCGAGCTTGGGCAACAGCTGGGCCAGCTCGACCTGGCGCTTGGTTAGGGTTCCGTCGATCAGCCCGCGCCGGAACTCCGCGAAACCCGCCTCGCGCAGGGCGACGAGCACCGTCAGCAGCCGCTCGCGTCCGGCGATGAAGCGGTTCCAGTCGGCCTCGTCCCAGTAGGCGCTGGCCTGATAGGCCGGCTTCAGCGTGGCCTCGACCCGGGTCAGGCTGTCGATCACGGCCGCCAGGCTGTCGGTCGGGCCGCCTGAGAATATCACCGAGATCGACGGCCACAGCAGGCTGCCGGCCGCGTCGGACTCGGCGTGCAGGCTGGCCAAAGCTTCGAGCGCCTCGGGATTCAGCCGCGGCCTGAACGTCGCCAACTCGGCCTCGTAGTGGCGCGCATAGAACTCCTTCCCGGACAACGGCCCAAGGAAGGCGATCGCGTCCAGCCCCTCGCTAGGGCCGACCTTCCATTGCGTGCGGATCGGAGCGGGGAGGGCGGGGAGGGGTGCCGCCAGCAGAGCGGCGGCGGCGAACAGGGTGCGACGGTCGATCATGCCCCAAAGGTGCCTGGACTTCAGACCCCCGTATTGTCTCCACTTGACCTACGCCGCCACTCGCCTGGCGAGATCCCGGTGACCGAGCTCAGCGCCCGGTTCATCTGCGCCTGATCGGCGAACCCAGCGTCCAGCGCGACCTGGGCGAGGGGCGCCTGGGCGCCGATCGCGCCGCCGAGCGCGTTGCGCATCTTCACCTCGAAGCGGAACCGCTTTGGCGAAACGCCGAAGGCGCGGCGAAACCCGCGCGAGACGGTCTCAGACGCAAGTCCGCGAGCCTGGGCCCAATCGCCAAGCGAGATCTGCGGATCGGCGCCCAGGGCCGCGGCCAATTCGTCGGGCCAATCCAGGGTCTGGGCGTCCAGCAAGGTCATCTGCCGGCGGACCTGGGTGGCGGCGGCCAGGGTGTCGGTCTCGGCCAGCCGCGCGACCGCGTCGATGTCGGCGATCTGGCCGAACGCGCCAGCCACCGCCCGGGTCGGAAGGTTGAGGACGATCGCGCCCTGCGTCGAGACGCTGTTGCGATGACAGGAGAACAGGCCGTGCACCGCCACATCGCCCGGCGCCAGCAGCCGCCGGCCATGCTCGCCGGCTTCCTCGTACGAGCCGCTCAACACCACCGACACATAGGCGCTGTCGTGCCGGTGACAGGCGATCTGCAGGTTGGGATCGAGGGTCTGGCGCGGCGGCGGCGAGCTCATGGCCAGGGAATTTAGGAGACTAGTGCGGCAACACCAGGGTGTAGCGCACGCCTGGTCCCGCGCCGCGGGTCAGAATGGCCCCGGACTGGCGTGAAAAGCTCTCGACCAGTTTGCGGCCGAGGCCCTCGCGCACCGGCTCGGCCGGCATGCCGACGCCGTCGTCGGCGACGGTCAGTTCGCAGCCGTCCTCGACGTCACGCAGCGACACCTGGATGCGGCCGGCCCGCCCGTCGGGAAAGGCGTACTTGGCGGCGTTGGTGACCAGTTCGTTGACCACCAGGCCGACGGCCACCGCCCGGTCGCGGGTTACGGCGCAGGGAACGAGCCAGCTGTCGAGCCGCACCTGACCGGTCAGCAGCAGGCTGTCCGACAGGTTTTCGCACAGGTCGCTCAGATACCCCGCCAGATCGATCGTCTCACCGGTGTCGTCAGGGGTGTAGAGATAGGAGTGCGCCTGGCCCATCGAGTGAACCCGCCGCAGGGCGTCGTCCAGGGCCTGCTGCGAGCGGACATCGGGCGCGCGCCGCCGCTGCATGCCGAGCAGGCTCTCGACCATCTGGAAATTGTTCTTCACCCGGTGGTTCAGTTCCTTGAGCAAGAGCTCGCGGGTCTCCAGCTTGGCGGCGCGTTCTGCCTCGGCGGTGCGGTAGGCGGTGCGGAAGGCCTGGGCCACGGTGATCACCGCCAGCCCGCTCAGCCCATTGAGCACCAGGGCCGCGCCGTCGCTGGCGCTCAAGGGTCCGAGCCGGGCCGGATTGAGCACCATGTACCAGATGCCGAGCACGATGATCGCCAGGCAGATCACCCCCGAGCGCCATCCGGCCAGCAGGGTGGCGAGCAGGGCGAACGGATAGAGAAAAAGGTAGGGCGGGGCGTGCGCGACCAGCAGATCGACCAGCAGCCGCAGCAGGCCGGCGAGGGCGCCGCAGACGCTGGCGCATACCCACTCGGTCACCCAGGTGGGCACATTCGGCGCGAGCCGTTCCCGCAAATTGAGGTCACCGAGCCCTAGCATGGGCGCAACAACGGCCCCATGTGACGCAGCGGTCAAGCTGGTAATCGCGTTTAAGGCGAATATTTACTGAAAACACGCACAATGGGTCGCCCATCGGCTGCAACCGGCCATGGCGCTCCGTCGCGGCCACGCGCATAGTCGCACCCGTGACCACCGCGAATTTCCCCTTCCTCCAGGCCGTCACCGAGCGCGACCGTCGCTGGCCGCGGATCGCCGCCATGGTCGCAATCATGCCGGTCGCGGTCCTGGTCCTAACCCTGGTGTTCGTGATCGTGCTGGGCACGGTCACCGACGGCGCGATGTTCGAGAGCACCGGCGGGCCGAGGCTGCTGCAATCGGCGGCTTTCGTGCTGCAGCTGGGCGCGGCCCTGGGCTCCATGGCCCTCGCCGTGATGCTGGCCGCCCGCTACGTCTTCGCCCGGCCGCTTACCACCTGGTTCACCGCCGCCCCGCACTTCCGCTGGAACCTGATGCTGTCGGGCGCGGCGATCACCGCCGTCGGGGTCGCCGTGCTGATGGTCGCCGACGCCGTGACCCTGAACGGCCGCTTCGAGCTGCCGATCTTCGACCCCGGCGCCGACTTCGCCACCAAGCTCGCCTACGCGGTCACGGTGCTGATCGGCCTGATGATCGCCGCGACGGCCGAGGAGGCGGTGTTCCGCGGCTACCTGCTTCAGCAGACCGCCGCCTTCACCCGCAACACCTGGGTGCTGATCGGGATCAATGCGGCGGTGTTCGCCCTGGCGCATCTGGAGTTCGACCCCGCCGCCCTGGCCTCCCGGGCCTTGGCCGGCGCCGCGTTCGCCTGGGCGGCGCTGCGGCTGGGAGGATTGGAGTTCGCCATCGGCGCGCACGTGGCGACCAACCTGATGATCGCCTTCTTCCAGGCCCCGATGCTACCCGACGATCCGGTCGCCACCGGCGGTCTGGACGACATGGTCGGCGAAGTCCTGTTGGCCTTCTACACGGTCTGGGTGGTCGAGCAGGTTCGCAAGTCCCCGCGCCTGATGGGGACTATTTCTTCTCCAGCATAAGCTGGCCTTCCTTCTTCAAACGGCCCTTCACCTTGTCGGCGATCATCGCGAAGAACGGCGGCAGCTCGACCTCCATGCGCACGGCGTCCTCCAGAACGTCGAGCTTGCCGGCCACCGCCTGGCCAACGACCTTGGCCGAGAACGACAGCTGATCGCCAGTCCAGGCCTTGGTCAGCTTCACCCCTTCGCCGAACTGGTGGGTCATCCGCGTGACGCCATCCTCAATGCGCTGACGCGCCTCCGCCTTGCCCAGCTCGTGGGGAATGGTGACGACGATAGGCTTGGCCATGGGCAGATCCTCCAGCCGCCTATAACGGTCGGGCCGCGCAAGCGCTCCCGACCGCCTCCAGCCGTGACGGCCTTAGGCCTCCTGGATCGCCGAGAGCTTCCAGCCCTCGCCCGGGCTGCGCACGAAGGTCCAGAGCTCAGTGGTCTCGGTCGGACGGTTGAGGTCGCCCTCGACGACCTTGCCGGTCTGACGGTCGACCATCACGTCGATGCTCGAATAACGCAGGGCCGCGGTGGCGTATTCCAGCGCGCCTTCGCGCCAGGCCTCGGCCACGTCGCCTTCCAGCATCTTGACGTCGGAGACCTGGTTACGGACACCCTTGGTGGCGTTCTGGCCCAGTTCCTCAGCGAGATAGCTCATGATCTCAGGCGTGGCGCGTTCGCGGATCGCACCGTAGTCCTCGCGCCCAAACGCTTCCTGCACTTCGCGCAGCAGACGCTCGAAGGCCTCGCGGTCGGCGCCGGTGACGGCGAAGTCCTGGCCAAGATCCGGGCTCAGGTCGGGCTGGGCGTAACCGTAAGCCTGCGGGCTGGCCGGCTGCTGCACGTCGAACGGCGAGCGGAAGCTGGCGTTGCTGGTCGCCGCCTCGGCCGGGCGGCGGCGCGAGGCGAAAAACCGGAAGGCCAGCATCGCCACCAGGGCGATCAGCGCCACTTGCAGCAGGCCGCCGAGCATCCCGGCCATGCCAGCGCCGAAGCCGTGGCCGAGCAGCAGGCCTAGCACGCCGCCCAGCATCAGGCCGCGCACCAGCGGGTTGCCGAAGAAGCCCGGCTTGCGCGGAGCGTTCATCGGGTTGGCGGCGTTGGGCCGGGCCGGCGTCGCGGCCGTCGCGCCCGGCTGGCGCTCGGTCATTGAGCGCTGCACCGGCGCGGCCTGGGTCGGGGCGGTCTTGGTGGGCGGCGGCGCGTGATAGGTCCGCGCTCCACGGCTTCCGAAGCTGCCGCCGCGGCGGGCGTCGGCTTCGGAAGCGAGCGACAGGCCCATCGCGAGCGACAGGCCCATGACGGCGAAAACCTTCGGAAGTCGGGAAGTCAAAACGGCGTTTCCTTATCTACTTACGCGCTATGTCGGGGTTCGGCGCCGCTTTTTCCAGGCGCCAACGGGAATTTGACGCGGCTCAGCCGCGCGGTTTGCGCTTCAGCGCCACATATAGCGCCCCTTCGCCCCCATGCCGGCGGTGCGCCTCGGAGATGCCGGCGACCACGCCGCGCAGGGCCATGTCGCCCAGCCACTCCGGCGCGCGGCGGCGCAGCACGCCGTCGCCCAAGGTCCCCTTGCCGGTGATCACGAGCACCGCGCGGAAGCCGTCGTCCCAGGCGCGCAGCACGAAGGCCTCGAGCGCCGTCCTGGCCCGCACCTGGTCCATGCCATGCAGGTCGATCCGCGCGCCGATCGGATCGCGCTCCTTGGCGATGCGGTGCTTGCGGCGCGGCTCGATGCCCTCCGGGTCGGTGCGGGGCAGGACCAGCGGGGCGGGGCGGACCTCGGCCAGCGGCAGGCGCGCGGCCGGATCCTTGACCCTGCCGCCGCCCTTCGGCTTGACCATCGCGTCCAGACCGGTGGCGGGCGCCGGCGCGGAACCGGGCTCGACCTTGCGGCCGGGATGGGGGTGGACGGTCGCGGCCACCATCGCCCAGAGCCTGTGCTCGTCAGGGCGGATTGGACGTTTCATCTATAGGCGCCGACCTTCGGCACGAGGCGATGCATGCGAAGAGTGTGGCGCACGCGGCCGGCTTCGGCCCCCGCCTGCGGGCCCAGGCCCAGATAGAGGTCGGCGCGGACCGCGCCCTTGATCGCCCCGCCGACGTCCAGGCCCATGACCAGGCGGCGATAGGTCGGGAAGGCGCCGTTCAGGGTCGGGGCGACCCCGTCGACGAAGAACAATTCTCCCAGCGTGTTGCGGCTGCTGTCGATGGCGATCGCCCGCCCCGGCGGCAGCGGCACACCCGCCGCCCCCACCGGCTGGCGGCCGTCGTCCGGCGCCAAGGTGAAGAACACATAGCGGGGGTTCATGCGCATGATCTCGTCGGCCCGCGGCCCGCGGTTGTCGGCCAGCCATTCGCGGATCGCCTCACCGGACGTGTTGTTGGCCGGCAGCAGGCCGCGGTCGCGCATCGGATTGGCGATGCCCATGAAATTCCTGCCGTTGGTGGCGGCGAACACCGCCTTCATACGCCGGCCGTTCGGATAGGTCAGCACGCCTGATCCCTGGATCTGCAGGAAGAACAGGTCCTCGGGCCGCATCCAGGCCAGGGCCATCGGCGGCGGCAAGGCCTCGATGTCGGCGCGCGGCGGGTAGGCGACAGAGGCGCCGTTCGGAGAAAGCTGCAGCGCCTCCTTGCCGCCGACCCCGTTGCCGACCAGGTCGCTGGGCTTGGGCCGCACCGGCGCGGAGAACTCGGCGTCGGGCCGTTCACGCGCCTCGTAGACCGGCGAGAAGTAGGCGGTCAGGACGCCTTCGCCGACGATCCGTTCGGGGCGGAAGTTCGCTTCGAAGAACTCCCTGGCGCGCGGACCGTCGAGCGGCCCGATCGCCCGGGCCCGTCGGCAGACTTCGCCCATGGCCGGATCGCGCGTCACGCCGCAGGTGGTGCGGAAGGCCTCGAAGCCGGCGGCGTGGTCGTCGCCGGCCCAACCGGGAAGCTCGGCGAAGCTTTCGGGCTCGGTCGGCGCGGGCGGCGGCTGGGTCGGGGTCGGCCGCGGTGGAACAGGATGCGGGCCGGGCGGCGTGACAGCCTTGGGCGTGGCGCAGGCCGCGACGAGCAGGGTGAGGATGAGCGCCGGAAGCAGGCGGCCCGCGTGTCGTAGATCCAAGATCGCCCCCTCGAAGCTTCAGTGCCGAAAAAGGCCCCGGCGCAAATCACGCCGTCGCCTTTTCATAGTCCGGCCTTGGGGGCGGGAAAACGGCTTAAGGGTTAACAAACCCTTGCCGCGCTTGAGTGCGACTGCTGCAGGTAGGCAGTAACTAGGCCTCGGCGGCGTCGACGTGGACGAGGATCCAGTTTGGGTCGCGACTCTTCAGGCTGCGCTCGAACGTCCACAGTTCTGCGGTGCGTTTATCATCCACCGCCTCGCCCTCGGGCCCCTTGGAGCGGCTGCGGAATTCGGCCAGGAAGCGGACGGTGATCCGGGCGATGTCGCCGTGCAGGTCGGCGCGCTCCAGGTCGGCGCGCGGTGGGTGCAGGAACTCGACGGTCTCGGTGCCCCCATGCGCCTCGCGGTCGCCGATGGCGCTTTCGAAGCTGGCCAGCACGTTGGGGGCCAGCAAGTTGCGCAGAGTCTCGCGGTCGCCACTGGCGAAGGCGCGGACCACCATCTCGTAGGCGCCTTTGGACCCGGCCAGGAACCGGGAAAGATCGAAGCTGGGATCGCGGTGCTTGATCGCCGGCAGCCCGGTCAGATCAACCCCGTCGTCCGCCGGATCAAGGGCTGGACCCTGGTGCTGCGCGGCCGCTACCGAGTCCGCCGCAGGGCTGTCCTCCGGCTGCCGGCCTACACGCCGGCCGAGCACGGCGTAGAGCTGGTAAAGCACGACACCGGCCAAACCGGCGAAAATGATCAGTTCGAGGACTTGCAACTTCTTGGGGCTCGCTGGTCGTAGGCAGCTTCAATATAGGACAGCGTAACGCCCGCGTCAGGGGCGACGTTGCCATGCTTTGGGGCGCATGATAGCAGCCCTGGCGACAACAGGACGTGAATGTACGTCCAAGCAACCGGAATCTCCCAAAAATGACCGATACCGACGCCGCCGGCCCCGAGACCAATGGTGCGGGCGCCCCCGAGCCCGGCATCCGCATCCTGGCCCAGTTCATCCGCGACCTGTCGTTCGAGAATCCGCGCGCGCCGGAAAGCCTGCGCGCCCAGAACGTTGCTCAGCCTCAGATCGAAATGGGCGTCGAGATGAACGCCCGCGGCCGCGAAGACGGCTTGTTCGAAGTTGATCTGAAGCTGTCGGCCCGCGCCACCCGCGACGATGGCCCCGTGTTCCACGTCGAGCTGCTCTATGGCGGCGTGTTCCAGATCGCCGGCGTCCCGCAGGAAGAGCTTGAGCCGGTGCTATTGGTCGAATGCCCGCGCTTCATGTTCCCGTTCGCCCGTCAGATCATCGCCTCGGTGACCTCGGACGGCGGCTATCCGCCCTTCATGCTCGATCCGATCGACTTCGCCGGCGTCTACGCCGCGCGCAAGGCCCAGGCCATGGGCGGCGAGCCGGTCGGCAACGCCTAGCCAACGATTTCCCGCAAGGGAGCAAGGGGGCCGCAGCGTTCAGCGCCGCGGCCCCTTTTGCGTCAGGGCGACCGCCGTCCGACGACCGCTCTCCGTAGTACGCTGAGCGCCACCACCGGCAGGGCGCACAGCCCCCAGATGCCGCCGACGCCAATCGCGGCGGCCGGCGCCGTGGCCCGAAACTGCGCCATCCGGCCCGGATCGACGCCGAGCAGGTGGCCTGCGATCGCCAGGAACGGCCAGAGGCAAACGGCCAGGACCAGCCCGCCGAAATAGACGCTAAGCGCGCCGCGCACCCCCCAGCGCCAGGCCGCCCCGGCTGTCAGCACCAGGCCGGCGGCCCCTGCGCTCCAGATCAACGGCGTCGCGGCCATCTCCGCCCCCTTAGCGTGCAACGCTATAGATCTGCCACCTTAAGGACGTGTTGCATAGGCGCCGTCAAGGGCGTGTATGGTCGCGACCATGCAAGGCCAAGTCACGGCGGTCGCCAGGTCACCTGAGCACGGCTTCTCCAAACCGATCGAAGCGCAAATCTCTTTGCTCGCCGGACTTGGCGTCGAGGGCGACGCCCATTGCGGCGCGACGGTGAAGCACCGCTCGCGGGTCGCTGCCGATCCGACACAACCGAACCTGCGCCAGGTGCACCTGATCCACATCGAGTTGATCGAGGAGCTGACCGCGGCCGGCTTCGATGTCGCCGCGGGCGTCATGGGCGAGAACGTCACCACCCGGGGGCTGGACCTGCTGGCGCTGCCGCGGGGAACACGCCTGCGCCTTGGCCCCGCTGCCGTGATCGAGGTGACCGGCCTGCGCAATCCCTGCGCCCAGCTCGACAACAATCAGCCGGGCCTGACCCGCGCCGTGCTGGACCGCGGGCCGGACGGCGAGCTGATCCGCAAGGCCGGGGTCATGGCCATTGTCGTCGAAGGCGGGACCGTGCGGCCCGGCGACGTGATCGGCGTCGAACTCCCGCCCCTCCCGCACCTGCGATTGGAGCGGGTCTAGGGGTTCGAACCCAGCGCGATCCCCTCGACGGGCGCGCTCAGATGGGCTCATCTAAGGCTGGTTGAGCTATCGAAAGCACGCCTCGCGTGACGTCGCCGCAGACCACCGCCCCGCACGCCTCCGCCAAGGAAGAGCAACTTCTGGCGACTTCGATGGCCACCACCATCGTCTTCGCCGTGGCGAGCATCAGCTTCGGCCTGTGGCTGGGCTCGAAGTCGGTGACGTTCGACGGCTTCTACGACCTGATCGACGCGGCCATGACCGGGATCGCCCTCCTGACCGTGCGCCTGATCGCCCGTGGCGACGACCGCCGATTCCAGTACGGCTACTGGCACCTGGAGCCGATGCTCGCCCTTCTCAACGGCTTGGTCCTCAGCTTCGCCTGCATCTACGCCTTCCTGGACGGACTGAACGGCCTGCTGGGCGGCGGGCGCGACGTGCAGTTTGGGCTCGGCGCGATCTATTCGGCTTTCAGCAGCGTCTTGAGCTTCGGCATGTTCGCCTATGTGCGCCGCTCGGCGCGCCATCTGGAATCCCAGATGCTCGACGTGGATTCCCGCTCCTGGCTGATGGGCGGCGTGCTCAGCGCCGGCCTCTGCTTCAGCTTCGTGATCGGCGGGGCGCTGGCTCATTCCGGCGCGGCCTGGCTGGCGCCCTATGTCGACCCGATGATCCTGGTGATCGTCGCTGTCTGCCTGGCGCCTTTCCCGGCCATCACCCTCTGGCGGGCCAGCCACGACATCCTGATGATCGCGCCGACCGAACTCGACCAGCGCATCCGTGAACTCGCGTCCGAAATCGCCCGGCAGTACGGCTTCTCCGACTTCAGTTCGCACGTGGTCCGGTCAGGTCGTCAGCAGTTCATTGAGATCGGCTTCGTGGCGCCCTCGGGCGACACCACCATGAGCTTCGAGCAGCTCGACAACATCCGCCGGGAGATCGCCGTCGCCATGGGCGGCCTCAGCCCCGGCTATTGGCTGACCGTCGACTTCACAGCGGACGAGCGGTGGATCTAGAGCCCGTACTTTCCCCAGAGCTCGTCGTTCTTCACGACCTCGCGCACGAACTTGGCGTGCAGTTCGCGCTCGGCCTCGGTTGAACGGAAGGGCAGGGGTCGGGGCCGCGCGCCATAGGCCGCGGACTTGGCGATCGCGACGGCCTGGGCCGCCATCTCGCGGGTGGTCAGTTCGAGCGTCAGGGCGCGGCCGCCCTTCAGCTCCAGATAGACCCCGGCCAGCAGCCGGGCGTCGATGAGCGCCCCGTGCTTCTCACGCTCGCTGAGCGAGATCTTGAAGCGCTTGCAGAGCGCGTCGAGCGAGTTGTGCATCCCCGGGAAGCGCTTGCGGGCCAGGGCCAGGGTGTCGATCCAGCGCTCTTCGGGGATGCCGGCAAGGCCCAGCCCCTCCAGCTCATAGTTCACGAACGTCCGGTCGAAGGTGGCGTTGTGAGCGATGATCGGGGCGTCGCCGACGAAATCCAGGAAGTCCTGGTGGATCTCCTTGTCGCGGAACTTTGGCTTACCGGTCAGGAAGCCGGCCGACAGACCGTGCACCTTCTCAGCCTCCGGCGGCATGTCCCGCTCGGGGTCGATATAGACATGGAAGCTGCGCCCGGTGGGCAGGTAGTCCTCGATCTCGAGGCAGGCCAGTTCGACCAGCTTGTGGCCGAGGTGCGGCTCGAAGCCCGTGGTTTCGGTGTCGAGGACGATCTCACGCGCCATAAGCTTTACTTCGTCTGGTTCGCGGCGGCCTTCAAGCCGGCGACTTGTCGCGAGACGGCCTCCGCTGTGGATCACGCAGGATAGAGATGATTTCCGCGACCTGCTCGCGGGCCGGCTCGAGGCCACGACCTGTGTCGACGACGAAATGAGCGCGGGCGCGCTTCTCCGCATCGTGCATCTGGCGGGCAAGGATGGCGTCGAGGCGTTCGGGCGTCATGCCGGGCCGGGCCAGCACGCGCTCGCGCTGTTGGGTCTCGGGCGCCGAGGCCACGACCACCGCGTCCATATTGGCGTGGCCGCCGGTCTCGTAGAGCAGGGGGATGTCCAGCACGACCATGTCAGCGCCCGCCGCCTCGGCGTCCTTGAAGAAGTGGATCCGGTCGGCGCCGACCAGCGGGTGGACGATGGCGTTGAGCCGGCCCATCGCCTCATCATTGCCCAACACCCGCTGGCGCAGGGCTTCGCGGTCGACGGCCCCGTCCTTGGTTACGCCGGGAAAGGCGGCCTCCAGCGGCGCAACCGCCGCACCCCCCGTTTCGTAGAGATCGGCGACCGCGGCGTCGGCGTCGTAGACCGGGATGCCGGCCTCGCGGAACATCTTGGCGGTCGTGGACTTGCCCATGCCGATGGAACCGGTGAGGCCGATGATGAGCATGGTCATAGTCCCAACGCCTTGATCGCCAGGCTCCGCACGTCCACCCCTCGCGGCGGCGGCTGGCCGTAGAAGTACTCGAAACTGGGGACCGCCTGGCCGATCAGCATGGCCAGGCCGTCCACGGTGCGCCGGCCCAATCCTTCGGCCTGAGCCAGGAACGGCGTCTTCAGCGGCTTGTAGACCATGTCCATCACCACCGCAGGCGGCGGCGTAGCATCCAGCGGAACCTCCAGCGCCGCCGAGCCCGACAGCCCGGCCGAGGTCGCGTTGACCACCGCCGTGACGCCGTCGAACGCCGCCGCGGCCTCGCTCAGCGGCAAGGCCGTGGCGCCCAGCGGCTCGGCGATCTCCTGCGCTTTCAGCAGGGTGCGGTTGACGATGCGGACGTCGGGGCAGCCGGCCTCGACGAAGGCCGCCGCCGCGCCGCGGGCCGCGCCGCCGGCGCCCAGGATCGCCACCGGGCCGGCCTTCGGATCGAAGCCCGGCGCCTGCTCGGCGAAGGCGACCAGCATTCCGAGGCCGTCGGTGTTGTCGGCGAAGATCGTCCCGTCATCGCGGAACACCAGGACGTTGGCCGCCTCGGCGCTTTTCGCCCGGAAGCTGGCCTCGTCGGCCAGGGCCAGCGCCTCGCCCTTGAACGGCAAGGTGACGTTGAGCCCGGACACCGATCCGCCGCGCAACGCCTCGGCGAAGGCCCGGAACCGACCCGGCTGGGTCGAGAACGGCACATAGACCCCGTCAATGCCCGCCGCCGCCAGCCAGGCGTTGTGCAGGATCGGACTCATCGAGTGGCTGATCGGATGGCCGACGACCCCGGCGACCCGCGTGGCGCCCGACAGGCTCATGCCTTGAGTGCCCCGTGGCGGCGGAAGAGGTCGAGCAGGCCCATCAGCGGCAGGCCGAGGATGGCGAAATAGTCGCCCTCGATCTTCGAGAACAACTGCGCGCCGGGACCTTCCAGCCGATAGCAGCCGACCGAGCCGAGCGCCTCTTCCCCCTCAAGCGCCAGGTAGTCCTCCAGGAAGTCGTCGGAGAAGTCGCGCATGGTCAGGGTCGCAGAGGCGACCTCGCGCCAGATCGGCGCCCCGTCCTTGGCCACCACCACCGCCGAGTGCAGCTTGTGCGGCTTGCCGCGCATCGTCCTCAGCCGCTCGGCGGCGGCCTCGAGCGTCTCGACCTTGTCGTAGAGCTTGCCCTCGAATTCCAGGGTCTGGTCCGAGCCGATCACGAAGCCCAGCCGGCCGGCGGAGACCTTCACCGCCTTGATCTCGGCCAGGGCGTCGGCGACGTCGCGCGGGGTCGCGCCCTGCGCCAGCATCGAAGTCTTCACCGCGTCTTCGTCGACGCCGGCCACCGCGACCTTGAACGGGACGCCGGCGCCGGTCAGCACGGCGCGGCGCGCGGCGCTCTTCGAGGCCAGGATAATGCTGTCGCTCATCCGCCCAGCACCTCGACCTGGCCGTGGCCGCCGTGAAGCAGGTTCAGCACCGCCGCGGCGGTTTCCTCGACGCTGCGGCGGGTGACGTCGATCACCGGCCAGCCCTGGCGTTCATAGAGTCTGCGCGCCTTCACCGTCTCCTCGCGCACTGCCTCGATGTCGATATAGGTGCTCTCCCGGTTCTCTTTCAGGCTGAGCAGCCGGTTGCGGCGGATCTGGATCAGCCGGTCGGGCGAGATGGTCAGGCCGACGACCAGGGTGTTCTTCAGCTCGAACAGCTTCTCCGGCGGCGGCCGGGTCGGCACCAGCGGCACGTTGGCCGCCCGCACGCCGCGGTGCGCCAGATAGATGCAGGTCGGGGTCTTGGAGGTCCGCGAGACGCCGACCAGCACCACGTCGGCCTGCTCCAGGTCCTGGCCGCCCTGTCCGTCGTCATGGCCGATCGCGTAGTTCAGCGCGTCCATGCGGTTGAAATAGTCGTTGTCCAGGGCGTGCTGCACGCCCACCCGCCGGCTGATCGAGGCGCCCAGATAGCGTTGCAGCGAGGAGACCAACGGGTCGAGGGCGGCGATGCAGGGCATGTCCAGCCGCCGCACGCCTTCTTCCAGCGCCGTGCGCAGCTGGTCGTCGACGATCGTGTGGATCACCACCCCCGGCGCCTCCTCGATGTCGGTCAGCGCCCGCTCGAGCTGCCGGGGCGAACGGACCAGGGCGTAGATGTGCTCGATCGGCAGCACGTTCTCGAACCGCGCGCACACCGCCCGGGCCATGGCGTTCAACGTCTCCCCGGTGGAGTCCGACACCAGGTGGACGTGGAAATAGGTCGCAAAGCGCGGGGTGGCGGTCATGGAGCCCTTGTCGGGTCGTAAAGAGGAAAAATCGGATCGGCGATCGGAAAGCTGGGGACGAAAGAGTCGAAACCTTCTTAACGAAGCAGGACCGCTTTGGGGAATAGCGCAGGCGCCGGCGGGCCGGGTGTGAACAAGCGGGACAACTCCCCCGGCTTGCTCGCCATTCGTCCACGCGTGAGATGGTTAAAATTCCATGAACAGGCGCCATGGGCGCAGCGCTTTTAATGACTCCCGTTCGCTATCGTTAACTCCCCGTTAACCTACTAACGAAAAGTAAACGGCGCTTGGCGTTGGGCGTTTTCCACGCTTTCCACAGGGGCCGCCGCGGTATGGCTAACAAGCCCCAATCACCATGTTGAAAAGGGGTTAGCGCGGTATGGCCGTGGGAAGTTGTCCCCACTTCTCCAAGGCCCTGCCTCTAACTCAACTTCCTAATTCAAATATCTAGATAGGAAGAAGAGGGCAGGCGGGCTTGAGCCCGGGCGCGTAAGCCGGTTTAACGACCGACATGTCGGAAGGTTCAAAACCGCGCCTCCTAAGGGCGCTCGCGGGCGAAACACTCGATCGGCCGCCGGTCTGGTTCATGCGTCAGGCCGGAAGGTCGCTGCCGGAGTACCGCGAGCTACGGGCCCGGGCCGGCGACTTCATCGCGTTCTGCCACAATCCAGAAATGGCCGCCGAGGCGACCCTGCAGCCGATGCGGCGCTTCCCGCTGGACGCCGCGATCGTCTTTGCGGACATCCTGCTGATCCCCCGCGCTCTGGGCCAGGACGTCTGGTTCGAGGCCGGCGAAGGACCGCGGCTGGGCGAGCTGCCGCCGATCGAGGCCCTGCGCGACCAGATCGAAGCCTCCACCGGCCGGCTGGCCGACATCGGTGAGACGCTCAGCCGCGTGCGCGCCGAACTGGAGCCCGAGCGGGCGCTCATCGGCTTTGCTGGCGCGCCCTGGACAGTTGCCACCTACATGCTGGAGGGCCGCGGCTCCCAGCGCGAGGCGGCCCGCACCTACGCCTACCAGAACCCCGAAAAGCTGGATGCGCTGCTCGAAGTGCTGGTGGAGTCCACCGCCCGCTACCTGGTCATGCAGGCCAAGGCCGGCGCCCAGGTGCTGAAGTTGTTCGAGAGCTGGGCTGAGAACCTGGCCGAGGACATGTTCGCGCGGATCGTCATCGGCCCGCACAAGGCGATCATCGAGAAGGTCCGCGCCGCCGGGATCGATACCCCGTTCATCGGCTTCCCACGTGGAGCCGGGGCGCTGGTCCAGAACTATGCCGGCCAGGTCCCGGTCCAGGCCGTCGCGCTCGACACCCAGGCTTCGGCCGAGCTGGGCCGGAACATCCAGGCCGGCGGCAAGACCATCCAGGGCGCGCTCGACAACCTGTTGCTGCGGGCCGGAGGCCCGGCTCTGGACGCGCGGGTCGACGCCCTGATCGAGCAGTGGAACGGCGGCCCTTACATTTTCAACCTTGGCCACGGGGTAATGCCCGACACGCCGATCGAGCACATCGAGCGCACCCTCCGCCGGGTGACCGGGAAGTGAGCAAGCTCGCCGTCGTGCTGTTCAACCTTGGCGGCCCTGACGGTCCCGAGGCGGTGAAGCCGTTCCTGGAGAACCTGTTCAGGGATCCGGCGATTATCAGCCTGCCGGCCATCGCCCGTCTGCCGCTGGCCAAGTTCATCGCCGCCCGCCGCGAGACGATGGCTAAGACCAACTATGCGATCATGGGCGGCGGCTCGCCGCTGCTGCCGGAGACGCAGAAGCAGGCCCACGCGCTGGAAGCGGCCCTGACCGCCGCGCGGCCGGATCTGGAGACCAAGGTCTTCATCGCCATGCGCTACTGGAAGCCGTTCGCCGCCGAAACCGCCCGGCAAGTGGCCGCCTTCGCGCCGGACGAGCTGGTGCTGCTGCCGCTCTATCCGCAATTCTCCACGACCACGACCGCCTCCTCGTTGAAGGACTGGGCCAAGGCCTATCGTGGATCTGGTCGCAGTCACGCCGTTTGCTGCTATCCGGACGCCCACGGCCTGGCCGAGGCCCACGCCCGGGCGATAAGCCAGACCTGGATCAAGGCCGGCCGTCCAGCCAACATCCGATTGCTGTTCTCGGCTCACGGCCTGCCGGAGAAGGTCATCGAGGCCGGCGACCCCTATCAGCTGCAGGTGGACGCCACCGCCCGCGCCGTCGCCGCTCGGGTGCCGGAGCTGACCGATTGGAGCGTCTGTTTCCAAAGCCGGGTCGGCCCGATGAAATGGATCGGTCCGTCCACGGAGGATGAGATCCGTCGCGCCGGGGCCGAGGGCAAGGGTGTGCTGGTCTGCCCGATCGCCTTCGTCTCCGAGCACGTCGAGACCCTGGTCGAGCTCGATCACGAATATGCCGAGGTGGCCAAAAGCGTTGGCTGCGCGCCCTATCTGCGCAGCCCGACCCCGACCGTCGATCCCTCCTTCATCGATGCGCTGGCCAAGGCCAGCCTGGCGGCGCTTGAGCGCGACACGGCTCCGGGATCCTACGGTGGTTGGCGCTGCCCCCCCAGCTATGCCAAATGCGCCTGCCAAACCAAGGCGAGGGGAGCCTGACGATGAATCATTTCGACCTGCTGCGCGGGCTGCACATCATTGCCGTCATCGCCTGGATGTCCGGGATGATGTACCTGCCGAGGCTCTACGCCTACCACACCGAGACGGCGCCCCCCGGCAGCGAGTTCGACAAGAACTTCCTGGTCTGGGAGCGCAAGCTCCTGAAGATCATCATCAACCCGTCCATGATCCTGACCTGGATCCTAGGCGTCAGCCTGATCCTGTTTCACGTCTATGCGATGAAGGAGGGCTGGGTCTTCCTGCTGCAGCCCTGGATGATCGTGAAACTGGCGGCGGTGATCTTCCTGTCGGGGTGGCACGGCTTCCTGGCCGGCTCCTACAAGAAGTTCCTGGCCGGTCAGCGCCCGAAGTCGGCGAAGTTCTGGCGCGCCACCAACGAACTGCCGTTCCTCGCCGCGGTCGTCGCCGTCCTGGCGGTCACCCTTCAATTCGGCCAACGCTGAACCTACATGCATAGTTGCTCCCCCAGTGGTGGATCTCCCGGCCGAAGGGCGGGGTGAGGGGGATTGCGGAGTCACCAGACCCCTCCGTCTCGCCCCTGCGCGGCGAGCCACCTCCCCCGTGAGGGAAGGAACTAGGTGCGGCCACGCTTGACCCGCCGCTCGGCATGTGGTTCCGGTCACATCACGTGGAGTCGCGCGTCGAAGCCACGCCCCGCCTTTTTCCGTGCGCCGCGCGCCAGTTTCGGCCGCCGCGGCCCGGTCCCAAGACATTCATCGGCGCTTCCCAGCGCCACACGCAGATTCTCCCGGCGCCCGAAGACCGTTCGGTCTGCCGGATCTCACCAGAGTAATCCTATGAACGAAGACACCCCCGCCCCGACCGACGAAACCCAGGTCGACACCGCCGAAGTCCCCGCCGCCGACGAAACCGTCGAGGCCCAGGTCGAGGCCGGCGCCGAAGGCGACGAAGACGACGATGAACCCTCGGAGGTCGCCGCGGCCATCGCCGCCATGGGCCTGACCCGCATGTCGCTCCAGGAGTTGAAGGACAAGTCGCCGGCCGACCTGCTCTCCTTCGCCGAGACGCTGGAGATCGAGAACGCCAACTCCATGCGCAAGCAGGACATGATGTTCGCGATCCTCAAGGCCCTGGCCGAGGAAGGCGTGCAGATCTCCGGCTCGGGCACGCTCGAGGTCCTGCAGGACGGCTTCGGCTACCTGCGCAGCCCGGAAGCCAACTACCTCTCCGGCCCCGACGACATCTATGTCAGCCCCTCCCAGATCCGGAAGTTCGGCCTGCGTACCGGCGACACCGTCGACGGCGCGATCCGCGCCCCGCGCGAAGGCGAGCGCTACTTCGCCTTGGTCAGCGTCGAGCAGATCAATTTTGAGCCGCCGGAAAACGTCCGTCACAAGGTGTTGTTCGACAATCTGACGCCGCTCTATCCGGATGAGCGGCTGAAGATGGAGATCGAAGATCCGACCCTGAAGGACCGCACCGGCCGGGTCATCGATATCGTCGCCCCGCTCGGCAAGGGCCAGCGCTGCCTGATCACCGCGCCGCCGCGGGTCGGCAAGACGGTGATGCTGCAGAACATCGCCAAGTCGATCGAGACCAACCACCCCGAGTGCTATCTGATCGTGCTGCTGATCGACGAGCGGCCGGAAGAAGTCACCGACATGCGCCGCACCGTCCGCGGCGAGGTGGTGTCGTCGACCTTCGACGAGCCGGCCACCCGCCACGTGCAGGTCGCCGAAATGGTCATCGAAAAGGCCAAGCGCCTGGTCGAGCACAAGCGCGACGTGGTCATCCTGCTGGACTCGGTCACCCGTCTCGGCCGCGCCTACAACACCGTCGTCCCGTCGTCGGGTAAGGTGCTGACCGGCGGTGTTGACGCCAATGCCCTGCAGCGCCCGAAGCGCTTCTTCGGCGCCGCCCGGAACATCGAGGAAGGCGGCTCGCTGACCATCATCGCCA
The DNA here is from genome assembly GCF_056401675.1 of Phenylobacterium sp. P4_E10. Taxonomy (NCBI): domain Bacteria; kingdom Pseudomonadati; phylum Pseudomonadota; class Alphaproteobacteria; order Caulobacterales; family Caulobacteraceae; genus Phenylobacterium; species Phenylobacterium sp. P4_E10. The sequence goes on along the minus strand of NZ_JBFUIW010000014.1, from coordinate 48,338 downwards.
CCGCCCTGATCGACACCGGCAGCCGGATGGACGAAGTCATCTTCGAAGAGTTCAAGGGCACGGGTAACTCGGAAATCATTCTGGATCGCAAGGTCGCCGACAAGCGGATCTACCCCGCTGTCGACGTCATCAAGTCGGGCACCCGGAAGGAAGACCTCATCACGCCGAAGGAACACCTGCAGAAGTCGTTCATCCTGCGCCGGATCATCACCCCGATGGGCGCCCAGGATGCGATCGAGTTCCTGCTCGACAAGATGCGGCAGTCGAAGAACAACGAGGACTTCTTCCAGTCGATGAACACCTAGAGCCGGTTGAGGAAAAGTGCGAAGCGGTTTTCCGCTCGCAACCCGCTCCAGGCGACAGGTTCACCGGCGGACATGAAAAAGGGGCTCGCAGCAATGCGGGCCCCTTTGCTTTTTGGCTAACAGTCTGAGTCTAAACGTGTCTCACGTGGAACACCCTGAGCGGCTGTTGCTCGCGGCCTAGTTGCTCCCGCTGAGGGAGCTGTCAGCCAGCATGGCTGGCTGAGGGGGATTGCTGACTCAGCAGGCCCCCTCCGCCGCGCTTCGCGCGCCACCTCTCCCAAAAGGGGAGGATCTCTTGCCTACGGGATCAGCAAACTCGCTCCGACGGTCTCACGACCTTCCAGGGCCTCGTGCGCCTTGCGGGCGTCGCCGAGCGCAAACGTCTGGCCGATGTCGATCTTCACGGCGCCGGACTTGACCACCTCGAACAGGGCCTGGGCGCTTTCGTCCAGCTCCGGAGTCGTCGCCGTGTAGTCGAACATGGTCGGCCGGGTGAAGAACAACGAGCCAGCCTGCGAGAGCCGCAGCGGCGCGAACGGCGGCACAGGCCCTGACGCGTTGCCGAACGAGATGAACAGACCGCGCCGGGCCAGGCTCCCCATGGTGCCCTCGAAGGTCGCTGCGCCCACGGAGTCGTAGGCCACCGGCACGCCCTTGCCATCGGTCAGGCGGCGGACCTCCGCGGCCACGTCCTGGTCGCGGTAGAGAATGACGTGGTCGGCCCCGTGGCCGCGCGCCAGCTCGGCCTTCTCTTCCGAACCAGCGGTGCCGATGACCCGGGCCCCGAGGTGCTTGGCCCATTGGACCAGGATCGAGCCGACCCCGCCCGCGGCGGCGTGGACCAGGATGGTGTCGCCCGCCTTCACCGGGAAGGTCCGCCGAACCAGGAACTCGGCGGTCATGCCCTTGAGCAGGGCCGCGGCCCCGACCTTGGCGTCGACGCCCTCCGGCAGCTTCACGGCCCTGGCCGCCGATGTGACATGCAGCTCCGAATAGGCGCCGATCGGGCCGGAGGCGTAGGCCACCCGGTCACCGACCTGGAAGCGCTCGACGCCGTCGCCGACCGCCTCCACCACGCCTGCGGCTTCGAGGCCGAGGCCGGACGGCAGCTTCACCGGATAGAGCCCGGTGCGGTGATAGGTGTCGATGAAGTTCACCCCCACCGCTTCGTGCCGGACCAGAATCTCGCCGGGCTTGGGGGAGGGGACCTCGACTTCGGCCAGCTCCAGCACTTCGGGCCCGCCGGTGCGCGCGATACGGATCGCTTTCATGGACGCTCCCCTAGGCTAGGTTCTGCTGGAAGAACGCGAGGGTGCGCCCGTTGGCCAACTTGGCGTCGGCTGCGTCGTAGTGTTCGCCGCCGGTCCGCGCGAAAGCGTGGTCGCGGCCGGCATAGGTGTGAGCCTGCACCTGCGGATGGTTCTTCAGCTGCGACAGAATCAGGGCCTGCGCTTCCTTGGGCACGAACTGATCCTCTTCTGCGATGTGCATCAGCAGCGGGTGGGCCAGCTTGTCGGCCTCGGCCAGGTGCTTCTCAATTCCCACTCCGTAGTAGGAGACGCAGGCGTCGGCGTCGGTGCGCGTCGCGGTCAGAAAGGCCAGCAGCCCGCCCAGGCAGAAACCGACCGCACCGACCTTGCCGTTGACCTCGGGCAGGGCGCGAACCTGGTCGATGGTCGCGCCGATGTCCTGGACTCCGGCGTCGACGTCGAACGCGTTGTAGAGCTCGAAGGCTCTCTTCCACTCGGCCTCGGACTGGTCGGTGATGTCGATCCCGGGCTCGATGCGCCAGAACAGGTCGGGGCAGACGGCCAGGAAGCCAGCTGCAGCCAGCTCGTCGCAGACCTCGCGCATCACGGCGTTGACCCCGAAGATCTCCTGGATCACCACCACGGCCGGGCCGTTCGGCTGAGCCGGGCGGGCCACATAGGCCGCGAACTGGCCGTCTTCGGCCTTGATGGTCGTCATCTCGCCCATGGGCGTCTCCCGTCTGGAACTAAAGGACAGTGTTACTCGAGCGCGTCACCTGAACTGGAAAGGCTCTAGCGCTAGCGGCCACGCTGCGCTCATAACAATGTGGTCAAGCACATCTCTGGCCGTAGAGGTATCCGAATGAAGATGACCATCGAAGTCGAATGCTCTCCGCAAGAGGCGCGCGCCTTCCTCGGCCTGCCGGACGTGTCTGGTCTGAACGAAAAGCTCGTCGAAGAGATGCAGAACCGGATGACCGCCAACATGGCGATGCTGTCGCCGGACGAGCTGATCAAGAACTGGACCGCCTTCGGCGTCGGGGCCCAGGAACAGTTCCGCAGCCTGATGAGCGCCGCCGTCGACGCCAGCCTAGGCGCCACCCGCTCCAAATGACCGACACCATCTTCGCGCCGGCCACCGCCGCGGGCCGCTCGGCGGTCGCGGTCGTTCGCCTGTCCGGTCCCCAGTCAGGCAGGGCGGTGGCGGCGTTGGCCGGCCGAACACCCAAGCCGCGCGAAGCGGCTTTGAGGGTGCTCAAGCGCCAGGACGGCGCGCCGATCGACCAGGCCCTGGTGCTGTGGTTCGAGGGGCCCGCCAGCTACACCGGCGAGGACTGCGCCGAATTTCACGTGCATGGCGGCCCGGCCGTGGTCGCCGGCCTGCTGGAAGAGCTGGCCGCCCTGGGCCTGCGCTTGGCCGAACCCGGCGAGTTTACCCGCCGCGCCTTCGAGAACGGCAAGCTCGACCTGGCCCAGGCCGAAGGCGTCGCCGACCTGATCGAGGCCGAGACCGAGGCCCAGCGCCGCCAGGCGCTCGACCAGCTGGGCGGGGCGCTGGGCCAGGCGCAGGCGCGCTGGCGCGACGGCCTGATCGAGGCCCTGGCGATGTTCGAGGCGGCCGTCGACTTTCCGGACGAAGAGGTGCCCGCTGACGTCGCCGCTCGCGCGCAGCCGGTGCTGGTCAGTCTGATCGGCGAGTTGGAGCATGCCCTGGCCGACGTGAAACGCGGCGAACGGGTGCGCGAGGGCTTCCGCATCGCCCTGGTCGGCGCGCCCAACGCCGGCAAGAGCACCATCCTCAACGCCCTGGCGCGGCGGGAGGCGGCGATCGTCACCGCCACGCCGGGCACCACCCGCGACATCATCGAGGTCCCGATGCGGTTCGCTGGCTACAAGGTGCTGCTGGCCGACACCGCGGGCCTGCGCGAGACCCACGACGAGATCGAGGCCGAGGGTGTGCGCCGCGCGCGCGCCTGGGCCGGGGAGGCGGACCTGCGGATCTGGGTGGTCGACGGTTCCAGCGACGCCGCGGCCACCGCGCCGGGGCTGCATCCGCATGACCTCTGCGTGATCAACAAGGCCGACCTGCCGGCGGGCGACGAGACCGGCCACGCTGTGGTCGAGGCCCGCGCCGCCAATGTAGAGATCCTGCGGCTCAGCGCGCGGAAACCTGACGATATCGGCGCGCTTGAAGCAGCCCTGGAACATCGGGTGGTCGATGCGCTGGCCGGCGCTGAGCTGCCGACCGCCACGCGCCTGCGCCACCGCGAACTGCTGTCCGAGGCGCTGGCGCGGCTGAAGCGGGCGCTCGTAACGGAAGACGAACTGGAACTAGCCGCCGAGGACGTACGCCTTGCGGGCCGGGCCCTGGACCGCATTACCGGCAGGATTGATCCGGAGGACGTTCTCGACCGGGTGTTCTCCAGCTTCTGCATTGGAAAGTAGGGCCGCTGTTTCACGTGAAACACGCCTCGCGGCGCGGCCTCACTGTTTCACGTGAAACGCTGCTAGGCCTGGCGACGGAATCCCGGTGAAAAACCGCCCCACGTTCGCTATATAGCTGCCAGTCGCGCCCCCGGCCTTCCGGGGGCGTCTTGCGTGGAGACAAGCTTGAGCGCCTGGGACGTGATCATCATCGGGGGAGGGCATGCCGGCTGTGAAGCCGCGGCGGCCTCCGCGCGCTTCGGCGCCAAGACCCTGCTGCTGACCCACAAGCTCGAGACCATCGGCGAGATGAGCTGCAACCCGGCCATCGGCGGCCTGGGCAAGGGTCACCTGGTCCGCGAGATAGACGCCCTCGACGGCTTGATGGGCCGTCTGGCCGACCAGGCCGGCATCCAGTTCCGGATGCTCAATCGCTCCAAGGGCGCGGCCGTCCGCGGCCCGCGCAGCCAGATTGACCGCAAGCTCTATCGCGAGGCGATGCAGGCCGAGCTCGCCGCCACCCCGAACCTCAGCGTGCGCGCCGAGGCGGTGGAGGACCTGATCGTCGTCGATGGCGTGGTCCAGGGCGTGATCGGCGCGAGCGGAGCTGAGTACCGCGCAGGCCGCGTGGTGCTGACCACGGGCACCTTCCTCAAGGGCCTGATCCATCTGGGCGACACCCGCATCCCGGCCGGTCGGGTCGGGGACGCCCCGGCGATCGGCCTTTCCGACCGGCTCTACGCCTCGGGCCTGAGCATGGGTCGGCTGAAGACCGGCACCCCGGCGCGCCTCGAGGGCTCGACCATCGCCTGGGACGGCCTGGAGATGCAGGCTGCGGACGACGAGCCTGTGCCGTTCTCGTTCCTGACCGACAAGATCACCACTCCGCAGATTGCCTGCGGCGTCACTTACACCAACGCCAAGACCCACCAGATCATCGCCGACCGGCTGACCGAATCCGCCGTCTACGGCGGCCGGATCAGCGGCCGCGGCCCGCGTTACTGCCCGTCGATCGAGGACAAGGTGGTGCGCTTCGGCGACAAGGACAGTCACCAGATCTTCCTCGAGCCCGAGGGCCTGGACGACGACACCGTCTATCCCAACGGCATCTCCACCTCGGTATCGGAAGAGACCCAGGACCTGTTCCTGCGCACCATTTCGGGCCTGGAGAATGTCCGGGTGAAACGCTACGGCTACGCAATCGAGTACGACTACGTCGACCCGCGCGAGCTCTATCCGACCCTTGAGGTCAAGCGGCTGCCGGGGCTCTACCTGGCCGGCCAGATCAATGGGACCACCGGCTATGAGGAGGCTGGGGCCCAGGGGCTGATGGCCGGGCTCAACGCCGCCCGCGCCGCCTCCGGCCAGGATGGCGCGACCTTCGGCCGGGACGAGGCCTATATCGGCGTGCTGATCGATGACCTCACCACCCGCGGGGTCACCGAGCCCTATCGGATGTTCACCAGCCGGGCCGAGTTCCGCCTCACCCTGCGCGCCGACAATGCCGACCAGCGACTGACCGGCAAGGGCATTGAGCTGGGGGTGGTCGGTGTTTCACGTGAAACGGCCTATGGCGCCAAGGCGGCCGAACTCGCCCATGCCCGCCAGCGGGCAGGGGAGCTGATCCTGTCTCCGAACATGGCCCAGAAGGCGGGTCTGCCGGTCAAGTCCGACGGCGTGGTCCGCGATTTCGTGCAGCTGCTGGCCTATCCGACCATCAGCTTCGACGACCTCGCCGCGATCTTCCCCGAAGCGTATGACTGGTCGCCCGGCTGCCGCGAGCAGCTTGAGATCGACGCCGCCTATGCCGGCTATCTGGACCGCCAGGCGGCCGACGCCGCCGCGTTCCGCCGTGACGAGAACCTTCGCCTGCCGCCGGAGCTCGACTACGGCGCGGTTGGCGGCCTCTCCAACGAGGTCCGCGAAAAGCTGGTCGCCGTTCGACCCCTGACTCTGGGCCAGGCGGCGCGCATCGAAGGCGTCACGCCCGGCGCCCTGACCGCCTTGCTGGCCCATGTCCGCCGCCGCGCCGCCTGAGCTCGCCATTGTCATCTGAAACCAGCATTGACGTCACCGACGCGGCCAGCTTCGCCGCCGCCGCCGCCGCCTCGCCGCAGGCCGTCGCCGATCTTGAGCGCTACCGGTCATACCTGGTCGAGTGGAACGAGAAGATGAACCTGGTGGGGCCTGCCACGCTCGACGTCTTCTGGTCGCGGCACGCCTGGGATTCGGCCCAGATCCTGCCCTTGGCGCCCGAGGCGCTGACCTGGGCCGATCTCGGAACCGGCGCAGGACTTCCCGGCATCGTCTTGGCGATCCTCGGAAAAGGCCGTCCCGGTTTCCACGTGCACCTGGTCGATAGCCTCACCAAACGCTGCCGGTTCCTCAGCGAAGTGGTGGACGGATTGGCGCTTCCGGCCACGGTTCACAATTCTCGTGCGGAAGACTTGTCCCTGACTGTGGATATCGTCACCGCCCGGGCTTGCGCGCCCCTGTCGCGACTGATGGGGTACGCCCAGCCCTACCTAAAGCGCGGCGCACAGGCGCTGTTCCTGAAGGGGCAGGACGTGGCGGCCGAGCTGGAAGAGGCGCGGCGGACTTGGGATTTCGAGGCGGACGTGTCGCCCAGCTTGAGTGACGCCAGAGGCCAGATCGTGCGTTTGAGGAGGCTCGGCCGTGGCCGGAAAAGCTAAACGGGGTCTGCGCGTCCTGGTGGTCGCCAACCAGAAGGGCGGGGTGGGCAAGACCACCACGGCCATCAATCTCGGCACAGCGCTCGCGGCGGTGGGCGAGAAGGTGCTGCTGATCGACTCCGACCCACAGGGCAACGCCTCAACCGGGCTCGGCGTCGGCCGAGCCCAGCGCAAGGTCACCCTCTACGACGTTCTGATGGGCGAGCAGTCGATCACCTCGGCCGTGGTCAACACCGCGCTGCCAGGCCTCGACCTGGTCGCCGCCGACCCTGATCTGTCCGGCGTGGAGCTGGAGCTAGGCCAGCAGGCGCGCCGTTCGTTCAAGCTGCGCGACGCTTTGGAGCCGATCCGCGCCGCCGGCGAATACACCTACGTCCTGATAGACTGCCCGCCGTCGCTGAACCTGCTGACGGTGAACGCCATGGCGGCCTCGGATGCAGTGCTGGTGCCGTTGCAGTGCGAGTTCTTCGCCCTGGAGGGCCTCACCCAGCTGATGCGCACCGTCGATCTGGTGCGCGGCAGCCTGAACCCGAACCTGGAGATCCAGGGGGTGGTCCTGACCATGTACGACCGCCGCAACAGCCTCTCCGAGCAGGTCGCCCGCGACGTTCGCAGCCACTTCGGCGAGACGGTCTACAACACGGTCATACCGCGCAACGTGCGGGTCTCCGAGGCGCCCAGCTACGGCAAGCCGGTGCTGGTTTACGATCTGAAGTGCACGGGCTCGCAGGCCTATCTGAAGCTGGCGCGCGAGGTCGTGCTGCGTGAGCGCGATCGCCGGGCGAAGGCCGCGTGAGCGTGACAGCCAAAAATGCCCGCCCGTTTTGGCGACCGTCACGCTCTGTTTTTAACGCGCCGAGCATGATCAGCGATCATGCTCGGAGGGGGACATGATGGTCGAGAAGCGTGGACTGGGCCGCGGCCTGTCGGCCCTGTTGGGCGATGTTGACGAGGCCAAGGTGGTCGCCGGCGCGCCGGTCGAGGAGGTCGCTGGCGTCCGCGAGATCCCGATCGAGCTGATCCGTCGCAACGCGCACCAACCTCGCTGGGTGTTCTCCGAGACTGAGGTCGAGGAACTCGCCGCCTCGATCCGCGAGAAGGGCGTGCTGCAGCCGATCCTCGTGCGTCCCGCCCCCGGCTTGCCCGGCGAGTGGGAGATCGTCGCCGGCGAGCGCCGCTGGCGCGCCAGTCAGAAGGCCGGCCTGCGGGTCATGCCGGCCCTGGTCCGCGAGCTGGACGATGTCCAGGTTCTTGAGATCGGCGTCATCGAGAACGTCCAACGCGCCAACCTCAACCCCATCGAAGAGGCGGCCGCCTACCAGCAGCTGATCGAGAAGTTCAAGCGCACTCAGGAAGAGGTGGCGGGCAGCATCGGCAAGAGCCGCAGCCACGTCGCCAACACCCTGCGCCTGATGAACCTGCCCGAGAAGGTTCGCGGCTACGTGCTCGACGGCCAGCTGTCGGCCGGTCATGCCCGGGCCATCCTCACCGCCGACGACCCGCTGGCCCTGGCCGACCAGATCATCGCCAAGGGACTGTCGGTCCGCGAGGCCGAGGCCTTGGCCCGTGGCGGCGCGCCGAGCGCCAGCCGACCGAAGGCCGCCTCGCGGAAGGTCGCCAAGGACACCGATACCCAGGCGCTCGAGTCCGACCTCTCCGACGCGCTCGGTCTCGACGTCGAAGTGCTCGACAAGGGCGGCGTCGGCGAGCTGCGGATCAAGTACGCGACGCTCGAACAGCTCGACGAGCTTTGCCGCAAACTGACCGTTCGGGGTTAGCGCTAAGTCATTGATTTATATGGAGTCGATTTCGAAATTCGGCTTCTGGTGAATCGAGCGGCCACCGATACGGGTAGCCCTCGCTTTGTGCGCCACAGGGGCGATTTCAAAAGCGCCGATTCAGAGCCCTAGACGGCGCGCGCGGCCGGCGATGGTCAGCGCCAGTCGCTCGGCGATCAGGTGATCGGGCGAGCCGGCGGTCTTGCAGGCCTTGTCGGCGGCCAGCACTTCCGGCTGCAGCCGGTCCAGTTCCTCCAGCGACCAGCTGCGCGCCTGGCGGAGGAACTCGCGCTCCTGCTTCCAGAACACCCCCGAGGCCTTGGCCGCCTCCTGCAGCCCGGCGCCGGACTTGGCGAGGGTGAGGGTGCGGCGCAGGCGGCCGAGATAGATGCTGATCGCGCGGATGGCGGCGGGCCCAGCCTCGCCCTCGGCGGCGGCGCGGCGTAGCCCGGCCTGCGCGTCGCCCAGTCGCCCGCCGAACGCATCGGCGGCGGCGTCGGACAGCGAGGCTTCGGGCTCGACGCCCAGGAAGTCGTCGAGGTCGCGCGGCGTGGCGGTGCGGCCGCTGCCAGGCTCCAGATAGAGCGCCAGCCGTTCGATCTCCTGGCGGGCGACGCCGCGCTCCTTGGGCAACCGGCCGACGAACAGCTGCAGCGCCTGGGCGTCCAGGCCGACGCTGTCCTTGGCCAGCAGCTCGCGGACCAGCCGCGCCACATCGCCGGGCTCGTCCTCGTAGCAGGGGATGGCCACCGCCTCGCCGGCCTTCTCGGCGGCCTTCCGCAGCGCGGAGTCGCGCCCGAGGTTGCCGGCCTCGATCAGGAAGAAGGCGTCGGGATTGAGCTTGCCCTCAGCGTGGGCGACCACGGCCTCGGCCACCTGCTTGTCGAGATTGGCCTTCTCGGTGGCGAAGCGCAGCCGCACCAGCCGTCGCCCGCCCATCAACGACTGCGCCGCCAGCTCGCCCTCGAGCTTGCCGCCGTCGGAATCCAGGTCGCCGTCGGTCAGCAGCGCCACATCGAACGGGTCGTCGAGGTTGGGAACCACCTTGCGGGCCAGTTGGGTTCCGCGATCGCGGACCACGCCGGTGTCGCGCCCATAGATCAGCGCCACCCGGACGGGAGCCTCCGGCTTGCTCAGGAAGCGCTCGATGTCCGGCCGCTTGGAAAGGATCACGCCTTTGAAATCCCTAGGATTTTCCCTGGGTCGCGATCCACGCCGCCAATTCGACCTGGATCTTGCGGGCGCACTCGGCGGCGGCGCGGTCCTGGGCGTCCTGCTGGGCGGTGATCGAGGCGTAGGGCTGGTCGGCGCTATCGTAGGTGACCTGGGCGCGGGCGGTGCCAGACTTCACCGGAGCACCCGATACGGATGAGACCAGGGTGTAGTCGGCGATCAGCACGTACTCGTAGCGGGTGGCGACATTGTCGACCCGCACGCCGCGTGGATAGCGGGTCTCCGACAGCGCCAGTTCCATCCGATAGGCCGGCGCGGCGCCCTTGTCGCGCGCCAGGGCGTCGTCCAGGTGCTCGCGGATCAACTGCCCGGTGCGACCGGGCGGCGTGGAGACCGCGACACTGGCCAACTGCGAGGTCACGCCAGGCGCGCCGTAGAGCGGCGTGAACCCGCACCCGGCCAGGGTCAGGGCCCCGACCGCCAGCACGGCGGAGACGACGGCGCGGTTCATGTCAGCTCACCCAGCCACGATGTTGACGATACGGTCCTTCACGACGATCACCTTCTTGATCGCCAGGCCCTCAAGGCGCCGCGCGATCTCGGGATCGTCAAGCACGATCTTCTCAACATCGGCCGGTTCGGCTCCGGCGGCGACGGAAATCTCGCCGCGACGCTTGCCGTTCACCTGCACGGGCAGGACCTTGACCGCCTCCTGGGTCAGGCCGGCGTCGAACTCCGGCCACGGGGCGGCGACCACCATCCCCTTGCCGCCGATCCGCACCCAGGCTTCTTCAGCCAGGTGGGGCGTGAACGGCGAGATCAGCCGGGCGAAGGCCGACAGCGCCTCATGGCGCGCCGCAAGCACCGGCGGCGTCGCGCCATCAGCCGGGAAGTCTTTCAACTTGTTCAGGAACTCGTACATCCGCGCGATGCCGGAATTGAACCGGAAGCTCTCCACCGCTTCGGTCACCGCCTTGATCGTGCGATGGGTGGCGGCGCGCAATTCGTCGGCCTTCGGGTCGGCGGAGGGGGAGGGGGCAGGGCCTTCCGGCTGGCTGTCGAACTCGTTCCAGACCCGATTGACGAACCGCCAGGCGCCCTCGACACCAGAGGCCGACCATTGGGTGTCGCGCTCGGGAGGACTGTCGGACAGCACGAACAGACGCGCCGCATCGACGCCGTAGACCTCGAAGATCTCGTCCGGCGTGACGGTGTTCTTCTTGGACTTGGCCATCTTCTCGACGTCGCCGATGACCACCGGCTCGCCAGTCTCGATCAGCTTGGCCCGGCGGGTACCGCCTTCAGTCTCGAACTCCACCGATCGCGGCTCGATCCATTCGCCGTTCTGACGGCGATAGGTCTCGTGGGTGACCATGCCCTGGGTGAACAGGCCGGCGAACGGCTCGCGCGCCGACAGCATGCCCTCGTCGCCCAGGGCGCGGGTCACGAAGCGGGCGTACAGCAGGTGCAGCACGGCGTGCTCGATGCCGCCCACATACTGGTCGACCGGCAGCCAGTAGTCGGCCGCCGCCTTGTTGATCGGCTCCGCCGCCTCGGTGTCGGTGAAGCGCGCGAAGTACCAGGAGCTGTCGACGAAGGTGTCCAGCGTGTCGGTCTCGCGCGTCGCCGCGCCGCCGCACTCTGGACAGCTGGTGTCCTTCCAGGTCGGGTGACGCGCCAGGGCATTGCCGGGCTTGGAGAAATCCATGTCGTCCGGCAGCACGACGGGCAGCTGGTCCTTCGGCAGGGCCACGACCCCGCACTTGGCGCAATGGACCACCGGGATCGGGCAACCCCAGCCGCGCTGGCGGGCAACGCCCCAGTCGCGCAGGCGGAAGACCGTCGCGCCCTCGCCACGGCCCTCGGCTTCGATGCGGGCGATCGCCGCGGCCTTGGCCGGCTCGATCTCCATGCCGTCCAGGAACTGCGAATGGAAGATCGTGCCGGGGCCGGTATAGGCCTCCGTCCCGACGTCGAACGTCGCCGGATCCTCGCCCGGCGGCAGCACCACCGCCTTGACCGGCAGGGCGTACTTGCGGGCGAAATCCAGGTCGCGCTGGTCGTGGGCCGGGCAGGCGAAGATCGCGCCGGTGCCGTAGTCCATCAGGATGAAGTTGGCGATCCAGACCGGCAGCTTCCATTCCGGATCAAAGGGATGGGCCACGGTCAGGCCGGTGTCGAACCCGATCTTCTCGGCGGTCTCGATCTCGGCTTCCGAGGCGCCGCCCTTACGGCACTCGGCGATGAACGCCGCGACCTTCGGATCGGCGGCGGCCAGCTGCTCAGCCAACGGATGGTCAGGCGCGACGCCGACGAAGCTGGCGCCGTACAGCGTGTCGGGGCGGGTGGTGTAGACCTCCAGCCCGGCGTCGAAGCCGGCGGGGGCCTGGCCTGACCAGCCGAACTTGAAGCGCAGGCCCTTGGAGCGCCCGATCCAGTTCTCCTGCATCAGGCGGACCTTGTCGGGCCAGCGGTCCAGGGTCTTCAGGCCCTCGATCAGTTCGTCGGCGTAGTCGGTGATGCGCAGGAACCACTGGTTCAGCTTGCGCTTTTCGACCACTGCGCCGGACCGCCAGCCGCGGCCGTCGACCACCTGTTCATTGGCCAACACGGTCTGATCGACTGGGTCCCAGTTGACGACGCTTTCCTTGCGATAGACCAGGCCGCGCTTCCACAGGTCCAGGAACCAGTCCTGCTGCTTGCCGTAGTAGGCGGCGTCGCAGGTCGCGAACTCACGCGACCAGTCGATCGACAGGCCCAGCTCCTTCAGCTCGCTGCGCATCCGCGCGATGTTTTCGTAGGTCCAGCCCCGCGGGTCGACGCCGCGCTCCATGGCCGCGTTCTCGGCGGGCAGGCCGAAGGCGTCCCAGCCCATGGGGTGCAGCACGTTGAAGCCGCGGGCGCGCTTGTAGCGGGCCACCACGTCGCCCAGTGAGTAGTTGCGCACGTGGCCCATGTGCAGACGCCCCGACGGATAGGGGAACATCTCCAGCGCGTAGTATTTCGGCACGCCGGGCGCGGGCGGACCGGCGCGGAACACGTCAGCGTCGGCCCAGGCTTTGCGCCACTTGGGCTCGGTCTCTTTGGGATTATAGCGGGCCATGGGGCGGTCTTCGAACTTCAGTTGGATGTGGACCAGCGCCGGATGGCGCTAGCCCTTGAGTGGGAGCGCATCCGACTGGTTTCCAACCTTGCTGAATGCGCGCCCGAAAGGCCTAGCCGATGTTGGACAGCCGAAGCTGCCGCGCCTTGGTAAGGATCGCGTTTTCCAGGTCGGTTTCGGTCTGGCCGGCCGAGGGCGCGTCGGTCCAATTGCCGCCGGCGTCCTTGACCTGTTTGAAGACGGCCACGTTCAGGCCGTCGGCGCGCAGGCGCGAGTCCAGGATGTAGACGGTGCACTTGAAGCGCTCGTCAGGCTTTTCCGGGTTCACGTACCAGTCGGTGATCACCACGCCGCCGTAGGGGTCCGCCGAAGCCAGCGGCATGAAGGACAGGGTGTCCAGCGTCGCTCGCCACAGATAGCCGTTCACGCCGATGGCGGGCTGGTTGGCGTTCGCAGGCGCCGCCTTCTTGCTGCCGCCCAGGCCGAACAAACCCCCGCCCTGCTCTTGGGTCTGGAAGGTTCGCGAGCTACCGCTGCTCGAGCAGGCGGCCAGCGCCGTGAGGCTCAGCACCAAGACCCCGGTCGTCACGCCACGCATCAACTCACCGCGCACAAACGGCATATATTGGCTCCTAGTCGTTCATTCCGCGTCGGTCGCGCCGCGGGCGCCGCCCCCTCGCAGCCGCAGCCTCTATAACAATGCCCGTGGAACCGCCAAACAGGAATCGCGTGTCTCTGCCGCCACAGGCGCCGACGATATGGTCTTCAGGCGCCTGGAGGGCCCGAGGAGTCGGTTGACCTGACGTCCGGTCGGACTTTAATCGGCTCAACGGTCACGTCTCCGTAAAGGTGGCGCGGCCGGGGCTCAGGGGCCATATGGGTGGTTATGTCCAAGCGGTTGGTCATTTCGTTGATCGGTGCGGCGCTCCTCGCGAGCGGCGCTTCGGCGGCGCATGCCCAGACCGCGAAGAAGGCCACCGACTTCACCGTGCGCAGCGAATCTTCAGTGGGCCCGCAAGGGAACAAGTCGCTGAAGTGGGATACGCGCAAGGGGCGCTGGGGGGTCTCGCTCAACGTCGATCAACGCGCTGAGCACGACACACAGTGGAACGACGTTCAGGCTGGGGCTTACTTCCGCGTCACGCCGAGCCTTCGGGTCGGCGGCGCGGTTGCCCTGGGCGAAAAGGAAGCCCCGTCCTACAAGAAGACCGAGCCGCAGGAATCGGCGCCGCGCGTCCGGCTCGAGACCGCCTTCCGCTTCTAGGCCGACCTAGGCCAGAGCTTCCACCGCCGCTAGACCCACCAAGCCCGCAGGCAGCAGCCGGCGGGCGGTTTTGTCGTTGATCCCGCCCAGCCCGTAGACACGGCCGCCAGTCTGCCGTGCAATTTGCGCCAGACGCAGCGAGCCGATGGGTCGGCCGGCCGAGGGGCTGGCGGAAGGAAATACCGCCGAGACCACCACCGCATCGGCGCCGGCCGCCAGGCCGCGCCGGGCCGCCGCCGGACTGTGAGCGGCGGCGGTGATGATCCAGCCGGGCCGGCGCAGCCGTTGTGCTGTCCTCGCCAGGCGTTCGGGCAGGTGCACGCCGTCGGCCCCGACCGCTGCGGCCAGCGCCGCGTCGGCGCCCACCAACAGTTTCAAGCCCCGCCGACGGGCCAGCCGCAGCAGCCCTGCCGCCTCTAGGCGCGCGGTTGCGGCCCCGAAGGCGCGGTAGACCACCGCGCTGCCGCGCGGCAGCCGCGCCATCGCGCCGGCGATGTCCGGCGTCCTCTGGGGATCGGTGAAGAACAGCAGCGGCGGCAACGGGGGCTTTCGCGCGCCCGCGCGGCGACCTATGGCTTGCGCCGTCTTCGCCACTGTCCAGAAGCTGTCCGAAATGACCATTCCTCCCGCCCTCACCGACGTCCTAGACCGGATCGCCCGCGCGGCGAAGGCGTCCGGCCGCGAGGCTTCGGATGTGACCCTGGTGGCGGTGTCCAAGCAACAGCCCTGGGAGAAGGTCGCGCCGATCCTGTCTGGCGGCCAGAAGGTGTTCGGCGAGAACCGTGTCCAGGAAGCCATGGAGCGCTGGGCGGGCAAGGCGCAGGGGCTGGAGTTGCGGCTGATCGGCCCGCTGCAGTCCAACAAGGCCAAGGAGGCGGTGGCCTTCTTCGACGTCGTCGAGAGCCTGGATCGCGAAAAGCTCGCCCGCGCCCTGGCCGACGAGATCCAGAAGCAGGGCCGAACCCCGCGCCTCTATGTCCAGGTCAACACCGGCGAGGAGCCGCAGAAGGCCGGGATCCTCCCGGCCGAGGCCGACACCTTCATCGCGGCCTGCCGCGAGACCTACGGCCTGCCGATCCAGGGGCTGATGTGCATTCCGCCGGTGGCCGAGCCGCCTGGCCCGCACTTCGCCCTGCTGGCCAGGATCGCCGCCCGTAACGGCCTGGCTGGGCTCTCCATGGGCATGAGCGACGACTTCGAGACCGCCGTCCGCTTCGGCGCCACCAGCGTCCGCGTCGGCTCGGCCCTGTTCGGCGCGCGCTAGGCCCGCTCGATGGCCAATGCGTCGCCGAGTTTGGCCAGCGACAGCAACTCCAGCATGTCCTCGCGCGATAGCGCCACACAGCCCTCGGTCGGCGAGAAATCCGGCCGCGCCAGGTGCATGAAGATCGCCGAACCGAGCGGACTGACCGGCGGATCGTCGTTGTGGGCGAGGATGCAGACCAGGTCGTAGACATTGTCGTCGCGCCACATCTGCTCGGCGCTGGCCGGGTGCGGCAGCTTGACGGCGCGGTTGTAGGCGGGGTCTCCCGGCGCATCGCACCAGCCGTCGTCGCGTTCCAGCGCCTTGGTTGGCAGGCGTGTTTGCGGCGCGTCGAACTTGTCCGGCCGGTACAGCACCCGACGGATCGGCCAGATCCCTAGAGGCGACTTGCCGTCGCCCTCGCGCTTGTCGCGCGCAGCAATCACCCCGCCCTTGCCCAGCGCACAGCGGGTTTCGCGCCCGTCCAGCCGGAAGCGTCCATCTGACAACGCCGTGAAGATCATGGGTTAAGGGCTCTCCCGCGGTTGGCTCTTTGTGTGGTTACGGTGCATGTTCCGGTCCATGGCTCAACGCAAGACTCTGCTCGTCGTCGACGACAACGAAGAACTCCGCGGCGCGATCGCCGAACAACTCCAGCTTTCAGAGGACTTCTCGGCCATCGAGGCGGCGACCGCCGGCGAGGGCGTGAAGGCCGCGGTCGAGCATCGTCCCGACCTGATCCTGCTGGATGTCGATTTGCCGGACATGAACGGCCGCGAGGCCTGTCGCCAGATGCGCGAGAAGGGCGTCGTCGCCCCGATCATCATGCTGACCGCGGCCGACACCGACGACGACCAGATCTCAGGCCTGGAGGCCGGGGCGAACGACTATGTGACCAAGCCCTTCAAGTTCCAGGTGCTGCTGGCGCGCATCCGCGCCCAGCTGCGTAGCCACGAGCAGTCGGAGGGCGCGGTTTTCCACCTGGGCGCCTACGAGTTCCGCCCCTCGGCCAAGATGCTGGTCGACGCCAATCAGAAGAAGATCCGGCTGACCGAGAAAGAGACCAACATCCTGAAATACCTCTACCGGGCCGGCGAAAAGCCGGTCTCGCGTGAGGAACTGCTGGCCGAGGTCTGGGGCTATAACGCCGGGGTCACCACCCACACCCTGGAAACCCACGTCTACCGCCTGCGGCAGAAGATCGAGCCCGATCCCGGCAACGCCCGGTTGCTGCTGACGGAGGCCGGAGGCTATCGTCTCGCACCGTAAGGGTTGCGTCGCGGGAGGCGGTATTGGCGAAGAAGTGGACCCTGGCGCGGGCTTTCCCGCTCATGCTGGTAGGCGCCGTGGTCATTGGCGCGATCAGCGCTGGCGTCATCGGCTATCAGCGCCGCGCCAACACCATCGCCCAGTCCACAGCCGCCGTGCAGGCCGCGGCCCTGACCGGCGAGCCTTGCCCGGTGCTGACCAGGGACGAGTACGTCGCTCGCGGTTCGAAGGCCAAGCAGGTCTTCATCACCAACGACATCCGCTACGAGCGCCGCTATGGCCACGTCGACTGCAGCATCATCGAGGGCGGCAAGAGCGGGAACGACTATGTCCCGATCTGCCAATTCAGCGGACCGGCCCTGCTGGTGGTGACCACCGCCAAGGGCGCCTACTACTTCGCCCCGGGGGCCGGACGACCGGCAACCATCGCGACGCATGACGGCGTGCCGTCCTGCATCCTGCCCAAAGAATCCCAGGCCCCGGCCTAGACCGCGAAGTCGGCGCTGACCGGCGCGTGGTCGCTGGGCCGTTCCCACTCGCGCACGTCGTCATGCACCCGCGAAGACGCCGCGCCGGTGCGGAACGCCGCCTCGCGCAGGCCGGGCGTCACCAGGATGTGGTCGAGGCGCAGGCCGCGGTTGGACTTGCGGAAGTCGGCAGCGCGATAGCTCCACCAGGAGAACAGCTTCTCCGGCTCGGGGATCGCTTCGCGCGGCAGGTCGATGAAGTCGAGGCTGGCCTTCAGCTTTGCGAAGGCCTCGAGCTCGATGGGCGTGTGGCTGACGATCTTCGACATCTGCCTGTGGCTCCAGACGTCGAACTCGCCGGGCGCCACGTTCAGGTCGCCGACGATGGCCAGGGGGTCCTTCGGGTCGCGGCGGCTCATCTCGGCGGTCAGCTTTTCGAAGAAGTCCAGCTTGTGGTCGAACTTCGGATTGACCTCCCGGTCCGGAATGTCGCCCCCGGCCGGGATGTAGAAGTTCTGGATCTCCACACCTGCGACTTTGCCGCCCACGCAGCGGGCGTGCTTCTCGCGGCAGACGTCCAGCGGCGCGGCGTCCTCGATCGGCAGGCGCGAGGCGATGGCGACGCCGTGCCAGCCCTTTTGTCCGGCGATCTTGATGTGCGGCAGGCCGGCGGCCTCGAACGCCGCGCGCGGGAACTCGCCCTCCTGGCACTTGATCTCCTGCATGCACAGGACATCGGGGGCCTGCTCGTCCACGAAGCGGGCCACTTGCTCGGCCCGCAGGCGCACGGAATTGACGTTCCAGGTCGAAAGGCGAAGGCGCATGCGGTGGTGTTTAAGGGGCTTCGGGCAAAAAGAAACGCCCCGGCACTGGAGAAGCCGGGGCGTAAAGTGTGTCTCTCATGCCGCCGCCGGGAGGGGATAGGGTCCGGCACGGAAAAGGTTCGCGATCGCGCGAACCTAATAGTGTCATTAATGCCACGTGGCCTGAGAAAAAGTCAAGGATGAATCACGCGGCATATTGCCTGTTGTGATTGTGTCACATTTTCGAGCGGCCGACGTTCTTGGGCCGCGGATCCTTCAGCACGAACAGCGACGGCGCCAGGCCGGCGGTCTTGGTCAGGCTGGTCAGCCGGATGCGGGTCGAGGAGCCTTGGGCGTCCGTCACCGTCCAGCCGATCAGCGCCAGGGGGTTGTCGGAGAAGGTCAGGGTGATCTGGCCCTCGGCCTGCTTGCGGCCGTCACGGGCGGTGAGCGAGAAGCCGTCGGCCATGCGCGTGACGCGGGTGACGTTGATGCCTTTGTCCAGGCGGATCTCCCGCGACAGGAACAGCGACAGCGGCGTGGCCATCAGCGGATAGGCGTCGAAAGTCTTCAGCCGCGAGTCGGCGATCGAGACGTTGCCGCCGTCCGAGACCACCAGCAGGCCCGAGGGCTTGTCGTATTCGAACCGGGCCTTGCCGGGCCGCTTCAGGTAAAGCGAGCCCTGGCTCATCGCCCCGCGCGCGTCGGTCTGCACGAACCGGCCCTTGGCCTCGGTCAGCCCCTGCAGATAGGCGGCGGCGCGCTCGACCAGCGCCTTGTCGGCGGCCGAGAGGGCTGCGGCCGCCGGCTTCTGGGCCAGGGCGGGCAGGGGCAGGGCGGCCAGGCCGAGCGCCAGGGCGCGTCGCGTCAGTCGGGTCATGCAGAACTCCAAGTCTTGTCGCCCGAATTATAGGCCGGGAACGGCCTCAATAGGGCGCAAGAACGGCGGAGCCGTCCCGCCGTTCCTTCGCCTTACCGCGCCTCGCCCTTTACTGCGCCTGCGCCGATCCAGCGGTCGAGCCAGGTCTCCTTGACCTCGAACCACTGAACCAGGTTCTGCGGTTTCAGCACCCAGTGGTTCTCGTCCGGGAACAGCAGGAACTGGCTGGGCAGGCCGCGGCGGCGCAGCGCGCCATAGGCCGACGTTCCCTGGTCGAGCGGCACGCGGTAGTCGCGCGCGCCGTGGATGACCAGCATCGGACGGTTCCAGGCCGCGACCTTCTCGGCCGGATTGAAGCGGGCGATCGCCGCCTCGTCCTTCCAGGGCAGGCCCCCGAACTCGTCCTCGGTCCAGCGGGTGATGTCGGTCGAGTAGGCGAAGGTGCGCAGGTCGAACAGGCCGGCGTGGTTGACCAGGCACTTCCACGGCTCGCTCCAGACGCCGGCGATCCAGTTGACCATGTAGCCGCCATACGACCCGCCCAGCGCGCAGGCGCGATCGCCGTCCAGCCAGGGATAGGCCCCCAGGGCATGCGCCCAGCCCTTCTGCAGATCCTCCAGCGGCCGGTCGCCCCAGTGCCCGCGGATCGACTGGGCGAACGCCGCCCCATAGCCGGACGAGCCGTGGAAATCGATCATCACCACGCCGTAGCCTCGGCCGGTCCAGACCTGCGGGTTCCAGCGATAGCTCCAGGTGTTGGGGAAGCTGCCGTGCGGGCCGCCATGGATCAGGAACGCCACCGGATACTTCTGCCCCGGCTTCCAGCCGTGCGGCTTGAGCACGTAGCCGTAGACCCGCTCGCCGTTCCAGCCGGCGAAGCTGAACTGCTCGGCGGGCGACATCGGCGTCTCGTCCAGGGCGGCGCTGCGGCTCAGCGGCCGCACCTTGCCGCCGGCCAGGTCGTAGAGCGCCACCGGCGAATCCAGCGCATCGCGGCCATAGACCACCCCGCCCTGATAGAGGTCGAACTCGGTCACCGAGCCGTCGCCGGTCAGCGGCTTGGCCGCGCCGTCGCCGGCGTCGATGGCGTAGAGCCGGTTCTGGCCCCGGTCCTCGGCGATCGCGTAGAGGCTCTTGCCGTCCTGCGCCCACTCAAGCCGTCCGAAGGTCAGGGCCTGGCCGTCGCTCAGCACCCGGATGGCGCCGCTGCGCATGTCGCGCAGCTTCAGCAGGATCGGCGCGGCGGTGGCGAAGGGGCCGTCCTCGGCCAGGTAGGCCAAGGTCCGTCCGTCCGGCGAAAGGGTCGGTTTGGCGTCCGAGGTGGTCGAGGCCGGGTCCAGCCGCTGCGGGGCGGACGAGCCGTCCAGCGGCGCGACATAGAGGCTGGCCGGACGGGTGTCGCCAAAGTCGCTGCCGGCCGGGCGGGCCGAATAGATCACGCTGTCGGCGGTGAGGTCGAAGTCGCCGTCGCCGCCGGGCGGCCGGTCGAGCATGTCGGCTTTCAGGCCCGGCGCCAGCGCCTTGCCGTTCCTGGCCGGCGCCTCGCCCAGGCTGATCGCGAACAGGCCGACGAAGCGGCTGTCCTCATAGGTGTCGAAGAACCGCGGCGCGGCGCCGTCATAGAACAGGCCCGAGGTCTTGGCCTTGGCCTCCTGATCGCGCCGGGCCCGCGAACAGGCGAGGTCGGCGCAGTCGGGATAGACGTCCAGCGCCGCCACCAGGGTCTTGCCGTCTGCGGTCAGTCGATAGGCCTGCACGTCCAGCGGCAGGTCGGTGACCTGGACCGGCGGGCCGCCGGCGGCCGGCGCCTTCCAGACCTGCAGCGAGCCCGAGGCGGTCCCGAGGTAGTAGAGCCAGCGGCCGTCGGACGACCAGCGCGGCGTGGTCGGCGCGGCCTGGCGCTCCAGCACCCGGCGCGGCTGCGGCTGGGCGGCGCTGCGCTCCATCACCCACAGCGCGTGGACGCCGCGGTTGGCCTCCCAGTCGGTGGATCGGACATTGTAGGCCACGAGCTTGCCGTCCGGAGAGACCTGCGGGTCGCCGAGCCGGTCGAGCATCGCCAGGTCCTTGGCGGTGAACGGTCGCGCCGCCACCCCGGCAGGCGCCAGCAGGACGGCCGCGGCCAGCGCGGCGGCGAGAAATGGCTTCATCGGAGACCCCCGGAAATCAGGCGGCGAGAGGATCATGCGGGCCGCGAGCTTTGCAACCGCCTTGCGACCGGCTTGGACGGCCAGGGGTCAGACGCGCGGGGCCTTGCGCCAGCCGACGATGCAGAGCGCCAGCATGATCAGGTTGCCCACCGCATCGAGCAGGCCGACCACGCTCAGGACCGGCTTCACCACGAAGAACCAGTAGTTGAAGACGAAGAACGGCAGCAGCGCCAAGCCATAGGCCAGGAAGGTCGTCTTGGTGAATTTGGAGAACGCCGCGAACAGCCCGGCCAACACCGCCTGCGCCCCGAAGCAGCCGAATGCGAACAGGGCGATGAATTCTTGCGACTGGTGCTCGGGGCGGATGGTCAGGGCCATGACGCTGCCGGGCGAAACAAGACACCAGCCGCCCAGCACGAAGAACACGCTGGCTAGCGCCCACTGGATCTGACGGACGCTCATCGGGCGCCGCCTGACGCCCCGGCAAGCTGCGAATGCGACGCGGGCACGAGATCGTGACTACCCGCATCACGCGATGCCACCGGTGTCATTTCATCACTTCGCCGCATATGGGCCTCCTAAGCTTGTGCGCGTCAAAAATCGTACATATCACCGACCGGCCAGCCAGGGACGGGGTCCGAAAGAGACCCCGCCGGGCCGGCGACGAAGCGTGGTAACATAAGGGGCGCAGCCTGATGGGCTTGGCCATACCGGGTCTCGACGAGGCCCCGACGAAACATGCGAAACTCCTGGCATGGGTACGCGAAGTCGCGGAACTGACCCAGCCGGATCGGGTCCATTGGTGTGATGGATCCGACGCGGAGTGGACCGCCCTGACCGACGAACTGGTCAAGTCGGGAACCCTCAAGCCGCTGAACCCGGCCAAGCGCCCCAACAGCTTCTACGCCGCCTCCGATCCGCGCGATGTCGCCCGGGTCGAGAGCCGCACCTTCATCTGCTCGCAGGACCCGGCCGACGCCGGTCCGACCAACAACTGGCTCGAGCCGGGCGAGATGCGGGCCGACCTGACGCAGCTGTTCAAGGGCTGCATGCGCGGGCGCACCATGTACGTGGTGCCGTTCTGCATGGGGCCGCTGGGCTCGAAGATCTCCGCCCTGGGCGTCGAGATCACCGACAGCGCCTATGTCGCCATTTCGATGCGGGTGATGACCCGGATGGGCAAGGGCGCCCTCGACATGCTCGGCGAGGACGGCTTCTTCGTTCCGGCCCTGCATTCGGTCGGCGCGCC
The DNA here is from genome assembly GCF_056401675.1 of Phenylobacterium sp. P4_E10. Classification (NCBI taxonomy): domain Bacteria; kingdom Pseudomonadati; phylum Pseudomonadota; class Alphaproteobacteria; order Caulobacterales; family Caulobacteraceae; genus Phenylobacterium; species Phenylobacterium sp. P4_E10. The sequence goes on along the minus strand of NZ_JBFUIW010000014.1, from coordinate 26,287 downwards.
GCTGGAAGCTGGCCAGGCCGACGTGCCGTGGCCCTGCAACGAGATCAAGTACATCGTCCACTTCCCCGAGAGCCGGGAGATCTGGTCCTACGGCTCGGGCTACGGCGGCAACGCCCTGCTGGGCAAGAAGTGCTACGCCCTGCGCATCGCCTCGGTGATGGCCCGCGACGCCGGCTGGCTGGCCGAGCACATGCTGATCCTCAAGCTGACCTCGCCGCAAGGCGCCGTCCGCTACGTGGCCGCCGCCTTCCCCAGCGCCTGCGGCAAGACCAACATGGCGATGCTGCAGCCGACCATTACCGGCTGGAAGGCCGAGACCATCGGCGACGACATCTGCTGGATGCGCTTCGGCGACGACGGCCGGCTCTATGCGATCAATCCGGAAGCCGGCTTCTTCGGCGTCGCGCCCGGGACCGGCAATGCGACCAACAAGAACGCCGTCGACGCCCTGCACGCCAACACCGTCTTCACCAACGTTGCGCTCACCGCTGACGGCGACGTCTGGTGGGAAGGCCTGACCGACGCCCCGCCCGAAGGTCTGACCGACTGGAAGGGCCGGCCCTGGACGCCGGAGCTCGGCGAGCCCGCCGCCCACCCCAACGCCCGCTTCGCGGTGCCGGCCGACCAGTGCCCGGTGATCGCCGACGAGTGGGACGATCCGGCCGGCGTGCCGATCTCCGCCATCCTGTTCGGCGGCCGTCGGGCCAGCGCGGTGCCGCTGGTGACCGAGGCCTTCGACTGGGCGCACGGCGTCTTCCTGGCCTCCAACGTCGCTTCGGAAGGCACCGCCGCTGCGGAGAACAAGGTCGGCGAACTGCGCCGCGACCCGTTCGCGATGCTGCCGTTCTGCGGCTACAACATGGGTGACTATTTCGGCCACTGGCTGAAGGTCGGCGCCGATGCAGACGCTGCCAAGCTGCCGCGCATCTACTTCGTCAACTGGTTCCGCAAGGGCGCCGACGGCAAGTTCCTGTGGCCGGGCTATGGCGAGAACAGCCGCGTGCTGAAGTGGATCGCCGAGCGCCTGGACGGAACCGCCCAGGCCGTCGACACCGCAATCGGCCGCGTGCCGAGCAAGGACTCGCTCGACCTGACCGGCCTGACCATCGCCGACGCGGCGCTGGAGACCCTGCTCTCGGTCGATCCCGAGGTCTGGGCCGAGGAAGCCGCCCTGATCCCCGACTTCTACAAGAAGTTCGGCGACCGCCTGCCTGGGGCCCTCTGGGACCAGCACGCCGCGCTCAACCAGCGCCTCGGCGCCCACGCCCAGGCCGCCGAGTAGCTCACGGGTGTCATCCCGGTTTTGCGCAGCAAGACCGGGACCCATGAACACCTGATGCTTTTGGTGTCGGGGCGGCCTCGCCTCATCCGGCGATGCGGAGCGACCCGGACAGCCGCTATGCGGCTTCCGGGATGACATGAGTTGTGCGCGCCTTCCCTAACGACAGGCTTGCGCCGCAAGCTGCGCCATCCATCTGATCCAGGAAACGGATGGAGCGCCCCATGACCCTCAGCCTCGACATCGACGACGTCGTCGACCGCGCCTTGGCCGAACAGCGCATCGTCGGCGGCGTGGTGCTGATCGCCCGCGGCGGCGATCTCGTCTACGCCCGCGCCGCCGGTGACGCCGACCGCGAGCGCGGCGTCCCGATGGCGCTCGACACCAATTTCCGGCTGGCCTCGGTGTCAAAGCCGATTGTCGCCGCCGCGGCGCTGGCGATGGTCGAGCGCGGCGAGCTCGCTCTCGACGCTCCGGTCAGCCGCTGGCTGCCGGATTTCCGGCCCAAGGCTCCGGGCGGAGCGGACGCGGCGATCAGCATCGCCCAGCTGCTCACCCACACCAGCGGCCTCGGCTACGGCTTCTTGCAGCCGCTGGACGGGCCCTACCTGCAGGCGGGGGTCTCCGACGGCCTGGACCTGCCCGACCGCAGCATGGCCGACAACCTGGCCCGGCTCGGCGCGCTGGAGCTGTTCTTCCCGCCGGGCGCCGCCTGGAACTATTCGGTCAGCCTCGACGTGCTGGGCGCGGCGATGGAACGGGCGGCCGGAAAGCCGCTGCCGGAGCTCGTCAAGGAACTGGTGCTCACGCCGCTCGGTATGGCCGCCAGCGGCTTCTACGTGGCCGACGCCGGCCAGCTGGCCACGCCCTATATCGATGGCCAGCCGCCGCGGCCCATGAAGGAGCCCGACGTCTCCCCGTTCTTCGAGTTGTCGGGCATCCGCTATTCGCCGGCCCGCGCCACCCGCCCGGCCTCGTTCCCGTCCGGCGGCGCCGGCATGGTCGGCACGGCCCCCGACGTGCTCAAGCTGCTGGAGGCGGTTCGCACCGGCGGCGGGCCGATCCTGTCGGCGCCATCGGCGGCTTCCATGCTCGCCAACCAGATCGGCGACCTGGTCGTCACCACCCATGGTCCCGGCTTCGGTTTCGGCTTCGCAGGCGCGGTGCTCAAGGACCCGGCCGCCGCCGGCTCGCCGCTGCGCCAGGGCACGGTCAGCTGGGGCGGCGTCTACGGCCACTCCTGGCAGATCATCCCCGACCGCGAGGTGAGCGTCGTCGCCCTGACCAACACCGCCATTGAAGGCATGAGCGGCGTGTTCCCGGCCGAACTCGGCGCGGCGGTGGCCAAGGCGGTGGGTTAGCTCCGTCCTCAATTGCTCCCCCGCTGGGGGAGCTGTCAGCCGAAAAGGCTGACTGAGGGGGCTTGCTGACTCGGAGCCTTCCCCCTCGGTCCCTTGGGAACGCCACCTCCCCCAGGAGGGGAGTTACGGCGCGGCGCCGACCAGCACTTCGCGCTTGCCGGCGTGGTTGGCGGGGCTGACCACGCCTTCCTGCTCCATCCGCTCGATCAGCGAGGCGGCGCGGTTGTAGCCGATCTGCAGCCGGCGCTGGACGTAGCTGGTCGAGGCCTTGCGGTCGCGGGTGACCACGGCCACGGCGCGGTCGTAGAGGTCGTCGCCGGAGCCGCCGCCCTCATCCCCGAACATCTCGCCGTCTTCGCCGTCCTCGTCGCCGCCAGCGGTGACGTCCTCGAGGTACTGCGGCTCGCCCTGTGCGCGCAGGAACTTGGCCACCGCCTCGACCTCCTCGTCGGAGACGAATGGGCCGTGCAGGCGGGTGATGCGGCCGCCGCCGGCCATGTAGAGCATGTCGCCCTGGCCCAGCAGCTGCTCGCCGCCCTGCTCGCCCAGGATGGTGCGGCTGTCGATCTTGGAGGTGACCTGGAAGGAGATCCGGGTCGGGAAGTTGGCCTTGATGGTGCCGGTGATGACGTCCACCGACGGGCGCTGGGTGGCCATGACCAGGTGGATGCCGGCGGCGCGGGCCATCTGGGCCAGGCGCTGCACGGCGCCTTCCACGTCCTTGCCGGCCACCAGCATCAGGTCGGCCACCTCGTCGATGACCACCACCAGGTAGGGCATGGCCTTCGGGTCGATCCGCTCGCTCTCGTAGATCGGCCGGCCGTTGTCGTCGAAGCCGGTCTGCACGGTGCGCTCGAAGTGCTCGCCCTTGGCGGCGGCCTCCTTGGCGCGCTCGTTGTACGAGGCGACGTTCCGCACCCCGATCTTCGACATCAGGCGGTAGCGGTCCTCCATCTCGCGCACGGTCCACTTCAGCGCGACGATGGCCTTCTTCGGATCGGTGACGACCGGCGCCAGCAGGTGCGGGATGCCGTCATAGACGCTGAGCTCCAGCATCTTCGGGTCGATCATGATGAACCGGCACTGCTCGGGCGGCAGCCGGTAGAGGATCGACAGGATCATGGCGTTGACGCCGACCGACTTGCCCGAGCCGGTGGTCCCGGCGATCAGCAGGTGAGGCATCTTCGAGAGGTCGGCGATGTAGGGCTCGCCGCCAATGTTCTCGCCCAGCGCCATCGGCAGGGCCTGGGTCGACTTCTCGTATTCGCCACTGGCCAGCAGGTCGCGCAGATAGACCGTCTCGCGCCGGGCGTTGGGCAGTTCGATGCCGATGGCGTTGCGGCCAGGAACCACGCTGACCCGGCAGGCGGCCACCGACATCGAACGGGCGATGTCGTCGCTGAGCGCCACGACCCGGGCCGACTTCACGCCGGCGGCGGGCACCAGCTCATAGAGGGTGACCACCGGGCCGGGCCGGATCTGGTCGATGTTGCCGCGCACCCCGAACTCGGCCAGCACGCTTTCCAGCAGCTGGGCGTTCTGCCGCAGGGCGCCTTCGTCGAACATCGAGGCGCGGGGCTTGGGCTTGGCCAGCATGGCCAGCTCGGGCAGGGCGAAACCGCTGGTCTTGACGAAGTCGAACGCCCCTTGGGCCTCACGCAGTTCGCGGCCGGACTCCTTGGGCGTGGGCTTGGGCTGGCGGATGGCCACCGAGCTGCCGGCGGCGTCGACCTCCGCCTCTTCGGCGAGGGCGGCCGGTTCGGGCGCCTGAGCGGGGCGCGGCGCCGGGGCGGCGGCCTGGGGCGCTTCGGCCGCCTTGGCGCGGCGCGCCACCGAGGCGCGCTGGCTGGCCTTCGCCGGAACGGGCGGGGCGGGAGGAGTCCTCTGCAGCACGGCGCGGACCCAGTCGATGCTGGCGGCCAGCTCGGAGCGGCGGACGCCGACCGCGAAGCCCAGGCCGGCGGCGGCGGCGGCCAGCAGCAGCAGGGCTGCGAACAGCACGCTGCCCGGGATGTGGGCGTAGGCGAAGATTCCGGCGATGGCGTGCAGCAGTCCGTCGCCCCAGAAGCCGCCAAGGCCCTTGGCCAGCGGCCAGGCGGCGGGCGCCGGCGGGGCCGACAGCAGGCCGGCGAGGGCCATGACGCCCAGCAGGCCGACGGCGGCGCGCAGGCGCACCTTGCGCCGGGTCAGGTCCGGTTGCGGCGTGGTCGCCCGGCCCAGGCCGAACACCACCATCAGCAGCGCGCCCATGCCGGCGGCCAGGCCCATCGACTGGATGCCGATGTCGGCCGCGGTCGCGCCCGGCGCGCCCAGGGCGTTGCTCGGCCCCAGGGCCGAGGCGGCGTTCAGGCTGGGGTCGGCGGCGTTGTAGGTGGCGAGCGCGATGGCGAAGGCGATGCCGGCGGCCGCCACGATGCCGCCGCGCAGGCGCGCGGTGGCCGGATGGCTCCAGGCCAGGCCCGCAATGTGCATCCCCAGCTCAACGCCCGTCTTACGCGCCGCACGCGCCATTCTCGTCCCCCGATTCAGAGAGCCCATGTTTGGCCCACCGAGGGTTAAGAGGCGTTTACCAAGCCGGGCCTTTGGCGGCGGCTCGGCCGATGATCCATCGGAAAATCCCCGTTTCAGTTTCGCCAAACCCCATCTAGGTTTCGCGACCATGTGGAGCATGCCTCGAAGCGTCCTGCGGGTCGTCGCCATCGTCCTTGGCCTGTGCGCCGTCGGCGGGTTCATCCTGGGTGTCCGGGGCGCTCCCGATCGGGCTCGGCTGCCCGGCGAGTCCCGCGAGGGCGGCGCGGCGCTGCAGGCCAGCGATGCGCGGCCGCTCGACGACTTCGTGCTCACCCCTTCCGAAGTGGTCGCTGAGCCCAAGAAGGAAGAAAAGCCCGAGGAGAAGGCCGAGGAGGCGATCCTCCCGGTCGAGAAGGCGCCGGTCGCGCCCGTGACGCCGGCCCCGAAGGCGCCGACCCTGCCGACCGCCGACGAGGACAAGGTGGGCGACCTGATCGACGGGCTGACGCCGCCGCCGGAACAGCCGCCCTACTGATCGGCCGGCGCGGCGCGTCTCAGGGTCAGGTTGATCCGGCCGCCGCCGGGCACCAGTCTCGACGAGCCGGGCAGGATGCGGTCGACCCCGTGGTGGAACAGCCGCGCTTCGCCGGCCAGCAGGCAGACGTCGCCAGAGGCCAGCTTCACCGAGCTGGTCGGGTCCGAGCGCTTGGCGCCGCCGATCCGGAACACCGCCGTGTCGCCGAGCGAGACTGACAGCACCGGAAAGCGCAGGTCGGCTTCGTCCCTGTCCTGGTGCAGGCCCATCTTGGCCTGCGCGTCATAGAAGTTGACCAGGCAGGCGTCGGGCGGCGTCGCCGGGTCGGCGAGCTCGGCCCAGAGTTCCGTCAGGATTGTGGGAATGGCCGGCCAAAACCTGCCGGTGGTCGGGTGTCGCGGCTCATAGCGATAGCCCCTCTGGTCGGTGGTCCAGCCGAGCGCGCCGAAGCTGGTCATGCCCACGCTCATCGGCTTGCCGCCCGGCGTAACCTGTTGAACCAGCGGCGCTTCCTCGACCCGCGCCAGCACCTCGTCCAGCAAGGCCTGCTGCTGCTCAGGCGACAGCCGGCCGGGCAGCAGGCGAAATCCTGTGGTCGTCGAAAGGCTCATGGTCCCTCATATAGGCGCCATGGCCCCCGCCAGTCTCGATTTGATGAAACCCTTGCGCTGGCGCGGTCTGACATCCGGCGAACGGGCGATCTGCGCCGAGGTGTTCGCCGCCAGCCTCGATCCCGATCGCGTGCGGCTGTTGAGCTTGCCCGTCTGGCCGCGACCTTTCGTCCCGAGCGGCGGCCTGGTGGTCTGGCCCGCCGTCTCGGCCCCGGTCGATTTCGCCGACGCGCCGCTGTGGCTGCGCTCGGTGCTGGTGCATGAACTGGTGCACGTCTGGCAGGCCCAAAGCGGCGTCTTCCTGCCCTTCGCCAAGCTCAAGGCCGGCGACGGGCGGGCGGCCTACGCCTACGATCTGCACGACGGCCGGGAATTCTCGCAGCTCAACATCGAACAGCAGGCGATGGTCGTACAGCACGCCTATCTGGCGGCCGGCGGCGGCGCTGCGCCGTACCAAAGCCAAGCTTATGCAAGGATTTTAGCGGGTTGGCCGGGCGCGCTGGGCCGAAGACCCTGGGCGATATAGGGGCATTCCCACTTGCGGGGGACGCATGTCATCCCATATCGCGACTCGACGCCGGTTTCCCCGTGGGTTAACCGGCCGAGCCCTTATTCGAACCGGGGATGCCGAGAAGAACCGGGGTGCTTCACACGAAGGCCCTTAAACCGGCGTCCGCCACATAGGAGCGAGCAAGACTCGATATGAGCAAGATCATCGGCATCGACCTGGGCACGACCAATTCGTGCGTGGCCATCATGGACGGCAAGCAGCCGAAAGTGATCGAGAACGCCGAGGGCGTTCGGACCACGCCTTCGGTCGTCGCCATCCTCGACGACGGGGAGCGCCTCGTCGGTCAGCCGGCCAAGCGCCAGGCCGTGACCAACCCCGCCAACACCCTGTTCGCCATCAAGCGTCTGATCGGTCGCCAGTACAACGATCCGCTGGTGGAGAAGGACAAGGGCATGGTGCCCTATGAGATCGTCAAGGGTCCGAACAGCGACGCCTGGGTGAAGGCCCACGGCAAGGACTATTCGCCCCAGCAGGTCTCGGCCTTCATTCTGCAGAAGATGAAGGAAGCCGCCGAGCAGCACCTCGGCGAGAAGGTCGAGAAGGCGGTCATCACCGTCCCGGCCTACTTCAACGACGCCCAGCGCCAGGCGACCAAGGACGCCGGCAAGATCGCCGGCCTGGAAGTCCTGCGCATCATCAACGAACCGACCGCGGCCGCCCTGGCCTATGGCCTGGACAAGAACGACGGCAAGAAGATCGCCGTCTACGACCTCGGCGGCGGCACCTTCGACGTCTCGATCCTGGAGATCGGCGACGGCGTGTTCGAGGTGAAGGCCACCAACGGCGACACCTTCCTCGGCGGTGAAGACTTCGACATGCGCATCGTCGAGTACCTCGCCGACGAGTTCAAGAAGGAGACCGGCGTCGATCTGCGGAACGACAAGCTGGCTCTGCAGCGCCTGAAGGAAGAAGGCGAGAAGGCCAAGAAGGAGCTGTCCTCGACCGCTCAGTACGAGGTCAACCTGCCCTTCATCTCCATGAACGCCTCGGGTCCGCTGCACCTCAACATCAAGCTCTCGCGCGCCAAGCTCGAAGCCCTGGTCGAGGACCTGATCGCCCGCACCGTCGGCCCCTGCGAGCAGGCGCTGAAGGATGCTGGCCTGAAGAAGTCCGACATCGACGAAGTCATCCTGGTCGGCGGCATGACCCGCATGCCCAAGGTCGTCGAAACCGTGAAGGAGTTCTTCGGCCGCGAACCCCACAAGGGCGTGAATCCGGACGAAGTGGTGGCGCTGGGCGCCGCGGTGCAGGCCGGCGTTCTGCAGGGCGACGTTAAGGACGTGCTGCTGCTCGACGTCACCCCGCTGACACTGGGCATCGAAACCCTGGGCGGCGTGTTCACCCCGCTGATCGAGCGCAACACCACCATTCCGACCAAGCGCTCGCAGACCTTCTCGACCGCCGACGACAACCAGTCGGCCGTGACGATCCGCGTGTTCCAGGGCGAACGCCCGATGGCGCACGACAACAAGATGCTGGGTCAGTTCGACCTAGTGGGCATCCCGCCGGCGCCGCGCGGCGTGCCGCAGGTCGAGGTCACCTTCGACATCGACGCCAACGGCATCGTCAACGTCTCGGCCCGCGACAAGGCGACCAGCAAGGAGCAGTCGATCCGCATCCAGGCCAATGGCGGCCTCTCGGATACGGATATCGAGAAGATGGTCCAGGAAGCCGAGGCCAATAAGGCCGAGGACGAGAAGCGCAAGGCGGCCGTCGAGGCCAAGAACCAGGCCGAGGCGGTGGTGCACTCCACCGAGAAGGCCCTGTCTGAGCACGGCGACAAAGTCTCCGGCGCCGACAAGGAGGCCATCGAGACGGCGCTGGCCGACGTCAAGACGGCCCTGGAAGGCGACGACGCCGAGTCCATCTCGGCCAAGACCCAGACCCTCATCCAGGCTTCGATGAAGCTGGGCGAGGCGATGTACGCGGCCCAACAGGGCGGCGGTGACGAACAGCCGCAATCTTCGGCGGCCGGCGACGACGACGTGGTCGATGCTGAATTCGAGGAAGTCGGCGACGACGACGACAAGAAGAAGTCGGCGTGACGTTCCGCCCTATGGCGGCCATCCGCAACCTCTGCGAGAAGGCCGCCATGGGGTCGGGCGACCCCCCTGGAAATCTTCGCCCGCTTCGGCTTGGAATAAGCCTTGCAGTCGGACGTAGATCATCCCACCTCAATTCTCAGATCAATTTTGAACGCCTGACATAACATGCGGGATTATTACGAGGTCCTGGGCGTGGAGCGGGGCGCGGACGAAGCCGCGCTGAAATCCGCCTTCCGCAAGCTGGCCATGGAGCATCACCCCGACCGCAATGGCGGTTGCGAGGATGCTGCTGGGCGCTTCAAGGAAATCAACGAAGCCTATTCGATCCTGTCGGATCCGCAGAAGCGTGCGGCCTACGACCGTTTCGGCCATGCCGGGGTCAACGGCTCAGGCGGCGGTGGCGGCGGCGGGCAGTTCCACGACGTCAACGACATCTTCAACGAGGTGTTCGGGGACGTCTTCGGCGACATGTTCGGCGGCCGCGGCCGCCAGCGCTCGGGTCCGGCCCGCGGCCAGGATCTGCGTTACGATCTGGAGATCTCGCTGGAGCAGGCCTATGCCGGTTCCGAGGTCGAGATCATCGTGCCGGCCTCGATCAACTGCGAGAGCTGCGACGGCTCCGGCGCCAAGCCGGGCACCAGCCCGACGGTCTGCGGCGGCTGCGGCGGCGCGGGCCGCGTGCGCGCCAGCCAGGGCTTTTTCTCGATCGAGCGCGCCTGCCCGCGCTGCGGCGGCTCCGGCCGCCTCGTGCTCGATCCGTGCGAGGAGTGTCATGGCCACGGCCAGGTGCGCAAGCAGCGCACCCTGCAGGTCCGCATCCCGGCGGGCGTCGATGACGGCGCGCGCATTCGACTGGCCGGCGAAGGCGACGCGGGGGCCCGTGGCGGCCCGCGCGGCGACCTCTACATCTTCCTCTCGGTGAAGCCGCACGAGCTGTTCGACCGCGACGGCCTGGACCTGCTCTGCACGGTGCCGGTGCCGATGTCGGTGGCCGCGCTCGGCGGCGAGATCGAGGCGCCCTGCCTGATGGGCGGCGACAACTGCGACGGCAATTGCCGCATCGAGGTCAGCGTGCCGGAGGGCTCGCAGACCGGCCGCACCGTGCGCCTGAAGGGCAAGGGCATGCCGTCCCTGCGCTCACGCGACCGCGGCGACCTTGTGGTCGAGCTGTTCGTCGAAACTCCGACCAAGCTCAGCGCCCGCCAGAAGGAGCTGATGCGTGAGTTTGCCGAGATCTGCGGCGAGCAGCAGCACCCCAAGTCGGCGAACTTCATCGGCAAGGCCAAGCAGTTCTGGGAAGACGTCACCGGCGGCTGAGGCGCGCCTGCGTCCCATTAGTCACGCCACGGTATCGGGGGCGTGCAAACCGGCGCCACCGCAGGTTATTCAGGCTGCATGATCGCTGACGCCACCGAGAAGCCAGACGGCCGCCGCGCGCGGGCCGTCGCCAGCCGCGCCCGCATCCTCGCGGCGATGGTCGACCTGATCCAGGCCGGCGAGGTGCAGCCCTCAGCCGAGGCGGTGGCCGTCCGCGCCGGGGTCGGTGTGCGCACGGTGTTCCGCCTGTTCAACGACGTCGACGGCCTGCACCAGGGTCTGCAAGAGACAATGGATGCGCGCCTGGCGCCGATCTACGCCGAGCCGGTGCGCGGCTCGCTGGTCGAGCGACTGGACCAACTGGTAGCCCGCCGCGCCGCGGTGTTCGAGACGCTGGCGCGGCCCAAGGCGTTCGCCGACGCCAACCGCGTCCGCTCGCCGGGCATGGTCGCCGCCCACCAGGTCTTCGTCCGCCGTCAGCGCGAACTGCTGCTTGGCCACCTCGAGGGCGTCGCCCCCAAGGCTGGAGATCTGGTCGAGGCGCTCGACCTGGTGCTCAGCTTCGATGTCTGGCGCCGCCTGCGCGAAGACCAGCGGCTGTCGCCGACGGACGCAGAGCGCGTGGTCCGCAAGCTCGCCCGCGCCGCCGTCGCGGGCGCCGAACCCTAGCGTCCCTTTCCCGCAAGGAGAGAAGGAGGGCCGCTAAGCCGCCGCCCCCACCCGCGCGGCCAGCAGCTTAATCGCTTCGTGCGCCGACAGCGCGGCGCCCTCCTGCCAGGCGTTGATGTAGCTCATGTGCTCGCCGGCGAAGTAGACACGGTCGTCGGGCTTGCAGAGCTCCGCATAGTCGGTCGCGCGCTGCTCGGCCTTCCACTCCGCCGCCACCCCCTCGCTGTGGGGCGTCTGACCCCAGGAGACGGTGACCGGCATGCTCAGCTCGTTGCCCTTTCCGGGGTGGAACTTCTCGATCACCCGGCGGGAAATGGCGAACCGCTCCTCAAACGACAGCGCCGCGAACTTTGGCGGGTTCTGCGGCCCGGAGAAGCCGATCGAATAGGCCCCGACCAGGATGCCGTTCTGCTCGGTCAGCCCGCCGGACGGGTACCAGACCAGTTCGCTGAGTTCTTCGGTCCAGCCCAGCCCGCCGAACTGGAACTCGTCCTGCTCCCAGAACCGCCGGGCGCGCCAGGCGACCTTGGTGCCCTGGCCATAGTGGCAGGCGGCGATCGCCTGCTTGGTGCGGCGATCGAAATCGGCGGGGATCTTGGCCAGGACGGGGAGGGGCAGGGTGCAGATGCAGTAGTCGGCCTCCAGCGCCTTTTCCGCGCCGCCCTCGACATAGATGATGCGCACGCCCTTGGGCCGCCTGCGGATCGCCTTGATCGTCGCGCCCAGATGCACAGCGGGCTTCACCGCCTCGTAGAGCGCGTAGGAGATCCGATCCATGCCGCCGACCGGTTGCAGCATGGTGGCCTGCATGTCGCTGATCTCTTCGAACAGCAGCGAGGCGCCCCAGAATTTGGCCTGCATCATGTCGGCCAACCGCAGCGGCGCGCCGGACGTGGGCGCGTTCAGGTAGCCGCCGGCCTCCTTGTCGAAGTGGGCGCGCATCGAGCCGCCGTAGACCTTCTCCGGGCTGAGGTCGCCATAAGCGCCCAGATAGGCGATCAGCCGCTCCTTATCGACGCCGGTCAGTTCGCGATCCAGCGCGCCGCGGTCGATCGACTTGGCCAGCAGTTCGGCGAAGGTCCCACGGGTGTCGTTCACCGCCTGGCCGTTGCGCACCACCGTGCCGCCGAAGTCGAGCTTGGCCGAGCGGTTGGCGTTGACCATCACCTCCAGTGGCACGCCCAGTTCCCGGCAGTAGCCGAGGATCGCCTTGTGGGTCTGGGGAATGCGGGCTGGTCCGGCGTTGAAATACATGTGCCGACCTTCCTCCCAGTCGGCCTGCTGGTCGGGTCGCCCGTTCTGCACGATTTTGTCGCCGCCGCGCACCGACCAGGCCCGTCCACCCGGTCGCTCCCGCGCCTCCAGGACGGTGACGTCGTACCCCGCCTTGCGCAGCTCAAGAGCGCTGACCAGACCGGCGACCCCAGCGCCCAGGATGACGATCTTGGTTCCCTTGCCCGATCCGGCGGGCAAGTCCGGCGGACCTGCATAGGCGGGCGCCGCCGCCAGCAGGCCCAGCGCCTGCATCGTCACATAGAGCGCGCTGTAACCTCCCGCGCGCCCGACCTTTTCCAGAAACGCCCGACGCGACACGCTCATACGAACCCCCTACGCAGGCGCCGATGAGAGCGCCGCCGCCAACTGAGCTTCAATGTTGCCGTCGTCAGGATAGCGCTGCTTTGCGAGCGGCGCCTATTGCGTCAGCACCCAGATGTCGGGCCAGCGATAACTGACCTCATAGGTGACGCCGCCGGGGCCGGGCTCGCGCCGCGGCGCCTCGGCCTGGCCGCCCAGATGCTCGTAGAAACCACGGGCCGCAATATTGTCGCGCAGCACCGACAGCATCATCGACCTTGCGCCGTTGTCGGCGAACACCCGGGCCAGGCCGGTGATCAGCCGTCGCCCCAGGCCGTAGCCCTGCGCCCGGCGCAGCACATAGAGGGTTGTGACCTCAGCCTCACCCGGCCGCCGGGACCGAGAAGGCCCGCCGGCCGCATATCCGACCAGCCCTTCGCGCTCGGCCGCCGCCAGCGTCGCCTCAAGCGGCCCGGGGCGCATCAGCCCGGCCCGGAACCGCCGCGCGTGGACCGGAACGGTCATGCGCTTGAGGTAGGAGTCCGGCAGCAGGCCCTCATAGGTCTCGCGCCAACTGGCCACGTGCACCCGCGCCAGGTCCTCGGCGTCCTCAGGTCCGGCGGGAAAGATCACGTGCGGCACGAAAAGCTCCTGCTCCCCACCAGAGCTTGGTAGCCAACAGCCGCAGTTCAAGGGGGCTGACGGATCACGCGGGCGCCGCTAGCTTCCGCTCACCGATGAACGCCCCCAATCCCGCCCTCCCTGATCCCGCCGGCGCCACGCCGGTCATGGCCCAATTTTTCGAGGCCAAGTCCCGCCAGCCCGATGCGCTGGTGTTCTTCCGCATGGGCGATTTCTACGAGCTGTTCTTCGAGGACGCCGAGAAGGCGTCCGCGGCGCTGGGCATCACCCTGACCGCACGCGGCAATCACGGCGGCGCGCCGATCAAGATGTGCGGCGTGCCCGTGCACGCGGCCGAGGCCTATCTGGCGAAACTGGTCCGCGCCGGCTTCAAGGTCGCCCTCTGCGAGCAGATGGAAGATCCCGCCGAGGCCAAAAAGCGCGGCTCCAAGTCGGTGGTGCGCCGCGACGTGGTCCGCGTGGTCACGCCAGGCACGCTTACCGAGGACGGCCTGCTCGACGCCCGCGGCGCCAACCGCCTGGCCGCAGTCGCGGTGCGCGGCGGCGCCGCGGCGGTCGCCAGCGTCGAGCTCTCCACCGGCGAGGTGGAATGCATGGCCCTGTCGCGCGACAGCCTGGCCTCCGCACTCGCCGCGCTCGGCCCGTCCGAGACCTTGGTCCCCGACCGGCTGTTCGCCGACGAAACCCTGGCCGGCGTGTTCAAGTCGGCCAGCGGGCTGATCCAGCCGATGCCCTCGGCGCTCGCCGAGCCGTCGGCGTCCGAGGCGCGGCTGAAGCGGCTCTACGGCGTCGACACCCTCGACGGCTTCGGCGAGTTGACCGGAGCCGAGGTCTCGGCGCTCGGCCTGATCGCCGCGCACCTGGAGACCACCCAGGCAGGCCGGCTGCCAGCCCTTACCGCGCCGCGCCGCGCTGGCGAGGCCGACGTCATGGCCATCGACCCGGCGACCCGCACCAGCCTGGAGATCGAGAAGTCGACCTCCGGCTCGCGCGACGGTTCGCTGCTGGGCGCTATCGACCGCACCATCACCGCCCCCGGGGCGCGTCTGCTGGCCTCGCGCCTGGCCCGGCCGCTGCTCGACCCCGCCGCCATCGACGCCCGGCTCGACGCCATCGAGTGGTTCTGCGAGCGCCGGCCGTTGCGGGAAAAGCTGCGCGAGCGGCTGCGCGGCATGGGCGACATGGCCCGCGCCCTGGCCCGCCTCGCCCTGGGTCGCGGCGGCCCCCGCGACCTCGGCTGCCTGAAGGACGGCCTGGCCGGAGGGGAGGCGATCTTCGGCCTCTTCGGACATCCCGAGCCGCTGGACCCGCCGGCGCCGCCGGAGATCGCCGCCGCGCTCGCCGCCCTGCATCCGGCCGCCGATCCGGACCTGGCCGAGTTCCGCCGCATGCTGGCCGAGGGACTGGGCGAGGATCTGCCGGCCCAGGCCCGCGACGGCGGCTACGTCGCCGCCGGTGTCCGCGCCGAGCTCGACCAGGCCAGAGCCCTGCGCGACGACAGCCGCAAGGTGATCCTGCAGCTCGAGGCGCGGCTGGCGGCCGAGAGCGGCGTCGCCTTGAAGATCCGCCACAACGCCGTGCTGGGCTATTTCGTCGAGACCACCGCCAAGGCGGCCGAGCCGCTGATGAGCCCGCCGCTCAACGCCACCTTCATCCACCGCCAGACCCTGGCCAACCAGGTCCGCTTCACCACCGTCGAACTGGCCGAGCTGGACGCCCGCATCGCCCAGGCCGCCGAGCGCGCCCTGGCCATGGAGATCGCCAACTTCGAGGCCTGGCGCGAGGCCGCCATCCGCATCGCCGTGGCGATCCAGTCCGCCGCCGAGGGCGCTGCCCGGCTCGACGTCGCCGCCGGCCTCGCCGAGTGGGCTGACGATGTCGGCGCCGCGCGCCCGGTGGTCGACCGCTCCACCGCCTTCGAGGCCCAGGCCGCCCGCCATCCGGTGGTCGAGGCCGCGGTCAAGCGGGCCGGCGACCCCTTCACCCCCAACGACTGCAGCCTCGATGGGGCCGGCGTTGCGGGCGCTCGGCTGTCGATCGTCACCGGGCCGAACATGGCCGGCAAGTCGACCTTCCTGCGCCAAAACGCGCTGCTGGCGGTGCTGGCCCAGGCCGGCTGCTATGTCCCGGCCAAGGCCCTGCGCATCGGCGTGGTCGATCGGCTGTTCAGCCGGGTGGGCGCGGGCGACGACCTCGCCCGCGGCCGCTCGACCTTCATGGCCGAGATGGTCGAGACCGCCGCGATCCTCACCCAGGCGACGCCGCGCTCGCTGGTCATCCTCGACGAGATCGGCCGCGGCACCGCCACCTATGACGGCTTGGCCATCGCCTGGGCCTGCGCCGAGGCGCTGCACGAAACGAACCGTTGCCGCGGGCTGTTCGCCACGCACTACCACGAGCTGGCCGTGCTCGAGGACCGCCTGGCCCACGTTTCCAACCTCTCCTTGAAGGCCAAGGAGTGGAACGGCGACCTGATCTTCCTGCACGAGGCCGGCGCCGGCCCGGCCGACCGCTCCTACGGCGTCCAGGTCGCCAAGCTGGCCGGCGTGCCCCCGGCCGTCGTCGTCCGCGCCCGCGAGGTGCTGGACCGGCTGGAGCGCGAGGCGGGCGCCCCGGCCCACCTGGAAGACCTGCCGCTGTTCGCCGCCCACGTCGCCGAGCCCGAGTCCAGCCGCGGCCCCAGCCAGGTCGAGGAGGCGCTGAAGGGCCTCGACCTCGACGGCATGAGCCCGCGCGAGGCCATGGCCGCGCTCTACAAGCTCAAGGAAATGATGCGGTGAAGGCGCTGATGGTCGATGTCGACGGCGTCGTCGTCGTCCATCCCGACCCCGGCGGCTGGTCGGCCAATCTCGAGCGCGACCTGGGCCTCAAGATTGAAGATCTGCAGGACAGATTCTTCGCGCCGAATTTCCACGACATCATTCATGGCCACGCCAAGCTGCGCGAGCGCCTGGCGCCTGTGCTGGCTCAGATCGCCCCGCACCTGACTTGCGACCAGCTCTGCGACTACTGGTTCGAAAACGACAGCCACCTTGACCACGGATTGCTGGAGCAGCTGGCGGCGTTCCGCGCCCAGGGGATCGCGCTGCACCTGGCCACCGTCCAGGAGCACGAGCGCGCCGCCTATCTGTGGGACGGGATGGGCCTGAAGCACCACTTCGACGCCATGCACTACGCGGCCGACCTCGGCCATGCCAAGCCGGCTCCGGCGTTCTACGCCGCCATCGAGGCGCGCACCGGCTTTGCGCCGGCCGACCTGTTCTTCATCGATGACAAGGCCGCCAACGTCGAGGCCGCCCAGGCCCGCGGCTGGCGCGCCGCGCTCTGGACTGGCCAGGACAGGCTCGCCGATCTGATCGAGCGGGCCGCCTAGGCCGCCCGTCGCGGCGCTGCAGAAGCGCCCGCCTGCGCCAGCCGGAAGCGGCTGACCAGCCGCGACAGGTTCTGCGCCTCGTGGGCCAGGTCGGCCGCGGCCGTGGCCGTCTCGTGCACCATGCCGGCGTTCTGCTGGGTCACCCGGTCCATCTCGTTGACCGCGGTGTTGACCTGGCCGAGGCCCACCGCCTGCTCCTGGGTCGAGCCGGAGATGTCGGCCACCAGCCCATGCACCTCGCTCACCCGGGTGACGATGCGGGTCAGCGCCTCGCCGGTCTGCCCGACCAGATCGACGCCCTGCGCCACCTGTTCGCTGGAGTCGGTGATGAGGCCCTTGATCTCCTTGGCCGCGTCGGCGGCGCGCTGGGCCAGGGCCCGCACCTCCGAGGCGACGACCGCAAACCCCTTGCCGGCTTCCCCGGCCCGGGCCGCCTCGACGCCGGCATTGAGGGCCAGCAGGTTGGTCTGGAAAGCGATCTCGTCGATCACCCCAATGATCTGGCCGATCTGCGCGGCCGACTGTTCGATCTGACCCATCGCCGAGATCGCGGCCTCCACCACCGGGGCGCTCTGCTCGGCCTCCTGGCGGGCGTCGGCCACGGCCGCGGCGGTCTGGCGCGCGGTCTCGGCGGCCCGCCGCACGGTGACGGTGATCTCGTCGACCGCGGCGGCGGTCTGCTCCAGCGAGGCGGCCTGGTTCTCGGTTCGCCGCTGCAGGTCGTCGCCTGAGCTTTTCAGCTGGCCGACCGTGGCGGTGACCGCCGCGACCGACTCCACCACCGCGGCGATCGCCCCGTGCAGTTCGCCGACCGCGCCGTCGAAGTCGTCACCAAGCTGGGCGTAGTCGCCGGTAAGCTGCCGATCGATGCGGCTGGTCAAATCGCCCCTGGCCAGGCCTGACAGCGCGTTCGCCAGCGTCCGGACGACCTTGGCTTGCTCGGCGGCGGCGGCGGCGCGCTCGGCTTCGGACCTAGCCCGCTCGGCCTCGGCCGCTTCGAAATAGACGTCCAGCACCAGGCTCATGTCGAGCATGGTGCCCTTGATCAGCGCCGACAGGGTGTCGGCCAGTTCGGCGTTCTTGGCCTTGGCGCCGAAGCCCTTCGGAGCCTTGGCCTCGATCACCGCCCGGACCAGCTGCTCCAGCACCAGGGCGTAGCCGCCGATGTACCAGCGCGGCTCCAGGCCGATCTTGGCGTGCACGCCGCCGATCGTCTGCACGGCCTTGGCGTAGTCGGCGGAGAACTCGCCCGAAGCGATGCCCTGCCAGTGACGCAGCTGCGCGTTCTGGGCCTTGGTGATGTGGCCGTCGTCGCGGAAGTGGACCTTCGTCTCTGGCGTGCGGCGGACCTGGGCGTAGAAGTGGTCCAGCGCCGCCGGAAGCTTTTCGGAGACTAGCGGCTGGGCCGCGCGGAGCGACTTGCGGGTCTCAGGGCCGATCTGCATGAACTCCAGACGGCCGTCCAAACTCGCACCAGTCATCACCAACTCCACCACTTTACCTATCGCGGCGCAGTCCTGAATGGCGGCGGTTAACGATGCGTAAGCGCGTTCGAAAACGTGAGAATCCTTTGCACGATATGGCCCACAAGGCGCAATCTGGACAATATTGCACTGCAACACGTTTACTCTCGCACCGCACAATTTTTTAATACATAGGCGTCAAAAAGCGCCGTGTTGAAGCGCGGTCTTCCTCCCCAATTTCCCGCCGCGCAGCAGGAGAACTTGAGATGATGCGTGTTGTGACCCTGGCCGCCGTCGCCGCTTTTGTTGCTTTCCCCGCCGCCGCCGAAGTCCGCGTTTCCCTGGCCGGCAAGTCGGCCGCCCAGCTGGACGCCGAGATCGCCCGCGCCGCCCGCACCGTCTGCCTGCGCGACACCGCCGGCGAGACCCTGGTGGTCAACGCCTACGGTCGCTGCGTGAAGGACACCCTGAAGGTCGCCCAGGCCAAGCTCGCCGCCGCGCAGCTCGCCGACTAAGATCTGAGCGCTTCTGTAGTTCTCGAGAAGGCCGGCGGATTCGCCGGCCTTTTTCTTTGCGCTCGGCAGGGAAGCGCCGGATGACTATATCCAAGTCATGCCGCCTCGCCTTCGTCCCACGCGCCTGGAATATGTCGTCGACGGGGTGCGCTTGCGCGCCCAGCTCTCCGCTGCCGCCCTCGATGCGGCCGGCGACGAGACCGAGCAGCGTCGGCGCGCGCTGGAAATCCTCAAGCAGGCCCTGTTCCGCGGACGGATGATCGCCAAGGAGCGCCTGGAGAACGGCGCCGGCGGCATCGAGACCGCCCGGCTGCTGTCGGGCGTCACCGACGAGGTGGTCACCGCCCTCTACGACTTCACCACCGTCCACGTGTTCCGGGCCCGCAACCCCACCGAGGGCGAGCGCCTGGCGCTGCTGGCGGTCGGCGGCTACGGCCGCGGCGCCCTGGCGCCGTTCTCCGACCTCGATCTGCTGTTCCTGCGTCCCTACAAGCAGACCGCCCACGCCGAAAGCGTGATCGAGTACATGCTCTATGCGCTGTGGGATCTGGGCTTCAAGGTCGGCCACGCCTCGCGGACGGTCGAGGAGTGCCTGAAGCTCTCCCGCGAAGACTACACGATCCGCACCTCGATCCTGGAGGCGCGCCAGCTGACCGGCGACACCGCCCTGGCCGAGGAGCTGATCCGCCGCTTTCGCGCCGAGGTGGTCCGCGGCACCGCCGCCCAGTTCGTCGCCGCCAAGCTCAAGGAACGCGACATCCGCCAGGAGCGGGCCGGCGCCAGCCGCTATCTGGTCGAGCCCAACGTCAAGGAGGGCAAGGGCGGCCTGCGCGACCTCAACACCCTGTTCTGGATCGCTCAGTACCTGCACCCGGTCAGCCAGGTCGACGGCTTCGTCCAGCTCGACATGTTCGACCGCAAGGAGGTGGCGACCTTCATCAAGGCGTTCGACTTCCTGTGGGCGGTGCGCTGCCACCTGCACTTCGCCACCGGCCGCCCGGAAGAGCGCCTGACCTTCGACCTGCAGCCGGAAATCGCCCGGCGCATGGGCTATGGCGACCGCGGTGACGCCCCCGCCGTCGAGCGGTTCATGCGCCGCTACTTCATGATCGCCAAGGAGGTGGGCGCGCTGACCCGCGTGTTCGCCGCAAAGCTCGAAGCCGAGCAGATCAAGCAGCAGCCCAAGGGGCTGTCGCGGCTGATCCCCGGCCACGGCAAGGCCAAGAAGAAGAAGCTCGACCCCGGTTTCCACGAGGAGGGCGGCCGCCTCAACATCGACGGTCCGCAGATCTTCGAGGCCGACCCGATCAACATGCTGCGGCTGTTCCGCCTGGCCGACCAGCGTGACCTTGACCTGCACCCCGACGCCTTCACCGCCGCCAGCCGTTGCGCCAGCCTGATCGGCTCCAAGGTCCGCCGCGACCCGCGCGCGGCCAAGGTGTTCCTCGATATTCTGGCCCACGGCCGCGATCCGCAGCGCACCCTGTCGATGATGAACGAGGCCGACGTTCTCGGCCGCTTCATCCCCGAATGGGGCCGCATCGTCGCCCAGATGCAGTTCAACATGTACCACTCGTACACGGTGGACGAGCACACCCTGCGCGCGGTCGGGGTGATCGCCGACATCGCCGACGGCCGCTTCGCCGAGGACCACCCGCTCTCGACCGCGGTCATGCCGCTGATCGACGACCAGGAAGTCCTGTTCCTGGCCATGCTGCTGCACGACACCGGCAAAGGCGGAGTGGGCGGCCAGGAGAAGGCCGGCGCCCGCTCGGCCCGCCAGGCCTGCGAGCGCTTGGGCCTCGATCGCAAGCGCATCGAGATGTGCGCCTGGCTGGTCGAGCATCACCTGGTGATGAGCGACTACGCCCAGAAGCGCGACGTCTCCGATCCGCGCACCGTCGCCGACTTCGCCCGCATCGTGGAGACGCCCGAGCGCCTGCGCCTGCTGCTGGTGCTGACCGTCGCCGACATCCGTGCGGTCGGTCCTGGAGTCTGGAACGGCTGGAAGGGCCAGCTGATGCGCGAGCTCTACGGCGCCACCGAAGCGGTGTTCCGCGGCGGCCGGGGATCCGACGCCGCCGCCGCTATCCGCCGCTATCACGAGAACGCCGCCTATGACGCCCGGGTCCGGCTGGTCGGCGCCGATCCGGCCACCGCCGACTGGGTGCAGGCGATGGAAGACGCCTATTTCACGTCGTTCCCCGACGTCGAGATTCTCGGCCACGCGGCGCTGGCTGCGCGCGCCGCCGCGGCCGGCGGCTCGGCCGCCGAGGGCCAGATCCGCAGCGGGCTGAACGCCGCCGAGGTGGTCGTCGCCGCCCACGACCGCCAGCGTCTGTTCGTCGATCTCGCGGCTGCGGTGACCGCCGCCGGCGCCAACGTCGTCGGGGCGCGGGTGTTCACCTCCCGCCAGGGCCAGGCGCTCGACGTCTTCTATGTCCAGGACGCCACCGGCGCGCCCTACGGCGGCGACAACGCCCGCGCCCTGGCCAAGCTCGCCCAGTCGCTGGAAGCCGCCGGCCGCGGTGAGGTGGCCAAGACCGAACCGCGCCGGGTCACCGACTTCGGCCGCGCCGCCGCCTTCACCATCACCCCGACTGTGATGCTGGACAACGAGGCCTCCGAGGCTTCCACCGTGGTCGAAGCCTCCGGCCGCGACCGGCCCGGCCTGCTGGTGGCCTTGGCCCGCAACATCGCCGACGCCGGGCTCTCGATCCTCTCAGCCCATATCGACGGCTATGGCGAGCGGGCCGTCGACGCCTTCTACGTGGTCGAGCCGAACGGCGGGAAGTTGAAGGACGCCAAGCGGATGGCGGCGCTGAAGGCCGACCTGATGGCCTCTCTCGAAGAGGTCGAGGCCGCCTCGCCCAAACCGCGCGCCAACCTGCAGAAAGCCCGCGCCAGCGTCGCGCGCTAACGGCGCGTCTTGACCCATATCGAGGCTCGGAGCACACCAACCACCGTGACCGTGCCTGCGCCCCCACCGCCGAAGAGCGGACTGATCCGCTCGTCCCTGGTGCTGTCGGGGCTGACGCTCATCAGCCGATTCATGGGCCTGGCCCGCGACCTGGTGCTGACCGCCCGCCTGGGCGCCAGCGCCACCATCGCCGCCGACGCCTACTACACGGCCCTGGCCTTCCCGAACCTGTTCCGGCGCATCTTCGCCGAGGGCGCGTTCTCATCGGCCTTCGTGCCAGCCTACACCAAGACCCTCGGCGCCGAGGGCCAGGCGGAGGCCGACCGCATCGCCTCCGACGCCCTGGCCACGCTGGCGGCGGCGACCATCGCCCTGACCCTGCTGGCGCAGCTGTCGATGCCGTGGCTGATGTATGTCATCAATCCCGGCTACGCCTCCGATCCGGAGAAGTTCAAGCTCGCCATCGTGCTGACCCAGATCAGCATGCCCTACCTGCCGTGCATGGCCATCGGCGCCCTGCTGTCGGGGGTGCTGAACGCCCACCGGCGCTTCATCGTCACCGGCATCTTCCCGACCATCCTCAACCTGGTGATGCTGATCGCGGTGATCCCGCAGACCGACCCGATCCGCGCTGCCTGGGCAGCCTCGATCGGCATCCCGATCGCCGGTGTGCTGCAGGCCAGCCTGCTGTGGTGGGGCGCGCGCAAGGCGGGGGCGCACATCCGCCTGCGCACGCCCAAGCTGACGCCCGAGATCAAGGCCTTGGTCTCGCTGGCGATCCCCGGCGCCATCGCCGCCAGCGCGGTGCAGATCAACATCTTCATCTCCGGCATCCTGGCCTCCCAGGTCGCCGGCGGCCGCGCCTGGACCGAGGTTGCGGCCCGGCTCTACCAACTGCCGCTCGGCCTGATCGGCGTGGCGGTCAGCGTCGCCCTGCTGCCGCGGCTCTCCAGCGCCATCCAGGCCAAGGACCATGCTGACGCCCAGGCCGCCACCGACCAGGCGGTGATCTTCTCGTTGGCCCTGACCGCGCCGGCCGCCGCCGCCCTGGTGGCCATGCCGTTTTTCCTGATCGACGGCCTCTTCACCCGCGGCGCCTTCACGGTGCTGGACGCCCGCGAGACCGGCTGGATCCTCTTCAACTACGGCTGGGGCGTGCCGGCCTTCGTGCTGGCCCGCGTGCTGCAGCCGGCCTTCTTCGCCCGCGCCGACACCCGCGCCCCGATGCGCTTTGGCCTGATCTCGGTGGCCGTGAACATCGTGCTCGGCCTCACCCTCTTCCAGTTCATCGGCGTGAAGGGGATCGCGGCGGCCACCAGCGCCGCGGCCTGGATCAACGTCCTGCAGATGGTGCTGCTGCTGAACAAGCGCGGCGACTACTCGCCGACCACGGCGGCCTGGAGCCGGATCGCCCGCATCGCCGCTGCCAGCATCGTCTTCGGCGCGCTGCTCGGCTTCGCCTCCCACGAACGGGCCTGGCTGGAGGCTCCGCTGCGCGGTTTCCACCTCGTGGGGCTGGGCGCCAAGGAGATCGCGGTGCTGGCGACGGCGGCGGTCGGGGTGGCGGTCTACGGCCTGCTGCTGCTGGCCTTCCGCGGCATCACGCCTAGCGAAATCCGCACCGCGCTCAAGCGCCGGCCGGGCGACGCCGCCGTGGTCGCCGACATCTGACGGGCTTGCAGCCTGGCCGCGCAGGCTTTATTCGCAACGGCCATGGCTTACGGACGAAACACTTGGCGATGGCGTCGCGCCTGATCCCGCCCTTTCCCGGCGCGATGACACGCGCCTGCATGTTCTCCTCTCAAGAAGCCTGATCCCATGACCGACCAAGCTCCCCCCGCCTACACGGGTCCCCAACGCGTGCTGTCCGGCGTCCAGCCGTCCGGCGCCCTGCACCTGGGCAACTATCTCGGCGCGCTGGTGAAGTTCGCCCGCCTGCAGCACGAGGTGGAGACCTTCATCTTCGTCGCCGACATGCACGCCATCACCGTGTGGCAGGACCCCAAGCTGCTGGCCGACCAGGTGCGCGAGATCGCCGCCGCCTATCTGGCCGCCGGGCTCGACCCGAAGGTGGCGACCATCTTCCCGCAGTCGGCGGTGCCGGCGCACGCCGAGCTGGCCTGGATCTTCAACTGCGTGGCGCGGCTCGGCTGGCTCGACCGCATGACCCAGTTCAAGGAGAAGTCGGGCAAGCACAAGGAGCGCTCGAGCGTCGGCCTCTACACCTATCCGGTGCTGCAGGCGGCCGACATCCTGCTCTACAAGGCGACCCAGGTGCCGGTCGGCGACGACCAGCGCCAGCACCTTGAGCTGACCCGCGACGTCGCGGCCAAGTTCAACCACGACTTCGAGGTCCCGGCCTACTTCCCGCTGCCCGACGCCCTGACCCAGGGCCCTGGCGCGCGGATCATGTCGCTGCGCGACGGGGCGGCGAAGATGAGCAAGTCCGATCCGTCGGACAATTCGCGGCTCAACCTGCTCGACGACGCCGAGACCATCGCCCAGAAGGTCCGCAAGGCGAAGACCGATCCAGAGCCGCTGCCCGCGACCCTGGAAGAGCTCAAGGCCCGGCCGGAAGCCGAGAACCTGGTCGGCATCTATGCCGCCCTTGATGGCCGGACCTCCGAAGCGGTGCTGGCCGAGTTCGCCGGCCAGGGCTTCGGCGCCTTCAAGCCCAAGCTCGCCGACCTTGCGGTCGCCAAGCTCGGTCCGGTGACGTCCGAGATGCGCCGGCTGATGGCCGATCCGGCCGAGATCGACCGCGTGCTGGCCGCGGGGGCCGAACGGGCCCGCGAAGCCGCCGCCCCGACCCTGGCCGAGGTCCGCAAGATCGTCGGCTTCTGGGGCGCCTGAACGTAGTGGTTGCGCGCGGCTCGTCCGCGCGCCACCGTCTGCCCATGAGCCAGCGCAAGTTCCTCGTCATCGCCGACGACAGCCCGGAGTTCCAGGCGGCCCTGCGCTTCGCCTGCCGCCGCGCGCGTTCGACGGGCGGCCATGTGGCGCTGCTGCGGGTGATCGAGCCGGCGGTGTTCGAGCACTGGAGCGGCGTGCGCGACGAGATCGAGCGCCAGGCCCGCGAGGAGGCCGAAGCCGTCCTGCACAAGATGGCCGAGTTCGTGATCGCTGAGACCGGCGCGGCGCCGGAGTTCATCATCGTCCACGCCGACAACACCCGCGCGGCCCTGCGCAAGGTCATCTCCGAGGACCCGGCCATCAAGATCCTGGTGCTGGCCTCAGCGGTCGGCGGCCGTGGCCCCGGCCCGCTGGTCTCCTCGATCGCCAAGGACGGGGTGAAGTGGGGCGCGCGCAAGGTGCCGGTGACGGTGGTGCCGGGCGACCTCACCGACGAAGAGATCGCAGATCTGGCTTAGGGCGTCGGAAAACTTGCGATTCCCGTCGCAAAACGCCACATCTCCCTCATGTTCATCCAGACCGAGCTGACCCCGAACCCTGAGGTCCTGAAGTTCCTTCCCGGCCGCGAAGTGCTGGCCGACGGATCGCGCGACTTCCGCAGCCTGGACGAGGCGCAGGCTTCGCCGCTGGCGGCCGAGCTGTTCGAGATCGACGGCGTCACCCGGGTGTTCTTCGGGACCGACTTCGTGACGGTCGGCAAGGACGCTGACCACGACTGGCCGCTGCTTAAGGCGCCGGTGCTGGCGACCATCATGGATCACTTCACCTCCGGCCGGCCGCTGTTCACCGAGAGCGCCGCGGAGGCCGGTGGTCACGACGAGGCGGTCTACGAGGGCGAGACCGCCCAGGTGGTCGCCGAGATCAAGGACCTGCTCGACACCCGCATCCGTCCGGCCGTGGCCCAGGACGGCGGCGACATCCTGTTCAACCGCTTCGACGCCGACACCGGCGTGGTGTGGCTGCACATGCGCGGCGCCTGCTCGGGTTGCCCGTCCTCGTCGGCGACGCTGAAGGCCGGCGTCGAGAACATGCTCAAGCACTACGTCCCCGAGGTCACCCGGGTCGAGCAGACCCTCTAAGGCCCGCGCTGGAGCCCGCGCCGGCGTGATCGTCCTGGCCATCGACACCTGCCTGTTCGCCTGCTCCGCCGCGGTGGTGCGGGACGGCGTGGTGCTGGCTTCGAAGATCGAGCCGATGGACCGCGGCCACCAGGAGCGCCTCGCCCCGCTGGTCGCCGAGCTGATGCGCGAAGCCGGCCTCGGCTTCGACCAGCTGGACCGCATCGGCGTCACCGTCGGCCCGGGCTCGTTCACCGGCCTGCGGGTCGGCCTGGCCTTCGCCAAGGGGCTGTCGGCGGCGCTGGGCGTGCCCGCGGTCGGAATCGGCTCGCTGGAAGCCCTCGCAAAACCCCATGACGGCCGGGTGTTCGCCGTGCTCGACGCCAAGCGCGGCCAGGTCTACCTGCAGGCCTTCGCCGATGGGGTCGCGGTCAGCGCCCCCGACGCCCTGCCGATCGAGACCGCCGCCGCCCGCGTCGCCGAACTGGCCCCCGACGTCCTGGTCGGCACCGGCGCGAAACTGCTGGCCGAGATGCGGCCCTCGGCCACGGTCGCCGAGACCAACCGCGCCGACCCGGCCGTGGTGGCGGCGCTCGCCGCCGCCGCCAAGTCGCCGCCGCCGCCGCGCCCGCTCTACCTGCGCGCGCCTGACGCCAAGCTGCCCGGCGGCCGGACGCTCGAGCCGTGAAGCTGCGCGGCGCCTGGGGCCACGAGGCCGACGCCCTCGCGCAGATCCACGCCAGCGCCTTCGACAACGCCTGGTCCGGCCCCGAGATCGCCCAGCTGCTCGACGGCCCCGGCGGTTTCGCGCTGCTGGTCGAGGATGAAGGTCTGCTGGCCTTCATCCTCTGCCGCGCCATCGCCGGCGAGGCCGAGATCCTGACCTTGGCCGTCGCCCCGCCGGCCCGCCGGCGCGGTCTGGCCCGCGC
>NZ_JBFUIW010000013.1:0-126343 GCF_056401675.1 Phenylobacterium sp. P4_E10 | reverse complement strand
CGCCGGTCCAGGATCAGAAGCCGGAGGCGCGCCGCGTGAAGATGGTCTGCCGCGCCGAGACGACCACCGGCACTCGCTTCACCAAGCGGATCTGCATGCCGCAGGACGAGTTTGAACGCCGCGCCAGGGTGTCGCAGGAAACAATGGTCGAGATGCAGCGCACCCTCAACACCACCTTCAGCAAGGGCAACTAGCCGGCGAAGCCGCCCTCTTCGAGGAAGGCTTGTTCGTTCGGCGTGGTGGTGCGTCCCAGGCAGGCGTTGCGGTGCGGGAAGCGGCCGAAGCGGACAATGATGTCGCGATGAAGTTCGGCCCAGCGCAGCAACTCCCCGTCGCCGGTCTCGTCCTTGAGCGCCGCGAACAGCCGCACGCACTCGTCCTGGTCGGCCATGTCCTCGGAGTGCTCGTAGGGCAGGTAGAAGAACTGGCGTAGCGACGGGTCGCCGGCTCGGTCGTGGCCGGCGAGGACCGCGGTGCGGGTCACCGCCCGGGCCTTGGGATCTGTGGCGAAGGCGTGGGCTGAGCCGCGGAAGAGGTTGCGGGGAAACTGGTCGAGCAGCAGCAGCAGGGCCAATGCGCCTTCCGGGCTTGCCGCCCATCCGTCGTATTCGCCGCGCGCGGCGGCGTGGTGGACCGGCTCGAAGCGCAGGGCGATGGCTTCGTCGAACTTGGCGTTCTTGGCGAACCACTTTTCCGGCCCCGCGGCCTTCCAGAATCCGACCACATCCATCGGTGTCGCGGCCATGCATTTATCCCTTCGCGATAGCGCCCCTATGTCGGACGACCCTGCGCAGGGTTCAAGCGCCAGGTTTTTCCGACGAAACGCCGCATATGCGGGGCCTTCCCTTGACCTCCGCGCAAAATTCCCCTCCATAGCCCGGCCTTTGCTGCGGCGCCGTTGCGCGGAACCGTGGCTACCTTCGACTTCAGGAGAATGATCATGCGCGTCTACTATGACCGCGACGCCGACCTCGCCCGCATCCTGGACAAGAAGATCGCGATCGTAGGCTATGGCAGCCAAGGTCGCGCGCATGCCCTGAACCTTAAGGATTCGGGCGTGAAGGACGTAGCCGTAGCGCTTCGGCCGGGTTCGGCCACCGCCAAGAAGGTGGAAGCCGACGGCCTGAAGGTGATGACTGTGGCCGACGCCTCGGCCTGGGCCGACGCGATCATGGTGCTGGCGCCCGACGAGCTGCAGCGCGGCATCTACGCCAACGAAATCGCTCCGAACATCAAGGACGGGGCGGCGCTGCTGTTCGCCCACGGCCTGAACGTGCACTTCAACCTGATCGAGCCCAAGGACAGCATCGACGTCCTGATGATCGCGCCGAAGGGCCCGGGTCACACCGTGCGCGGCGAGTATCAGAAGGGCGGCGGCGTGCCGTGCCTGATCGCCATCCATCACAACGCCACCGGCAATGCGCTGGACTTCGGCCTGGCCTACGCCTCGGCCATCGGCGGCGGCCGTTCGGGCGTGATCGAGACCACCTTCCGTGAAGAGTGCGAGACCGACCTGTTCGGCGAACAGGCCGTGCTCTGCGGCGGCCTGGTGGAACTGATCCGCGCCGGCTTCGAGACCCTGGTCGAGGCGGGCTACGCGCCCGAAATGGCCTATTTCGAGTGCCTGCACGAAGTGAAGCTGATCGTCGACCTGATCTACGAAGGCGGCATTTCGAACATGAATTACTCGATCTCGAACACCGCCGAGTACGGCGAGTACGTGACCGGTCCGCGCGTGGTGACCGCCGACACCAAGGCGGAAATGAAGAAGGTGCTGGAGGACATCCAGTCCGGCCGCTTCGTGCGCGACTTCATGCTGGAGAACGAGGCCGGTCAGCCGAGCCTGAAGGCGACCCGTCGCCGCGCCTCCGAGCATCAGATCGAGGAAGTTGGTCAGCGCCTGCGCGCCATGATGCCCTGGATCACCAAGAACAAGCTGGTCGACACCGCCCGCAACTAAGGGCGCTCAGCTTTCAAGACGAGGAAGGCCCGGACTTGATGTCCGGGCCTTTTTTGTTGCGGCGGCTTTGGTCGTGATTTCAGCGCCCTTGGCCGCCGCGATTCGCAACCGATCGGGTCGATGGGGCAGGCTGGGCGAATGCTCGCACTTCTCCTTATGCTCCAGGCCGCGGCGCCTGCCGCAGCCGCCACTGACTGCTCGGCCGCCGAACACCGTCAGCTCGACTTCTGGCTCGGACGTTGGGAGGTGCGCGAGACGAAGTCGGGCGCGCCGGCGGGCGAGAGCGAGATCGCCGTCACCTTCAAGGGATGCGCCTTGCAGGAGACCTTCAAGGGCGTCGACGGGTTCGAGGGCGGCAGCCTGAACCTATGGGACCGCTCGCGGCGCGAATGGGTTCAGTTCGGCTCCGGCTCCACGGGCGCGCGGCGGCTGTTCGCTGGTCGGTGGGACGGCAGCCGGATGAACCTGCTGAGCGAACAACAGCGTGCGGACGCGCCGGTCGTGTTGATCCGAATGAACTTGCAGCCGGCGGCGGACGGCACTGTTCGCCAGTGGTCCGAGAGCTCAGGCGACTACGGCGTCACCTGGCGAATGCGGTACGACTACACCTACCACCGCAAGGAGTAGGGCGTGACCGCCACACCCTAGGCGCCGAAGCGGGTGACGTAGCGCTGGGACAGCACAGCGGTGGCGTCCATGCGCCTCTTGTCGGGCCCCATCAGCTCCAGATGGACATGGTCGGTCATGCCGCCCGGATAGCGCGCCTGCAGGCCGTGAGCCTTGCCGATCTCCTGGCCCAGGCGCAGGACGTCGCCTTCCTTGACCTGCGGGTTCACATAGAAGACGCGGGCCACGTAGTTGATGGCCGGGTTGGTGATCTCGACGAATTTCAGGTCGCTGCCGTCGGCGTAGGCCGAACCGATCTTGGTCACGTAGCCCGAGATGGGGGCGGAAACCGGCTGGCCCTTCTCGGCGATGAAGTCGACGCCCTCATGGCGGCGCGAGCCGCCGTCGCGCGAGGCGCCGAACTCGCCATAGCCGTAGGCGTCGTGCACGCGCGGGTCCTGGCCGGTAGGATTGACGAAGTCGGGCGCGCCGTCACCATCGACATCGGCGCCTTCCCAGACGAGGGTCTTCACGATCTTGCCGGTGGGCGAGGGCTCAAGCGCAATGGCCATCGGCTTGGTGCTGTGGGCCCCGGTGAAGTCCACATGCGCGGCGGCCGCTCCGGCTTGCAGGAAGCCGGCAGCCAGCACGGCGGCCCCAAGGGTCAGCCAGGTCTGGGTCATCCAGAGGTGCACGGGATGGGCGTCAGGCTGCGTCGTGGCGCGCATCATGCGTCGGTCGTCTCCTCGATGCCGGCTTGGCTTGGCCCCGCGCCGCTCATGATCCCCCGCCGGACCCATATGGAGGCTCGTAGCCCGCCACATCATGTGACCGGGTGTCGCTGTCCAAGGCCGCGGTTGGGTGACAAGTGCTTTGGAAATCCGATGACCTCGAAGGTCATCGACGGCCACACGAAGCGTGGCATGCTGGGTAAATGAGCGACACGATGGCCTCCGCCCACTCCCTCGACGCCGCGGTCAGCCTGGAGCCGATCGGCGAAGGCCTGTTCCGCGGGGCGACCTCTCCGGCCTACTGGAACATGGCCGGACCGTTTGGCGGGACGACGGCCGCGATCATGCTGAAGGCCGTGCTGGAGCACCCGCAACGGCGCGGGCGGCCTATCGCCCAGACCGTCAATTTCTGCGCGGCGATCGCCGAGGGGGGCTTCGAGGTGGCCGTGCGGCTGGTGCGCGATGGGCGCTCGACCCAGCACTGGCAGGTGGAGATGCGGCAGGAGGGCGTCGTGGTGACCACCTCCAGTGCGGTGACCGGCGCCGAGCGCGATACCTGGGCCCACCAGCCGGCCGCGCCGCCGAAGGTTGCGACCGCTGACCAAATCCCCGCCCTGGACACCAGCGACCGTGGCGGCTGGCGGGCGCGCTACGAATTCCGCTACGGGCACGGGCAGCCGTTCACGACCGGGGCGAGCGCCGAGGCGCCTGCTGAGGGCCTGGCCCATGCATGGGTTCGCGATGAGCCGCGGCGGCCGCTGGACTTCGTGTCGCTGTCCGCACTCAGCGACACCACCGTGGTGAAGATCGCCCAGGTGCGCGGCGACGTCCCGCCGGTCGCCACGGTGTCGCTGTCGACCTACTTCATGGCCGACGAGGCGGCGCTGGGCCGCCAGGCCAGCCGTTCGCTGCTTTGCGTCAGCGACGTGCGGACGTTCAAGCACGGCTTCAACGACCAGAGCGCCGAACTGTGGTCCGACGACGGCCAATTGCTGGCCGTCTCGCACCAGGTGGTCTGGTTCAAAGGGTAGGCCGGCGGCATTAGCGCGGCAGGTCGAAGCTCGCGGTCTGTTGGCCGTTCTGGCGCAGGATCAGCCGGGTCGGCTGTACGTTGGGGGGCACTTGCGGGAAGACGTAGGTGACCTGGCCCTGTGATTTGGTCAGGTAGAGGGTGGCTCCCAGGTGCTCGCCGCGGGACGCGCCGTAGTAGTTGCCGTCCCAGGAATATTCGACGCCGTTCGCCGCCAACACCGAGAACCGTTGCGGGTCGTGCTGGACGCCGCGGCGGACGTCGCCGTCATTTTTGGCGGTCAGCGTCACCTCGACCCAGCCCAAGGCGGAGCGGGTCACGCGATCCACCTTCATGTCGAGGTAGGCGGTTTGCTGGAAGCCCCCCGAGGACGTAGCACTCTGGCCCGGGGCGCCGATCGCGCTTTCCGATGTCCCGGCCCGGAAACTGTAGCCCTCCGGAGTCATGCGGCTTGAGCCGGAATGCCAGAAGCGGATCTTGGTCTCCTCGCCCGGCGCGATCTGGAAGCCGCTTGGCCGCACCCGCCGCCCGCTCTCGCCCGCATAGTTGTAGGGTCCGGACGCTTCGTTGGTCCGGCCGTCCGCGCCGCGCAGCGTGGCGGCGACGTCGCTCAGCCTCACCGTGGTGGGGACCTTGCTTCGGTTGGTCAGCGACCAGGTGGTTTCCCAATCCCCGCCGCCCTCCTGCTGGGCTGAGACCAACACGACGTCGTAGGGGCCGATGCGGGTCGCCCCGGCGGGCGTGGCCGTCGATCCCGTGCCGCCAGCCGCAGGGGCTGGGGCCGGACGCACGGCGCGGAAGACGCGGGGCGTATTGATCGGCGGATGAACGGAGGCGATTTCGCCCTCGATTCGCGCGCGGTCAGGAGACGCCGTCAGGTCTAACGCAAACCAGGCGCGCGAGGGCGGCTCGTTCGGGCGCTGCAGCACGCCCTGCAGTTTGCCGGCCGTGGGCATCGACAGTTTGAGCGTGTCCATCACCGGCTGTCCTGCCTGCGTGCGGGTCTCGCCCAGCAGCAGTCCGCCTTCATAGCGCAATGTCAGTTCGCCGAAGTTGGTCAGGGCGTAGGTTCCCGCCAGCGCGCGCATGTCCGCCTCGGCGGCGGGCGTCGGGGTCGGATCCACGGGGCCGACGTAGACCGGCATGTAAGGGACGAACGCGGCGTCCCTGGGCGGCAGTCGGACCTCGAACTTGGCGTTGTTGCCGAGGAAGATCTCGAACATCCACCCGCGGGTGGCCTGCTGCACGGACGGCGAGATCGCATAACGAGCCACGAGCTTAGCGGCTTGGCCCGGCGGCACGGTGAAGCCGTCGTACCCAGAGTATTTGACGCCGTTCACATAGAAATCAAAGCGGACGGTCGGTGCGGCGCCGCCGCCGCCCCATCGAAGGATGGCGTTGACCCGGCTGCCGTTCAGCTTGATCGGCGTTTGCGTCTGGTTGGTCAGGTCCGCATAGACCGTCGTCCCATCCTGCCCGTCCCGATGGGACATGCTGGTGACTTGCAACGACCATTCGCCCGAGGTCGCGACCGGCGCGACGATCTTTACGTCCCCGACCACGGCGGCGGGAGGCGGCGTAGGCGTGGGGCCCGGCGTCGGGGTGGGGGCAGGCGTCGGCGTAGGGGCTGGAGCGGGCGCCGGAGCAGGAGCATCGGCCTTTTGCTGGGGCGCGGACTCGCTGGTCGGGCGGGGCGGAAGGGCGATCTCGATCGTGCCCGCGTCGCGCGGTTGTCCGAGGAGCTTGGCCAGCGGCTGCTCGACCGCCGTCACCTTCATAGAGCGAATGCCCGTCTGCTCCTGCTGGGAGATCGGGAACGTCACGCCCACGAGCGCAGACTGACCCGATGCGAGCGACGTCGACGACTTGAGGGGCACCACGGAGCTGATGTACGGCGCGGCTCCCCCTGCGGAGGTCCCCCCGCTGCCGCCCTCCACCTTGGACGAAGGGAAGGTCGTCGAGCGGCCGTTGAGCACGAACCTGAAGGACAACGCGACGACCTGGGGCAGAGGCGAGGTGTTCGTCACACGGGTCCAGACCAGGACCTGGTTCGGCGTCGTCTTGTCGCTGGAGCCCTTGAACGACATCGTCAGGGGCGAGACGCTCCAGCGGCCGACGGTTTGAGGCGTCTGGGGAAGGTCGAAGCGACGCTGATCGATCGGTACGTTGGCGGGCGGGCCCTGATTGCCGCCCGGCGGCGGCGTGGTGCCCGGCGGAGGCGTCGGGTCGGGCGGCGGCGTGTTGCCAGGGGGCGGAGCAGGCGGCGGTTGGGTCCCTGGAGGCGCGGCCTTGACCATCACGCGCATGTGCCGCGTGTCGTAGTACCCGCCGGTGGAGAAGGAGCCGGTGTAGCTCAACGCCCAATTGCTGGTGTTATCCTTGGTGAGCAGGAGGGGTAGTCCGTTGCGCTGGGCCGTCACCACGTAGCTGGTGGGCTTGAAGCCGGTCACGACCCAGCCCTCGCCTGTCTGGCGGACCGTCCGGGTGATCGCCGCGCCGCCGGCGGCTGGCCGGAGGGTGATCTGCGTCCCCGCGAGATCCGAATAGTCGCCGAACGCGGTGCTGACGACGACGATGCCGCCCACCCCGTAAGTGCTGTCGGGGGTCTGCTCGGCGTATTGGATGCGAAGGTTCCGGATCGCCCCGGCGTTGCCGGCGAAGAGCGCCTCGGTGTCCGGCGTCAAGGTGACGGGAATTCCAGCGACGGTCGTCGAGGCGTGGATCGACCAGGTGCCGACCGGCTGTTGAATATTGATGCTGTAGCGGCCGTCCGCACCGGTGGCGGACGTGCGGGATATCGACGTGCCGCCCGGGTTGGACTGGTACCGCGCCGTAACCTCCACGCCCCCCAGAGCTGTGCCGTTCTCATCGACAACCTTGCCCTGGACGTAACCAGCAGTCTGCGCGGTCGCGCTGCCGGCGACCCCGCTGACGATGGCCACGGCGGCCACCGATGCGAGCCAGGCTGGGCTGGCGCTGAAGGAACGCATTCAGATCTCCACGATGGCGTCTCGAGGCGACCAGAATATCGTGTGGCCATATGGCGGTTCGTCTTTGCGACGAACGCCGTGGAGGTCTCGCCGGAGTCGCGGAACTGCAGCCGCTCAGGCCCAGGGCAGGTCGGACTCGCCGCGCAGGATCGCCTCGGCCTCGGCCGTGTGCTTGGCGCCGACCCTTGGATGCAGCACCAGGGCGGGCAATAGCTGCAGGGGCGCCTTTCCGGTCTTGAGCGCGCGGACCAGCACGCGCTTGGCCGGGGCGTCGGCGTGCGAGTGGATCGGGCGGACCTGGAACGACCCGGCCTTGGGCGCCAGCAGGGCGAGGATGTCGGCCAGCCGGTCGGCGCGGTGGACCAGGGTGATCGAGCCGCCCTCACGTACGGCCTTGAGCAGAAACCCTGTCCAGGCGGCCAAGCCGCCGTCGGCCATCCAGGCGCCGCGCTTGGCTGGAGCCGGCGCGCGCAAGGCGCCCGCATCGTCGAAGAACGGCGGATTGGACATCACGGCGTCGAACGGCGGCAGGCCGAGGGTCTTGAAGGGCAGGGCCACGTCGCCCTCAACGATGCTTACCCGGGCAGCGAGGCCGTTGGCCTCGGCGTTGGCGCGGGCCAGTTCGGCGGCGGCCGGATCGCGCTCCAAGCCGAGGAAGTCGGTCCCGGGCCTGCGGACCGCGGCGGCGAGCAGGGCGCCGCCCGGGCCGCATCCCGCCTCGAGCACCCGCACGCCATCGGCGGCGTCGCAGGCGGCCGCCAGCAGGGCGGCGTCCATGCCGGCGCGGTAGCCCCCTACAGCCTGGCGTAGCAGGATGCGCCCTCCCAGCAGGCGATCCTCTGAAATTGCTGGCTCTATCAGGTCTGACACTGGTTCCATTTGCGCTGAAGGACGGCTAAGCCCGCCTTGACCCTGGTCTATCGCGTGACCATTGTCCCCCGCAAACGGCGGCCCGGTCACGGCCGTCGTCGAAAGCCTTGGAGTTTCGGTATTTTGGACGCCGCTAGCGCCGCCATCGCCCGCGAAAAGCCCGTCTCGATCGACGGCCTCCTTGAGCTCGCGAAACCCGACATGGCCAAGGTGGACGCCCTGATCCGCGACCGGATGATGAGCCCCGTCTCAGTGATCCCGGCGCTGGCCGAACATCTGATCGGCGGCTCGGCAAAGCGCCTGCGGCCGCTGCTGACCATCGCGGCGGCCCGCGTGTCTGGCGCGCAAGACGACGCCTGCATCAAGCTGGCCGCCGCCGTCGAGTTCATCCACACCGCGACCCTGCTGCACGACGACGTGGTCGATTCCTCGCAGCTGCGCCGCGGCAAGGTCGCCGCCCACTTGATCTGGGGCGCTCCGGCCAGCGTGCTGGTCGGCGATTTCCTGTTCGCCCGCGCCTTCGAGCTGATGGTCGAGGCCGGCTCGATGCACGCGCTGGAGATCCTGGCCCGCGCCAGCCGCGTCATCGCCGAAGGCGAAGTGCTGCAGCTGACCCGCGCCCACGACTTGAACCTGAGCCAAGACCTCTATCTTGAGATCATCAAGGCCAAGACCGCCGAGCTGTTCGCCGCCGCCGCCGAGGCCGGGGCGGTGTCGGCCGGCGCCAGCCCGCAGCGCCGCGAGGCCCTGCGCCGCTTCGGTCAGGACCTGGGCCTGGCCTTCCAGCTGGTCGACGACGCCTTGGACTACAGCGGCGAGGCCGCCACGCTGGGCAAGAACGCCGGCGACGACTTCCGCGAAGGCAAGGCGACGCTGCCGCTGTTGCTGACCATCGCCAAGACCGGCGCCGCC
This sequence comes from Phenylobacterium sp. P4_E10, assembly GCF_056401675.1. NCBI lineage: Bacteria > Pseudomonadati > Pseudomonadota > Alphaproteobacteria > Caulobacterales > Caulobacteraceae > Phenylobacterium > Phenylobacterium sp. P4_E10. The sequence continues at coordinate 117,244 of NZ_JBFUIW010000013.1, read as the reverse complement.
GAGAAGCCGTTCTGGGACCGCACGGTCGGCCGCCGCGAGCAGACCGACGAGGACTTCCAGCGGGCGCGCGAACTAGTCGCCAGCACTGGCGCGGCCGCCGCGACCCTGGATCTGGCCGCCGACTATGCGGTCGCTGCCAAGGCGCAGCTCGGGGATTTCGCCGCCAACAACAGCTGGCGCCCGGCGATGGAAGATCTGGCGGACTTCGCAGTTCAGCGGCAAGCCTGAGGCCGATCGGAAGCCGGAATCAAAAAGGCCGCCCCGAGGGGCGGCCTTTTCGTTGTTGGGGCTCGGCCGATCAGCCCGGGCTGATCATCTTTTCCGGGCGCACGACTTCATCGAACTCGGCATCGGTGACGTAGCCGCCGCCGACCGCTTCCTCGCGCAGGGTGGTGCCGTTCTTGTGAGCGGTCTTGGCGATCTTGGCGGCGTTGTCGTAGCCGATCTTCGGCGCCAGAGCCGTGACCAGCATCAGCGAGCGATCCAGCGCAGCCTTGATGTTGTCCTCGCGGGCCTCGATTCCGGCCACGCAGTTGTCGGTGAACGAGATCGAGGCGTCGGCCAGCAGGCGGCAGGACTGCAGGAAGTTGTAGGCCATCACCGGGTTGAAGACGTTCAGCTCGAAGTGGCCCGAGGCGCCGGCGAAGGTGAGGGTGGCGTTGTTGCCGAACACCTGGGTGCAGACCATGGTCAGAGCCTCGCACTGGGTCGGGTTGACCTTGCCCGGCATGATCGACGAGCCCGGCTCGTTCTCCGGCAGCGACAGTTCGCCCAGGCCCGAACGCGGACCCGAGCCCAGGAAGCGGATGTCGTTGGCGATCTTGAACAGCGAGCCGGCCATGGTGTTGATCGCGCCGTGGCTGAAGACCATGGCGTCGTGGGCGGCCAGGGCCTCGAACTTGTTCGGCGCGGTGATGAACGGCAGGCGGGTGATCTCGGCGATCTTTTGAGCCACCAACTCAGCAAAGCCGACCGGGGCGTTGAGGCCGGTGCCGACGGCGGTGCCGCCCTGCGCGAGCTCATAGAGGCCGGCGAGGGTGTCCTTGATCCGGCGTACGCCGTTGGCGACCTGCTGCGAGTAGCCGGAGAACTCCTGGCCAAGGGTCAGCGGGGTGGCGTCCTGGGTGTGGGTCCGGCCGATCTTGATGATGTGGTCGAAGTCCTTGACCTTGACCTTGAGGGCCGCATGCAGGTGCTCCAGCGCCGGCATCAGCTCCTTGGCCACCTGCTCGGCGCAGGCGATGTGCATGGCCGTCGGATAGGTGTCGTTCGACGACTGGCTCATATTGACGTGGTCGTTGGGGTGGACCGGCTTCTTGGAGCCCATCTCGCCGCCCAGCATCTCGATGGCGCGGTTCGAGATCACCTCGTTGGCGTTCATGTTCGACTGTGTGCCCGAGCCGGTCTGCCAGACCACCAGCGGGAAGTGGTCGTCGAGCTTGCCGTCAATAACTTCCTGCGCGGCCGCGACGATGGCGGCGCCGATCGCGGGGTCCAGGCGGCCGAGTTCCATATTGGCTTCGGCGGCGGCGCGCTTGACGATGCCCAGGGCGCGGACGATCGGGCGGGGTTGCTTTTCCCAGCCAATCTTGAAGTTGCCGATCGAGCGCTGGGACTGGGCGCCCCAATAGACGTTGGTCGCGACCTCGATGGGTCCGAAGGTGTCGGTTTCGGTGCGGGTCGCGGTCATCTCTTGAAGGCTCCGATTGGTTCGCAGCGCCGGTTTAACGAACGGGCGCGAGACTGCAAGGCGCGCACGGATTATGGACGACTATGGACGATAGCTGGACGCAACACGGCAAGGTGCGCGCACGCGAGATCGGCGGCGTGGTCGAGGTCGTGGTCGATGGTTTGACCACCCAGGCGCGCTACTACAAGCCGCTGATCTACGAGTTCTTCCGCAAGGCCTGGCGCGGTTCGCGGCCGACCTGGGGCGAATTCTCCGTCGAGATCATCATGGAGTATGTCGGCGACCCGCCGTGGATCGACCTGGACAACCTGGCCAAGGCGATCCTCGACGCCATCAAGGGCTACGCGTTCCACGACGACGCCCAGGTCACCCGGCTGCTGGTCGAGCGCCGCGCCGGAGAGCGCGAGCGGATCGCGGTCACCGTGCGCAAGGTCTCGGACGTGAACCTGCTGGGCGCGCCCTATCAGCGCTGAAACGAAAACGACCGCGCCGGGGAAGCGGCGCGGTCGCAATTCGCTAGACCCCTGCTGAAGGGGCGGTGGGTCAGCGGTACTGCTGAATGCGCGTGGTGCGCAGTCCGGCCAGGCCGTGACGATCGATCGATTTCTGCCAGGCGAGGAATTCCTCGTTGGTCAGCGAGTAGCGTTCGCACGCTTCGTCCAGGGTCAGCAGGCCGCCGCGCACCGCGGCGACAACCTCGGCCTTGCGACGGATCACCCACCGACCAGTGTCCGGCGGCGGCAGATCACTAAGCGTCAAAGGCGCACCCGTCGGGCCGATGACATAGGCCTCGCCGCGGCTGTTCGTGCGCGTCTGTTGTTGCTGCAACATGGCTTTACGCCTTTCCGACCATCACTGTTCAGCCGCGAACGTAGCCGACACGACATAACAGCCGGTGAATCACGATAGTAAACAAATCCTTGATCATGATTTCCCGGTGTTCGCTTTTGATACAGTCTAAGTCGTCGGTCGATGTTAAGAGTGTTTAACGTCAGGTATTACCTCTTAATATTTATCAACTCCTCAAGCATCTGATCCGCCGTCGTGATGATCTTTGAGGATGCTGAATAGGCTTTCTGTGTAGTGATGAGGCCGGTGAACTCTGCCGACAGGTCAACGGTCGAGGCTTCCAGCGTACCGGCAGCAATTTCGCCGGCTCCGCCAATGCCCGGCTGCTTGATCACGAACTCGCCCGAAGGAATGGTCGGCCGATAGGCATTGCCGCTGACCGGCGCCAGGCCATCAGGATTGGCGAAAGACGCCAGGCCGATCTTGGCGATCTTGCGAACTTCAGAGTTGTCGAAGATGGCGGAGACGACGCCGTCTTCGCCGACCTCAACGCCTACGACGTTACCGACGTTGGCGCCGTCCGGGTTCGAGGAGCGCAGGGTCGAGGGCGAGGCGTATTGGTAGACCTTGCTCCAGTCCAAGGCGATGTTGGAGGCCTCGATGCCCAGGCTGTCGGCCCAACGCGGGGTGGTGGCGGTGCCGGAGGCGCCGAGGCTGATGCTGGCAGTCGGGCCGAAGAGGGTGGTGCCGGCCGCGGCAAGATCCAACTCGCCGTTGGCTGTGAACTGGATGTTGCCGGACTGGATCAGGCCGTTGGTCGCGCCGCTGATGTCGCTGGCCGGCACGGCGTACATTTCGGCCTTCCAGAGGTTCGGCGTCACGTTGTCCTTGATGAGGGCGACGGCGACCTTGTGGGTGGCGCCGACCGAATCGATGATGTTCATCTCAAAGGTGAAGTCGGGCTGCGTGCCTGTGGCCGCGTTCTGGTTCACCGCCCAGTCGGCCATCTCGCCGACCACATAGCCCGCGTTCTTGGCCGCGTCGGCGGTCTGGGCCTTGTTGAGGTTGGCGTTGACCACCACGTTGCTGGTCGCGCGCACCGCCGCGCCGAGGTTTTTCACATTGATGGATTCCATCAAGCCCAGGTCGGACGGGTTCGCATCGAACGTGCCGTCGTCCTGCACCGGCCAGCCCTGCAGGTAGAGCTTGGCGTCGTTGACCAGGTAGCCGTCGGCGTCGACGCTGAACGAACCCGAGCGGGTGAACACGCGCTCATCGTTGGGCGTCAGCGTGCCGCCCTTGGTCGCCACGACGAAGAAGCCGTCGCCGGAGATGCCGAGATCGGTCGGCGAGGTGGCGCTCTGGATCAGGCCCTGCTGGCTGACGAACTGGCGGGTCACCGCCTGCACGCCGCCGGCCGAGTAGCGGCCCTTCACCGCCTGGGCGGTGACGACGTTGGCGAAGTTCACCTGGTTGCGCTTGTAGGCGGTGGTGTTGACGTTGGCGATGTTGTCGGAGATCGCCGCCAGGGCCGACGAGTTGGAGATTAGCCCCGAAACGCCGGAGAGCATGGCGCTGTTGATGCTCATGGTGTCTGCCTTCCTTTACGTATGCTGTGCCGGCGCGCCGATCAGGCGGCCACTTCGGACTGAGGATCTTCCTCGTCCGGGTTGTTGGTGTTGTCGGTCGGATCGGTGGTGTCGTTTGCAGCGGCCTTCGGCGCTTCCGCGATCGAGGTCACCTTCTCCCAGCCGACCTGGACGCCGTTGACCGTGATCAGGGTCTTGCCGTCGACCTGCTCGACGCCGGTGACGACGCCCTTGATGAAGTTGGTCGCCGGGACTGTCGCCCCGGCTGAGTCCTTGGCGGTGATGCGCAGGATATAAGTGCCGCCATTGGGCATCTGAGCGCCGGTGCGGTCCTTGCCGTTCCATTCGAACTTGTGGTCGCCGGCCTTGAGGTCGTCGCCGGTCGGCTTGACGACTTGCACGACCTTGCCGAGCTCATTGAGCACTTCGATCGTGACGTCGGTCGCTTCGCGGTCGAGCTTGTAGTTCCACTCTGCCTTGCCGGCGTTCAGCTTGGCGTAGTCATCAAGCGCGCGAACCTCGCGGCCCAGTAGACTGACCGAAGTCTGGATGCCGGAGCTCGAGTTGGTCACCAACTTCCCCAGCAGGTCGTTGGTCAGCAGTTGCTGCTCGACGCCGGTCATCTGGACCAGCTGCTGAGTGAACTGGGTGGCGTCCATCGGCGACAGCGGATCCTGGTTCTTGATCTGCGCGGTCAGCAGATTCATGAAGGTCTCGTAGCTGTCGGCCATACGGGTGCGGCCCGTGGCGGTGGCCCCGGTGCTCGTACCTGCGGCTGCGGCGGTCGCATCAACGGCCATGGCGTTTCCCCTAGATCCGGATGTCGACGCCGGCATCGGACCGGCGGGCGTATTGAAGGGCGGCGCTGGCCGCGGTCTCAGCGGCCTCGCCGGCGGTGCCGAGCACCGCGTGGAAAGCCCGGCCGCGCCAGGCGGCGCCGTCGTTCTGCTGTTGCTGCTGCTGGGCCTGGCGGCCCTGGTCGCCGGCGACGTCGAAGGAGAGGCCGCCGGAGATGTCGAAGCCGGCCTGTTCCAGGGCCCGCTGCAGTTCGTGCGAACGGGCGCGCAGTTCGGCCGCCGCCTGCGGGGTGTCGAAGGACATGGCTGCGGTCATCTTGCCGCTGGCCGCGATCTCGACCGCAATGTTGACCTGTCCGAGCCCGGCGGGGGTCAGCTCAACGTCGAATTTCGTCGACCGGCCTTCCAGCTTCTTGCCGATCTGGGCGGTGAGGTTGGCGATCGTCTCGGAGGTGGCGCGAACCGGCGGACCGTGCGGGGCGGACGCGGCGTGCGCATGGGCCGTGGCCGAGGCCTGAGGCGGGAGCTGGAAGTCAGGGCTGTCCGCGGCCGGCGCGTCAGGCTTGGCCTCGCGAGCGGCGGGCGCGGCGACAGTCTCGGCCTCGAGAGCCGAAGCCGGCTCGGCGGCGGTCTCGACGCCCTGGGCCTGGGCGACTGCGGTCGGCAGGACGGAGTCGTCCGCAACGGGCGCGGCGGCCGCGTCAGTTCCGGTCTTGCGTGAAGCGTCGGCGTGCCGCGTCGCGCGCGGCGCGGCGTGCGGCTGAAGCGAAGGGGCTTCGGCCTCGGCCTCAGGCTCTGCGGCAAGGACGGCGGCTTCAGCCAGCGCCAGGCCCGATTGGTCGGCGGGCGCTTGTGGCGCTTCGGCCGGAGCGGCCTGCACCTGCGGCTGCGGCGCGGACGGCTGAAGCTGCTTGGGCTGAGCCTTTGTCGGCTGCGCGGCCGGCCTCGGCGCGTCGGCGGTCTTGTCTTCGGGGAGACCGGGGAGCTTGGGGGCGAGGTCGGCGACTTCGGTGGCGTCGCCGGTCGGCGCGGCCAGATTGGTCTGGTCGGCGGCGGCCTGGTCGGCGGTCAGCGGCGGCGTGGCGAAAGCGGGCGCGGCGTCCGTTGGGGCGGGCGTATCAGTCTTACCGCCCCCGAAGGCGGCATCGGCGGCGGCGACCGCGACGGCCACGGCGGCCACGGGGGCTGGCGTCGTGATCAGCATCGCGGCCAGGGCCAGAGGATCGGTCGGGGCGGTCTTGTCTTCGAGGTCGGACTTGGCCGGCTTGTCGCCCGCAGCCTCCGCATGGTCGCCGGCGGCGTCGCCGAACAGGCCCGCGGCCGCTTCGACGCCCTGTCCGCCGAAGAAAGCGGCCAGCAGAGCTTCGAAACCGCCCAGGGCGCCTTGGCCGGCATTGCCTGCGGCGGCGCCCCCGGTGATCGGGGCGGTGATCGGCAAATTGAACAGAGGCGCTGTCATGGCTTCCGATGGGTCCGCCCAGCGTTCGCCGGGCTTTCTCGATGGGAGCGCTTCTGCGCCACGTACATTCGACGGGTTCAGAGCAACCTTCGCGCCAACTCAAAAAACCCAGGAAAAATAAGGGAAAATGGCCGAGTGGCCCAACGCATGGCGCCCCCTCCCGGGGCCATTTTTGCCGAGCCGAAGCTGTACGATGGGTCGTCCCTGCCGCCCTGCCAGCTAGCTTTGGCGCCGGGGTCGGAAACGCGCGCCGCGATCTTGGCGCCGGTCTTGCGCCATCGAATCCAGCCTCGACGGCGTCCAGAACGGACATCGTTGAAATAATTGGATTTTTGCATGGCCCCCGCGCGGACGTTCACCATCATCCCGGCAGATTTGGCCGGGTCGCGCGTCAGGCTTTGCCGGGCGGAGGGTAAACCGTGTCACTGACGGCCACGCTGAAGACCGCGGCGTCGGGGCTCAACGCAGCCCAGATGAACCTGCGCGTAACGTCCGACAACATCGCCAACGTCAACACGTCCGGATACGTCCGCAAGCGCGTTGATCAGGCGCCGCTGGTGGTCGGCGGGCAGGGGATGGGCGTCGACATCCAGGGGGTGCGCCGGGTCACCGACCAGTACCTGCAGCTCGCGACCCTGACGGCCCAGTCCGACTCCAGCCGCTGGGGCGCGGTCTCGCAGTATCTGGACAACGCCCAGGCGCTGTTCGGCGATCCATCGAGCGAAAGCTTCTACTTCTCGCGGCTGGACGACATCTTCACCGCCTTCGGGGCCGCGGCCGACGATCCCTCGTCCAGCCTGCTGCGCAGCCAGGCGATCTCGAATGTCGAGGACTTCCTGGCCGAGACCTCGCGGATCAATGCGCAGTTCGCTGAACTCGGCGAAACCGTTGATGCGCGAATTTCGGCCGACATCGATCGGACCAACGACCTCCTGGGTCAGATCAACCGCCTGAACGCCGACATCAGCCGGGCCAAGCTCACCAACGGGGACGCGTCCGGCTCGGAGAACATCCAGAGCCAGCTGCTCGATGAGCTGTCGACGCTGATGAACGTGCAGGTGACGCTCCGGACCAATGGCGGGGTTACCGTCCGCTCCGCCGAGGGCCTGCTGCTGGCGGGCGACGGCAAGGCCGCCACCCTGACCTATAACCGCACCGATCCGACCAAGGGCTACATCGCGGTCGAACCGGAGACCCCGGGCGGCTTCGCCCAGCCGATTCAGATCCTGGGCGGCGAGATCCGCGGCCTGATGGACCTGCGCGACACCTCGCTGCCGGGCATGGCCGACCAACTGGGCGAGTTCATCTCGCGCGGGGTCGAGCAGATCAACGCCGCCCACAACAAGGCCACCTCCGCGCCGCCGCCGAAGGTTCTGAACGGCCGCGACACCGGCCTTGACCTGCCGACCGCGGTCGGCGGCTTCACGGGCAAGACCACCATCGCGGTGCTCGATAAGAACGGGATCGTCCAGCACAAGGTCGACGTCGACTTCGACGCGATGACGATGACGCCGGGCGGCGCCTTCACCTCCGCCAACTTCCTGACCGGCCTCAACACAGCGCTCGGCGGCACGGCCACCGCCAGCTTCAGCAACGGCGCGCTGAGCCTGACCGGGACTGGCGACAACCGCATCGCCATCGACGAAGGCACGTCGATGAAGTCGGGCCGCGCCTTCTCACACTTCTTCGGTCTGAACGACCTGGTCCGCTCGGACGGCATGATCAGCTACGAGACGGGGCTGAAGACCACCGATCCGCATGGCTTCACCGCCGGCGACACGATCAGCTTCCGACTGGCCCAGGCCGACGGAAAGCCGATCCGCGACGTGTCGATCGCGGTGCCGGCCGGCGCGACCATGGCCGACCTGCTGACCGCCCTCAACGACCCGGCTACCGGCGTCGGCCTGAACGGGCAGTTCTCGCTCGACGCCAAGGGCGGACTGACCTTCGCCGGAACGCCGCCGACGAACGCGACCTTATCGGTCACGCAGGACCAGACCTCGCGCGGGGCCGGCGGCCCTTCGATGAGCCAGCTGTTCGGCCTGGGGGTCATCGAGCGTAACGCCCGCGCCGGCCGACTGCATGTGGACGCCACGATCTCGCAAGACCCGATGAAGCTCGGCCTGGCGACCCTCGATCTCACGGTGGCGGCCGGCAAGCCGGCGGTGACCGCGGGCGACGGGCGCGGCGCCCGGATCCTGGCGGCCGCCGGCGACGTCACCACCGACTTCGCGGCGGCCGGCGCGCTCGGCAAGGTGTCGATGACGCTCACCCGCTACGCGGCGGAGTTCGGCGGCTCGATCGGTCGGCAAGCCCAAGCGGCCAGCACCCGCATGACCTCGTCCGAGGCCGTGGCCAACGAGGCCATGGGGCGCCGTCAGTCGGTCGAGGGCGTGAACGTCGACGAGGAACTCGTCAATCTCACCACTTATCAACAGGCCTTCAACGCTTCTGCCCGCATGATCCAGGCGGCCAAGGAGCTGTTCGACGTCCTGACGAACATGATCTAGCGGAGGCCGGGCAATGTATCGCGTCACCACGAACGGCAACTACAACCTCGTCCTCTCGAACATCATGCTCGCCCAGCAGAAGCAGATGGAGGCGGGCGACCGCGTCGCGACCCAGAAGAACGGGTCGAACCTCAAGGAGTATTCGCGCAGCGCCGAAATGCTGACCGCGATGCGTTCCGTCGAGGCGCGCCTGGGCGGCTATCTCGATCAGAACAAGATGATCGCCGACAAGCTGACCACCCAGGACTTCTCGCTGACCCAGCTGGGTGACGCCGCGGCCTCGACCAAGCAGGCCATCGAGGAGGCGATCGCGACCGGGCGCACCGACACGCTGATGCAGGAGATCGAGGCCCAGTTCCGCAACTCCATCGCGGCGATGAACTCGCGCTACGGCGGCAAGTACCTGTTCGGGGGCGGCAAGATCGACACCCAGCCGGTCAGCGCGCAGGCGCTGTCGGATCTGACCGATCCCCTGACGCCGCTGATCTCCGACTTCTTCCACAACGACGACTTCATCACCGAGCACAAGGTCGACGACGCGACCACGGTGAAGGCCGGTCTGCTGGCCGACAAGATGGGCACGGCCTTGATGGCCGCCTACAAGACCATGCAGGCCTTTGAAGAAGGCGGCAGCGGCCCGTTCGGCGGCAACCTCACCGACGCGCAGCGGACGTTCCTCGAAAGCCAGCTCTCGGTGTGGGACACCGTCGGCAGCGACCTGATCGACATCACCGCCCGCAACGGCATGATCCAGGCGCGGGTCGACGGGGTGAGGGAAGACCTAGTCACCCGTCAAAACAGCCTGAAGGGTATGATCGGCGACATCGTCGACGCCGACATGCCGGTCGCGTCGGTGGAGCTGGAAAAGGCCACGATCGCGCTGAACGCCTCGACCCAGGTATTCATCACCCTGCGGGACTCTTCACTGTTGAACGCCCTGAAATAGCGGCCGGAATGACCAGCGTGGCGGTCGCCGAAGCCGGCTTCCACTAGGGGCTGCCACGCCGTGGCCTCGCAAAGTCGGCCCTTAGCCGCTACATAGCGGCCCATGAACGCGCTTTTCGCAGATGCGGCCGTGGAAGCCGCGCGTGCCGCCGTAGGCCTGAAGCCCGGGACGCGGGTGATTGCGGCAATGTCCGGCGGGGTCGACTCCACCGTCACTGCCGCCCTGCTGGCGCGCGCCGGCTACGATGTGGTGGGCGTCACTCTGCAGCTCTACGATCACGGGGCGGCGATCCAGAAGAAGGGCGCCTGCTGCGCGGGCCAGGACATCCACGACGCGCGCACGGCGGCCGACATGATCGGCATCCCGCACTACGTGCTGGACTACGAAAGCCGCTTCAAACAGCAGGTCATCGAGGACTTCGCGGACGCCTATCTGCGCGGCGAGACGCCGGTGCCCTGCATTCGGTGCAACCAGACCGTCAAGTTCCGCGACCTGCTGGACGTGGCGCGCGATCTTGGCGCCGAGGCGATGGCGACCGGACACTATGTCCAGCGCGCCGAGGCGCCGGGCGGCCCGCAGCTGCTGCGGGCCCATGACCCGGCCCGCGACCAGAGCTACTTCCTGTTCGCGACCACCCGCGACCAGCTCGACTTCCTGCGCTTCCCGCTGGGTGGCCTGCCCAAGCCGGAAGTGCGGCGCGTGGCCGCCGAGCTCGGCCTGGCGGCGGCCGACAAGCCCGACAGTCAGGACATCTGCTTCGTGCCGGAAGGCCGCTACACGACCATCATCGACCGGCTGCGCCCGCATGGGGCTGAGGCGGGCGACGTGGTGCACATGGACGGCCGGATACTGGGTCGCCACGAGGGCGTGACCCGCTACACGATCGGCCAGCGCCGCGGCCTCAACATCGCGGTCGGCGATCCGCTGTTCGTGGTGAAGATCGACGCCGACAAGCGCCAGGTCATCGTCGGGCCGCGCGAGGCGCTGCTGACCCGCGCCCTGACCTTGAAAGAAACCAACTGGCTGGGCGAGGGCGACGAGATGGCCGCCGCCGCCGGGCGCCCGGTGTTGGCCCGCGTGCGCTCTACCCGCGAGCCTGTGCCGGGAAAGCTGGCCGTGCAAAACGGCCTGGTCGCGGTCGTGCTCGACACTCCGGAAGAGGGTGTGGCGCCGGGGCAGGCCTGCGTGCTCTACGCGCCGGAACAGCCTGATCGGGTGCTGGGCGGCGGCTTCATCGCCGGCGCCGAGCGCGCCGAATAGCGCAGGGCGAGCACAAGTTTGCCCTCCCCACCGGCGCGGGGAGCAATTATATCCTCGGTATGACCCATGATCCCGTCGTCATCGCCTCCTACGCTCGCACCCCGATGGGGGGCTTCCAGGGCTCGCTCAGCGCCGTAAAGGCCACCGAACTCGGGGCGGCCGCAGTTCGCGCCGCCGTCGAGCGCGCGGGAGTCTCGCCCGAGGCGGTCGAGCAGATCTTCATGGGCTGCGTGCTGCCGGCCGGGCTCGGCCAGGCCCCGGCTCGCCAGGCGGCGCTGGGAGCGGGTCTGCCCAAGTCGGTCGAGGCGACCACCGTCAACAAGATGTGCGGCTCGGGCATGCAGGCCGCGATCATGGCGCACGACGCGCTGGCGGCCGGCAGCGCCGACATCATCGTCGCCGGCGGCATGGAGAGCATGACCGGCGCGCCGTACCTGCTGAGCAAACACCGCGGCGGCGCCCGGATCGGCCACGACACCGCTTTCGACCACATGTACCTGGACGGGCTGGAAGACGCCTATGAGCCGGGCCGGCTGATGGGCTCGTTCGCCGACGAGACGGCTCGCGCCTATCAGTTCACGCGCGAGGCGATGGACGAGTTCGCGATTTCCTCCCTGGCTCGCGCCAAGGCGGCGACCGAGAGCGGCGGGTTCGCCCGCGAAATCGTCCCGGTGCAGGTGACCAGCCGCAAGGGGACTGAGACGGTCAGCCAGGACGAGCAGCCGCTGAAGGCCGATCCGGCCAAGATCCCGACCCTGAAGCCGGCCTTCGGCAAGGACGGGGCGATCACGGCGGCCAACGCTTCTTCGATTTCCGACGGGGCCGCGGCCCTGGTCATGACCCGCGCCTCGGTGGCCGAGAAGCTTGGGTTGAAGGTGGTGGCGCGGGTGGTGGCCCATGCGGCCCACGCCCATGAGCCGGCCCAATTCGCGACCGCCCCGGTCCCCGCCATGCAGAAGCTGCTTAAGAAGGCCGGCTGGAGCGTCGACGAGGTCGACCTGTTCGAGGTCAACGAAGCCTTCGCGGTGGTGGCGATGATCGCCGAGCGCGAACTGGGCATCGATCGCGCCAGGCTGAACGTCAACGGCGGGGCGTGCGCGCTCGGTCATCCGATCGGCGCCAGCGGCGCACGCATCCTGGCGACCCTGATCTCGGCGCTGGAAGCTCGCGGGGGCAAGCGCGGCGTCGCCAGCCTGTGCATTGGCGGCGGCGAAGCCACGGCGATGGCGGTGGAACTGGTCTAGCCTCTAGCAGGAACAAACACCGGTCATCCCGTTGATGGCCGGGAGCGGCTAGGGCCGAAGGGTGGTGTCCGCTTCAGTCGCCGGCTTCACTTCGGCCGCGAGCGGTGCGGCCTTGGCGGGGAGGCCGTCGCCGCCGATCGCCGCGGCGTTGTACTGGATGCCGCCGGGAACAGACATGTCGCCCGGATGCCAGTCCTTGGGGCAGATGCCGGTCCAGCGCGAGGCGACCTTCACCACACGGCTGCCGTTCATAATCGGCAGTTCGGCGCCGGTGGTGACTTGCAGGCCCTCGGCTTCGTAGCGCAGGGCGAAGTCGCCACTGGCGACGCCGGTCGTGACCACCTGGCCGCGGGCGCCCATGTCGCAGGTCGAGGAGAACTTCCACGAGCCGTTGTCCTGGCGCACGACCTTGTTTTCGCTGCAGTTATCGCGCGTGCCCTGAGCGCCCATCCAATCGACCTTCTTGTCGACCTTGTCGTCGATGCAGATGAGGGTGGTCTGGACAACGTCGCCGAGGGTGACCTGGGTCTCCCAGATGCCGGGCTGACGCGGCGGCGGACGCTTGAGGTTGGCGCGGGTGACGCCGTCGGAATCGACCACGGTCTTGGGCTGGCAAGCCGCCAGGCCGACGAACGCCAATGTGGCGACCAATACGTTCCGAACTACGTGCACTTCGCCCTTTCCCGACACGGCGTGGTTGAATTGTGGGGATCGATTCTCGAATGGAGAGGTTAAGATACGGCCATGAGCAATGCACTGCGTGATAACAAAGTTGATCAGCGGTTCGAAATGGTCGAGCAGGGCATGACCTCATGGGCCGATTATCGGCTCTCAGGCGAGCGCCTCTATATCGACCACGTCGAGAGCCCGCCGCCGCTGCGCGGAACCGGGGCCGCAGGCCGGTTGATGGCCGCCTTGGCCGCCGACGTGCGGGCGAGGGGGCTGAAGATCACCCCGATCTGCGGCTATGCCGCCGCCTGGCTGCGGCGTAGCCATGAGTTCCGCGACCTGCTGGTCTAGGCGCGACCGGCCAGGGCCTTGATGGTGTTGCCGCTGGTCTCGCACTCGCTCGCGAGCCGCCGGGCGATTTCTCGCACCCCGACCGGATAGGCCTCGCCGCCGTCGGCGATTTCGGCTGACAGCCGCTCGACATCGAGCAGCGCCGCTTCCAACGACTTTACATGTTCCCGGGCCAGATTCTTTGCCTGCGCCTGCAAGCGCTTGATCCGGTCCGCGACGCCAGGCGTCGCCGGAGAATGATTGTCGGCCACTACGCTTAGGGCCGCTGACGCACGCACCTTCATGTGATGCTCCCAAAGCTGCACAGATTGCTCCGTGCGCTGCAGGACTGGCGCCAACGCGAAGGATGCCGGTCAGACTCGCGAGGCGATGGCCTCGAGCGTCTGCACCTTCATCTCGCAATCCTCGGCCATACGGCGGGCGAGGTCGCGGACCCCGGCCGGATAGGCGTCGCCGCCGTCGGAGATCTCGGCCGAAAGGCGTTCGACCTCGATTAGGGCCAGTTCGAGCGCGTGGATGTGCTCGCGGGCCAGGGACTTGGCTTCCGCCTGAAGTCGGCGGATGCGTTCAGACAGCTCATTCGACGGTTTTGACTTAGCGGCCGAGTTGTCGGCCACCACAGAGAGCGGAGGCGTCATGGGGTCATCCCGGAGGAGCGTCACGCTCACGGCCCCCAGCGGACCGCGCCGGCGCTCCCCAATCGCCAACTCTACGCGCGAAGCGGGGCCATGGTTCCGGAACTGCAGCGCTTAACGATGTTGCCTCAAGGGACTGTGGAGTTTGGGTGACACGGCGCCGGACGTCCGGCGCCAGCTCAGGTTGTTTCGCCATTGCCGTCAAAGAGTTGCACGTCAGGTGGAACCCTGCGGCGGCTCTCAGGAGCGGCTAGCGCTTGCCCTTCCTGAATCGCTCCTGGCTCTCGGCCCGCGCCTCGGCCCTGACCCTCTTCACGACCTCGCGGTCGGCGGTTTCGCCCTCGCCGGTGAGGGCGTCGTTAGCGAACTCCAGGTCCAGCAGCTTCAGGCGCTTGATCTCGTCGCGCAGGCGAGCGGCGGTCTCGAACTCCAGGTCGGCGGCGGCTTGCCGCATCTTGGCCTCGAGGTCGCGCAGGGTGGCCTTGAAGTTGTCGCCCAGGAACGGCTTGCCGGCGTCCTCCGCGACCCCGACCGGGACCAGAACGCGGTCCTTCTCGTAGGGCGAGGCGAGGATTTCCTTGATCTGGCTCTTCACGCTCTCGGGCGTAATGCCATGCTCGAGGTTGTACTCCTCCTGCTTCTCGCGCCTGCGCGTGGTTTCAGCCATGGCTCGTTCCATCGAGCCGGTGATGTGATCGGCATAGAGGATGACCTTGCCGTCGACGTTCCGCGCCGCTCGCCCGATGGTCTGGATCAGCGAGGTCTCGGAGCGCAGGAAGCCCTCCTTGTCGGCGTCGAGGATGGCGACCAGTCCGACCTCGGGGATGTCGAGGCCCTCGCGCAGCAGGTTGATGCCGATCAACACGTCGAAGGCGCCGAGCCGCAGGTCGCGGATGATCTCGATGCGTTCCATGGTGTCGATGTCGGAGTGCATGTAGCGCACGCGCAGGCCCTGCTCGTGCATGTACTCGGTCAGGTCCTCGGCCATCTTCTTGGTGAGGACGGTGATCAGGGTGCGGTAGCCGCGGGTGATGGTGTCGCGCGCCTCGGCAATGACGTCGTCGACCTGGCTGTGATTGTCCTTAGAGACCGGGCGCACCTCGACCGGCGGGTCGATCAGGCCGGTCGGACGGATGACCTGCTCGGCGAACACGCCGCCGGCCCGCTCCAGCTCCCAGTTGGCCGGGGTGGCGGAAACCGAGACCGTCTGCGGACGCATGGCGTCCCACTCCTCGAACTTCAGCGGGCGGTTGTCGAGGCAGGAGGGGAGGCGGAAGCCGTATTCGGCCAGGGTGAACTTGCGTCGGTAGTCGCCGCGGTACATGGCGCCGATCTGCGGCACCGCCTGGTGGCTCTCGTCGATGAACAATAGAGCGTTTTCGGGAATGTACTCGAAGAAGGTCGGCGGCGGCTCGCCCGTGCGACGACCTGACAGGAATCGGCTGTAGTTCTCGATGCCGGCGCAGGAGCCTGTGGCCTGGATCATTTCCAGGTCGAAAGTGGTGCGCTGTTCCAGCCGCTGGGCTTCCAGCAGCTTGCCGTTGGCCACCAGCCAGTCGAGGCGCTCCTTCAATTCGTCGCGGATCTGGATGACCGCCTGGTTGAGGGTCGGGCGCGGCGTAACGTGGTGGCTGTTGGCGTAGATCTTGATGCCTTCGAGGTCGGCGGTCTTCTTGCCGGTCAGCGGGTCGAATTCGCTGATCGCCTCGACCTCGTCGCCGAAGAGGGAGATGCGCCAGGCGCGGTCTTCATAGTGGGCGGGGAACACCTCGATGGTGTCGCCGCGGCGTCGGAACGAGCCACGCTCGAAGGCGGCGTCGTTGCGCTTGTATTGGAGCGCCACCAGGTCGGCCATCAGCTGCTTCTCGTCCAGGCGCTGGCCCGGCTCGATGGTGAAGGTCATGGCCGTATAGGTCTCGACCGAGCCGATGCCGTAGATGCAGCTCACCGAGGCCACGACGATGACGTCGTCGCGTTCGAGGATCGCGCGGGTGGCCGAGTGGCGCATCCGGTCGATCTGCTCGTTAATCGACGAGTCCTTCTCGATGTAGGTGTCGGTCCGCGGCACGTAGGCCTCGGGCTGGTAGTAGTCGTAGTACGAGACGAAGAACTCGACCGCGTTTTCGGGGAAGAAGGCCTTGAACTCGGAATAGAGCTGGGCGGCCAGGGTCTTGTTGGGGGCGAGGATCAGCGCGGGGCGTTGGGTCTCCTCGATCACCTTGGCCATGGTGAAGGTCTTGCCCGAGCCGGTGACGCCCAGCAGCACCTGGTCCTGCTCGCGCCCTTCCAGGCCCGAAACCAGATCGGCGATGGCGGTCGGTTGGTCGCCGGCCGGCTGGAAGTCGCTGACCAGCTTGAACTTCTTGCCGCCTTCGGACTTCTGAGGGCGCGCAGGCCGGTGCGGCTTCCACAGCATCGGCATGGCGGATTCGTCGTAGTCGAAGCTCGCCGACATGTCGGCGACGCCAGGACCGGGATCGGCGGAACGGGGCATGGACGCCAAAGTAGGATCGATCATGCCCCGACGCTAGCGCGCGGGAGTGTCAGAAGCTGTCAGCAGAGTGGCGGGAGGTTCGGCCGGCAGCAACGGCAGGTTTGCCTCCAGGGCTTCCAGGAACCTGTCGGGCATGGCCAGGACGGCGTTATGGCCGCCGCCGGGAATGAGGACAAACCGCTTGGCGGGGGCCTGCAAGCGATCGAAATACTCGCGGGCGATCAACGTCGGGGTCTGGATGTCTTCGTCGCCCTGCAGGATCAACACCGGGACCGGGACGCTCGGGGCGGGGACATCGTCGCTGTAGTTCATGAGCTCCGGCAGCATCTTGCCGGTGCTGAACATCGCCGCGGCGTACCAGTCGTAGACGTCCTTCAGCCGATAGCCGGGGGCCAGCAACAGGCGTGCGAGCACGTTGCCGATGAAACCGGCTTCGCTGGCCGGGCCGTGCGCCATGAGCACCTTGCGTTCGGCCAGCAGGGACTTGCGGTCGGGGTAGGGCGGCGGGCCTATCGCCAGCAGCCGCGCCTCGGCCCTGGCGTCGCCGATGCGGCGGACCTTCTCCAGCAGGCTGGCGTAGCCGACCTCCTCGTTGCGGCGCATGTCCACCACCTGGCCGGCGCCGACGAAGGCGCTGAACAGGTCGGGCCTTGTGCGGGCCATGGCCAGTCCGAGGATCGAGCCCCAGGACACGCCGACCAGCAGGAGTTGGTCCTGCTCCAGCCGCCGGCGGACATGCTCGGCCACGGTGACGCCGTCACGGACGAAGCGCTCCAGCGAGAGGTCGCCCGCGCCTTTGGCGCCGTGCAGGCCGAAGGTGCGGCCGGCGCCGGGTTGGTCCCACTGGACGACGGTGTAGCGCCGCTCCCAGCCGCGCAGGGCGCGATAGGCGATGTGCAGGAAGCCGCTTCCCGGGCCGCCGTGGAGGAGCAGCAGAGCCGGATTGGCGCGGTCCTCGCCGCGGATCGACACCCACTGTCGCACGCCGTTGATCTCGACGAAGCCGGCCTCCTCGATGCCCGGAGGCGCAGCGATCCGCTGCCGCACAGCCTCCTGGCCCTGTTTCCAGGCGCGGGAGGCGAACACCACGCCGATGACCGCGGCGATCGTCAGGAGCAGGGCTAAGATCAAGGGAGCCTCCATGTCTCGCCCGCGCACTTCTATGCGAGACGCTCGACGCCGCACGCTACAGTAGCCATCGTGCATCCATGAGCGATTTGCGAGACGTCTACATCACCGGGACGGGCGCCTTCCTGCCCGGCGCGCCGGTGCCGTCCGAGCAGATGGAGGACCATCTGGGCCGGATTTGCGGCCGGGACAGCCTGCTCGGCCGTCGAGCCCTCCGGTGGAATGGCGTCGAGACACGGCACTACGCGCTCGACGCTCAAGGCAGGGCAAGCCACTCCAACGCCGGCATGTGCGCCCTTGCCGTACGGTCGGCGCTCGACGCGGCCGGGCTGAGCGTCCAGGACCTCGGTTTCCTCGCCGCGGCGACGACCCAGGGCGACTACCTGGTGCCCGGCCATGCGGCGAACGTGCATGGCGAACTGGGCGGCCGACCGATGGAGATCGCCAGCTTCCAATCGGTCTGCGGCGCGTCGCTGATGGCGGCAAAGTCCGCGTGGCTGTCCGTGCGGGCGGGCGAGCACCAGACCGCGGCGGCGGGGGCGAGCGAGTTTTCGTCGCGCTGGTTCCAGCCCGCCTTCTATGAGGGCACCGCCTTGGTCGACGCCAAGGGGCGGCTGCGCGCCGAGGCTGACTACTTGCGCTTCACCTTGTCGGACGGGGCAGGGGCGGTGGTGATGGAGCCAGCGCCGCGGCCGGGCGGACTCTCGCTGAAAGTGGAGTTCATTGACCTCGTCTCGCTGGCCGACCGCTTCGATCCCTGCATGTGGGCGGGCGCCTCAGTGGAGGGGCGCACAGACCCGCTCGCGACCTGGGCGTTCCAGGGCCCGGCGGCGGCGCACGCCGCAGGCGCCGTGGCGCTGCTGCAAGACTTCGAGCTCCTCAAGCGGGTGATCCGCGCCTGGGTCGGGGTCTATCTGCAGAAGGTGGACGAGGGCAGGATCGTCCCGGACAAGGTCGACCATCTGCTGTGCCACTATTCGGCGCGGTCGCTCCGCGAGGAGATCGTCTCGCTGCTGGAGGCGACGGCGGGCATGATCCCCGAGGAGAAGTGGTTCTCGAACCTGGCCAGCGTCGGCAATATCGGGGCGGCGTCGATCTGGGTGATGCTGGAGGGCTTTCTGCAGTCCGGGCGGCTGAAGCCTGGCGAGAAGGTGCTTTGCGTGGTGCCGGAAAGCGGTCGGGCGTTCGTGGGCTTCATGATGCTGGAGGCGGTGGAGTGAGCACGGTTTCCGATGTGCTGCGCCAGCTCACCGTAGTGTTCACCGAGTTCGAGGGACGGCTGGAACAAGCCCCGCTGATCCGCAAGCTGACGCGCGGCCGCTTCACCCTGGCCGACTACCACGCCTTCCTGATCGGGCTGCGCCAGCAGGTGAAGGACGGGGCGCTGTGGATGTCGCGCGCGGCCTCAAACATCGACGAGGATCACCTGGAATTGCGCTCGATCCTCATGCGCCACGCGGTGACCGAGCACCGGGATTTCCGCCTGCTCGAAGCGGATTTCGTGGCGTCGGGCGGAGCCTTGGCCGAAATTCAGAACGCCGAGAAGAACATTGGCTCCGAGGCGCTCTCGGCCTGGATGTTCCATGAGGCTTCCAAGCCCAATCCATTTGGCCTGCTGGGGGCCATGTGGATCATCGAGGGGCTGGGCTCGATCAAGGCGGCGGAGTGGGGCGGTTTGGCGCGCCAGCGGTTGGAGCTGCCCGAGCATGCCGTGCGGTTCCTGCTCTATCACGGCGAGAATGACGCCGAGCACATCAAGGAATTCGAGGAGATGCTGGGGCTGGTGCTGCCGGACGCCGCGACCGCCGAGCGGATCGTCAAGACCGCGCGGGTGACGGCGCGGCTCTACGCTCTGCAGATAGAGGAAATGACGTCGTGACCTCGGCGGACTTCGACCTCGGCAAGTACGACCCTCGCGATCCTGATCCATGGCTGGCGCTCTACCTGGACCAGGGGCTGCCGATCGATCCGGGCGCCAAGTTGGCGTTGCTGCGCGGCAACCGCTCGTGGTCGCGGCGCTGGCTGTTCCCAATCACGCGACCGGCGGTGTTCGCATTCTTTATCCTGGTGAAGATCCTGCGGGGGCTCTCGCCGCATCATCCGAACCTGAACCGCGCGCTGCACCGCCTTATCCATTGGGGCCTGCGGAACTTTGCGACGCCGGACGCCAACACGCTGATCCTGAGGCACTTCCACATCGGTACGGAGTTGCTAGCGTTCATCAAGGCGAATGCGGGCCCAGTGGAGGTCGAGACCGTCCCTCTGCGCCCGCGCTCCCTGAAGGACTTGGAGGACAATGTCTTCCTCCAGCATGACCTCAACATCTTCAACTTCATCATCCAGCTCAACGCCAGCCTGCGCGCGCAGGGGCGCGACCTCACCCCGGTGGAGAGGCCGGACTTCTCGATGATCTCGGACGCGCCATTCGACCTGGCTCCGCTGCCGAACAGGCGGCGCAACTTCGCCGACGTGCAGACGGCGATCGAGGCCTATACGCCGCTCTATGCGCTGATGCTGCCGAGGGCCGACTTCGTACGGGCGGCCCAGTCGCTGCAACTGGACGAGACCATCGCCATCTACATCGGCAAGATTTTGGGCACCGATTACCACATGGCGTTCGTGAAGAACGGACATCCGATGGTGCCGCTCTCGACCCTGACCGCCGGACACCGGCTGATGATGCACGGGCTGGACTGCGAGGCGTTCCATGGGTGGCTGCGGTTGCTCAAGCAGCGCCAGGCGATGGGCTTGAGCCTGGATCCGCGCAACCCGATCGGCGTGACGCCGAGCTAGCGTTCCGCGCTCTGAGTGGCGCGGCGCTCGAGGGCTTCGCACTTGGCGGGGGTGACCTGCGGCCAGGGCCCCGGGTCAGCGCCGATGCGCCGGAAGGCCTCCTGTTGCGAGATCCTCTCGCGCGCGGCCAACTGCTCGGCGGCGCGATCGGCGAAGGCGCGGCCGGAGCGCATGGCCGCGTCGAACTTGGCCCGCGCAGCGGTGTCCTCACGGCGGTTCAGGCTGGAGCGTGTTCCACCGAGCGAGACGTTGGAGGTTTCGCGGCCCCAGCTGTTGGTCGGAAATGCAGGTGTTGCGCGCAGATAGCGCTGCATCGCGCAAGCCTGCTCCACACGCCAGTGCGGAGCAGCCGCAGCCGGCGTCGCTACCATCGCCGCGACGGCGAACATGGTGGCGTGCTTCAGCATCGACGTCAGTGTGTCACCAGAAATAGGGCGCCCCCGTGGCGATTGCGGTCACCGCAATCATCACCGCCAGCGCTAAGGTGACATGGACCATGGCCGCTCCGCCAGACCTGTGTTCAGTGAACGCGAAATCTGGCGGAGGGCGCTTGGGCGTGCGTCGTGCCGATGGATTAGCTTATCGCGCGAGCACGGCCGAGTGACCCTCGCGCAGGAGGCGAGGATCCTGTTGCAATTCGCTACTTGTCGGCAGCCTTGCTGACGACGGTACCGGCTGCGGCGCCGGCGACGGCGCCCACCGGCCCGCCCAGGACAGCGCCGGTTGCGGCGCCAGTGGCGGCCCGCTGTTCGACGTTGTGGCCGCAGGCTGCGAGCATCGCGATCAGCCCGGTTACGGCCAGCAGACTAAGGGTCTTGCGCAAGGGGTATCTCCGCAATCGATGGGTCTGCGGCGTCAACGGTCCGGCACGGTGAAGGTTCCGGAACTTCCCGTAGGCGGTTAACGAAAACTGAAAAATATCCGTGCCGCGATGCAATGTAGCCTTGCGAATCCCATCGGCGACGGTCATAAACCACCTTAACTTCGCCGTAGCCTGTCACTCCACGTGTAATCGACAGGCTCTCAGCCACGCCGCCGCCAGCAAGAGCAGGGGCGAACCGTGGCGACGATGTCGGGGGGCGATATCGCCCTCGCCACACGGGACACGATCCTTTTGAATTCAGTGAGCAAGGCCCGCGCCGATTGGCGTGCGCCCACATGCGCCGCTTTGATCGGTTCGGGCATCGGCCTCGCCTTGGGCGCGGCCTATATGACCGGCGGCATGGCGCGCACAGCTACCGAGGAAGCCCGCAATTCGCGTATCGCGGAAGCGGCGGCCGGCGGCTTTTCCGAGTCCACCCTTCAACGTGAGACGGCGACCATGGACGCTGGCGTCGTTCGCATCGCCAGCCGACATGACCCGCTCAACGCCGGCGGCGCCGCCCAGCGCGACCGTCAGAACGCCCTCCTGGCCGCGCGCCTTCAGCGCGGCCCCGAGATTGCGCTGCGCGGTCCGATCACGGCCACGCTGCCGGTCGCCGCGCCGTTCCAGCTGGCCGGCGCGCTGGAAACCTCTCGCGAACTCGAATGCATGACCCAGGCGGTCTACTTCGAAGCGCGCGGCGAGACGCCGGCCGGCCAGGCGGCGGTCGCCCAGGTTGTCCTCAACCGGGTGCGCCATCCCGCCTTCCCCAAGAGTGTCTGCGGCGTCGTCTTCCAAGGCGCCGGCAAGCGCGTCGGGTGCCAGTTCAGCTTCGCCTGCGACGGCTCGATGCGCCGCGGCCGCGAGTCTGCGGCCTGGAACCGCGCCAAGAAGGTCGCCTCGCGCGCCCTTTCGGGAGCGGTGGTGGCCAGCGTCGGCAACGCGACCCACTTCCACACGACCAATGTCGCGCCCAACTGGGGACCACGCCTGATCCGCACGGCCGAAGTCGGTATGCACGTCTTCTATCGCCTGGGCCGCAACGTGGGCTCGGCGCCCAAGGCGTCGGAACGGGTGCAGTACGCCAGCTACACCGCCACGCCGCAGCCCAAGATCGAGGTCGAGGGCGACATGCGTCTGGCGATCGCCAAGGCTGAAGTGGCCCCCGCGGACGCGGCGGCCGAGGCCGGCAAACCCGCATCGGCGGTGGTCAAGGATGCCGACAAGTCCGCCGCGAAGCTGACGCCGATCGCCGTCAGCCCTGCGGCTCCCCGTGCCGCTACGGACGAGGCGCGCGTCGGCGACTGACCGCCGGGTTCTCCTTCGTGATAGCTTAGGCCATGCTCGCCTTGCGGCGGGCATGGCCGCAGCTTGTTCGGGACCCTGGACATGAGTGAAGTGACGGCGCGGGACGAGTTGGCCCGCGGGCTGCTGAACAGCGGCTATGACGACCTCAATCCCGTCCAGAAGAGCGTCATCGACCTGATCGTCAGCGAGACGCCGAGTCGTGCGCCAGGCCTGATCCACGACGATCGCACCTTCGGGCAGCGCCTGGCCGACCGGGTGGCTGCGTTCGGCGGGTCCTGGGTGTTCATCATCGGCTTCGCTGTGGTCCTGGCGGCCTGGGTCGGATGGAACCTGGCGGCAAAGCTGTTCGGCCTGGCCTTCGACCCTTATCCCTTCATTTTCCTGAACTTGGTGCTCTCGACCCTGGCGGCCCTACAGGCCCCGGTGATCATGATGAGCCAGAACCGGCAGGGCGTGACCGACCGCAAGGCCGCCGAGTACGACTATGTGGTCAACCTGCGCGCCGAGCTGGAGATTCTGCGGCTGCACGACAAGCTGGACGCGCTGCGCGGCGAGGAGCTGATGGCCCTGGTGCTCGAGCAGAACGCCCGCATCGAGCGGCTGACCGGCGAGATCGCTATGCTGAACGGGCGGCGTTAGGCGCGGGCCGAGCGTCGAAGCGCCTGCGGCGGCTGGCCGAAGGCGCGCAGAAAGGCGCGCCTCATCCGCTCGGGATCGCCGAAGCCGACGTTCTCGGCCACCCGGTCGATCGGTTCGGCCGACGACTCGACCCGCTCACGGGCGGTCTCCAGGCGCAGCCGCTCGACCGCCTTGGCCGGGGTCATGCCGGTCTCGGCGGCGAAGGCGCGGGCGAAGTGGCGCGGGCTCATCGCCGCCTGTTCAGCCAGGCGCTCGACGCCCAGCGGCTCGGCCAGCCGTTCGCGCATCCAGTCCAGCAGGGCGGCGAACCGGCCGCCCTGGCCGCCCATCTCCAGGAGGGCGGAGAACTGCGACTGGCCGCCGGGCCGGCGGTGGTAGACCACCAGCTGCTGGGCCACGCTGCGGGCGAGGTCATCGCCAAGGTCGTCGGCGATCAGCGCCAGAGCCAGGTCGATGCCGGCGGTGATCCCGGCGGAGGTCCAGATGTCGGCGTCGCGGACGAAGATCCGGTCCGGGTCCAGCCGCACCTTCGGGTAGCGCTTGGCGAACTCCGAGCAGCGCTGCCAATGGGTGGTGGCCCGCCGGCCGTCCAATAGGCCGGCCTCGGCCAGGATGTAGGCGCCCGAGCAGACGCTGGCGGTGCGCCGGGCGGCGGCCGAGGCGGCGCGTACCCAGCCCTTGGTGATTTCGCAGATCGCCGCCGGACGCGTGCCCTCTCCGCCCGAGATCAGCAGGGTGTCCAGCGGCTCGGCACAGAGCTCGCCGGCCAGCATCACCGCGCCGGATGAGGACGGCACGGGGCCGGGCGCGGTCGCCATGATCTGCAGCTCGTAGGCGCCGGGCGCGTAGCGGCTGGCGATCTCGAAGGCGGCGATAGGGCCGCTCGCGTCGAGGATCTGGAAGTCCGGAAACAGCAGGACGCCAAGCTTGCGAGTCATGTCGTAAAACGAGGGAAGAATGTCATTTCGGACGCAGGCTAGGGCGCGCACAATGGCGCCGTCAACCTATCGGAGACCGCCATGTCGACCCTTCAGATCGTCATCCCGCTCTATCCCGACGTGACTCACCTGGATTTCACCGGTCCGCACCAGGTGTTCTCTCGCCTTCCCAATGCGAAGGTCACGGTCGCGTCCATGGGCGGCGCCGACATCGTGGCCGACGGCCTGACATTCTCGAACCTGGCCGACCTGTCGAAGGTGGAGGCGTGCGATCTGCTCTGTGTGCCGGGCGGGTTCGGGACCACCGGCGCCATGCTCGACGAGGCCTTCATGGCGCAGATCCGCCGGTTGGGCGGCGGGGCGAAGTACCTGACCAGCGTCTGCACGGGCTCGCTGATCCTCGCGGCCGCTGGATTTCTCCAGGGCAAGCGGGCCGCGTGCCACTGGGCCTGGCGCGACCTGCTGACACCGTTCGGGGCGATCATCGACGAGGGCCGGGTGGCCCGCGACGGCGACATCATCACCGGCGGCGGCGTGACCGCGGGCCTGGACTTCGCCTTCGTGGTCGCCGCCGAGGTGGCGGGGGAGACGACGGCCAAGGCGATCCAACTGGCGCTCGAATACGCGCCATCCCCGCCGTTCCAGTCGGGCCGGCCGGAACTGGCCTCGCCGGAGGTGCTGGCGGCGGTGAAGGGCCGACTGGCGGCTGGGGCCGAGGCGCGGCGCGCGGCCGCCGAAACCGCCGCGGCGCGGCTGGACGCTGTGCGGATCTAGGCCGCCAGGGCCCTGATCAGGGCGGCCGGCTCGAGCGGCTTGCTGATGTAGTCGTTGAAGCCGAGCGCCAGCAGACGCTCGCGCTCGCCGGCCATGGCGTCGGCGGTGAGGGCGATGACCGGCAGGGTGTGGCCGGCAGAGCGGATCGCCGCCAGGGTCTCGATGCCGGTCATGCCCGGCATATGAATGTCCATCAGGACGACGTCGAACGGTTCGCGGGACACCAGGGCGATCCCCTCGGGCCCGCTGGAGGCGGTGACGACCTTGGCGCCGATGGCTTCCAGCAGGGCGCGGGCGACCGCCAGGTTGATCAGGTTGTCGTCGACGACCAGGACCCGCGCCTCGCCAGCCGCGCCGATGGCGGGCTCGTCCTGGCCTGATGGCGCCGGCTGGCCGGGGGGCAACGGCAGCAGAAGGGTGAAGCGCGCGCCATCGCCGAGGCGGCTCTCCACGCTCAGTTCGCCGTGCATCAGCCGCGCCAGCTTGCGCGAGATGGCCAGGCCAAGACCGGTGCCGCCGAAGCGCCTGGCGATGCTGGAATCGGCCTGGATGAAGCCCTGGAACAACCGCGACTGGGTGTCGTCATCCATGCCGGGGCCCGTGTCGGCGACGGTGAAGCTCACGCCCTGGGGCGTGGCGGCGACGGTCAGCCGGACCTCACCCCGTTCGGTGAATTTTACCGCGTTGGAAAGCAGGTTCTGCAGGATCTGGCGCAGGCGGGCGTCGTCGCCCATCAACCAATCGGGAACCTCGGCCTCGACCTTGGAGATCAGTTCCAGGCCTTTGTCGCGGGCGGCGGGCGCCCAGAGATCGGCAAGCCGGGCCACGGTCGGACGCAGTTCGAAAGAGCGTGTCTCGATGTCAAACTTGCCGGCCTCGATCTTCGCCAGGTCGAGGATGTCGTTGAGAATAGTCATCAGCCCGCCGCCCGAGCGCAGCAAGGTGCTGACATAGCTGGCTTGGCGCTCGGAGAGCTCGGTGCCGCCGAGGGCGTGGGCCATGCCCAGGACGCCGTTCATCGGCGTGCGTAGCTCGTGGCTCATCATCGCCAGGAAGTCGGACTTGGCCCGGCTCGCGGCCTGGGCGGCGCGGGTTTGTTCCTCGAGATCGCGTTGGACCTTGGCCAATGCGTTGGCGGCGCGCACGCCGCGCTCGGCCGACAGGACGGCGTAGCCGAAGAAGATCACCACGCCGAGCAGAACGAAGGCCTGATGGTAGCCCTCGAAGCGCGGCAGCACGAAGGGCGCGATCAGGATGCAGAGTGCGCTCGGCGCCCCGAACACCAGGCAGGCCAGGGACGAGCGGTAGGAATGGCTGACGCCGTTGACCAGCAAGGCCGACCAGAGCAACAGGGCGAAATATTCAGAGCCCGGAAAGCCGGCGATCCAGTAGGCGAGGCCGAGGCCGACCCAGACGGCGTTCACCGCCACGGCGGAGGTCAGATAGGCGACCCGATCACGACGGGTCAGCGCCTGACCCCTGGCGTGCGGGTTGGTCGCCAGCCAGGTCCAGAACTCGGCCAAGACGAAACATGCGGCCCAGACCGCAGCGAACTCGCGCGTGAGCGTGGCAGCGACCAGCAGCGAATAGATGGCGACGGTCAGCCATCGCGACGGCGCCATCTTGCGCGCCGAGCGCGCAACGCCATCGAAGCCCTCGTCGAACTCAAAAGCTGGAAACTTCATTACGCCGCCCGTTACTGCGGCGCAGTTTGGCGTTCAAAGGGCAAGATAGGCTTAACGGCGTAGATTACCCTATGGCTTGCGGCGCTCGGCGGAACTCTCCTGCGTCCGGCGTTTGGCCGTGACATCGTGACCGTGGTGGCGGTCGCGTTCGCCGCCGCCGCCGGAGACATGGCTGTACGGGGTGTTGGTGGGCTCGCCGGGGACGCGCAGATCGACGGGCGGCGGGGGCGGCTTGCTGGCGTTCTCGTGGCTCGCGCCAGGACCGCCCCAGCGCAGGGTGTTCGGGTGCTTGTCCGGCATGGCTCAGCGGTCCTGAGTCCTGGCGTGCACCGTGTCGACGTTCTGGTGGATGTTGCCCTGGCGGCCCTGGTTCTTGAGGTTCACGTCGCCATCGCCGTGATCGGCCGATTGCAGACCGGTCTTGGCGTCTCGGCGGTCGCGCTGGCCGCCCAAGATGTCGGGTCGTTCGCCGCGGAAGGACCGTTGTTCCTTCGGGATCGGGGGCGCCTTGCTCATGGGTAGCTCCTTCCGTTGACCAGGAAGGAACCGCCGGCGCGAGGCCTTGTTCCGAGCGCTAGACCGCGTCCAGCCCGATATCGAGCACTGCGGCCGAGTGGGTGAGGGCGCCGACGCTGATCACCTGGACCCCGGTCTGGGCGATGCCGCGGACGGTCTGCAGGTTCACGCCCCCCGAGGCTTCAAGGGTCGTGCGCCCACCGGCGATGCGCACCGCGGTCGCCAGGTCGTCGAGGCTGAAATTGTCAAGCATGATGACGTCGGGGCGATGAGGCAGAGCTTCTTCGAGCTGCTCCAGGCTGTCGACCTCGACCTCGATCTTCATCAGGTGCCCGGCCGCGGCTCGGGCGCGCTTGAGCGCTTCGCCGACCCCGCCGCACGCGGCGACGTGGTTGTCTTTGATCAGGATCGCGTCATCCAAGCCGAAGCGGTGGTTGAGGCCGCCGCCGCAGCGCACGGCGTACTTCTCCAGGTGACGCAGGYCGGGCGTGGTCTTACGGGTGTCGGCGATGCGCGCTCCGGTGCCGTCGACCGCCTCGACATAGGCGCGGGTCAGGCTGGCCACGCCGGAGAGCCGTCCCAGCAGGTTCAGGGCTGTGCGTTCGGCCGATAGCAAGGCGCGGGCGTTGGCCTCGACCTTGGCCAGCACCTCGCCGGACTGAACCTGATAGCCGTCCTCCACGCTCGTCTCGAACGAGGCGGTTGGGTCGAGCGCGAGCACCGCCAATCGCGCGCAGGCCAGTCCCGCCACCACGCCGCTCTGCCTGGCGGCGAAGACCGTGGTCAGGCGCGCATGAGCGTCGATGCAGGCCTGGGCGGTGACGTCGCCGGCGCGGCCGAGGTCCTCGGCCAGGGCGGCGGCGACGACGGGCTGGATGAGGATGTCGGGGATGGGGGCGATCATTCGGCGGCGAAGCGTGTCCGGGCGAGGGTAATGAAGGTGCGCGCGGGCGCTGCGTCGGCGGCGCCGTCGACGCGGAAGTGCGCCCCCAGGCTGGCCGGGCGGGCCAGCGCCGCCTCAGCGATCAGCCGCGCCGCCACCAGCGGCAGGGCCTGCCCATGGCGTGTTTCCAGGTCGTCGATCAGGGCGATCAGCCGGCGCAGGCCTTCGGCGTCGCGAACGACCCCGGCCTCGCGGCTCATGGCGGTTCGCAGTTCGGCCAGGGCCTTGGGCGGCAGGTCGGGGGCGGGCGAGGCGCGCAGCGCACGGGTGCCGGGATCGAACGCCTCGCGGGCGGCGCGACCGGCGCGGGCGCCGAACACCGCCGCTTCCAGCAGCGAGTTGGAGGCCAGGCGGTTGGCGCCGTGCACACCGGTCGAAGCGCACTCGCCGGCGGCGTAGAGGCCCGGCAGGCTGGTGGCGCCGTCGGCGTCAGTGACGATACCGCCCATGTGGTAGTGGCAGGCGGGCGCCACCGGGATCGGGGCGACGCGCGGATCGATCCCGCCGGACAGGCAGGCGGCGAACACGGCCGGGAACTCGTCGGGGAAATGGGCGCCGACCGCGGCGCGGGCGTCGAGGAAGGCTCCGCGCCCAGCTTCGCGCTCGGCGTGGATGGCGCGGGCCACCACGTCGCGCGGGGCCAGTTCGGCGTCGGCATGGTAGCGGGCCATGAAGGCCTCGCCCTGACCGTCGATCAGCTTGGCGCCTTCGCCGCGCAGGGCCTCGGTGGCCAACGGCGCGGGATCTCGGCCGATGTCGATGGCGGTCGGGTGGAACTGCACGAACTCAGGGTCTGCGATGGTGGCGCCGGCCAGGGCGGCCAGGGCCAGGCCTTCGCCCTTGAGTTCCGGCGGGGTGGTGGTGACGGCGTAGAGGCCGCCGACCCCGCCGGTCGCCAGGATGACGGCGGGCGCGACGAACTCGATCAGCTGACCGTTCTCTTCGGCCAGCACACCGCGCACTCGGCCCTCGGCGTCCTTCAGCAGACCGCGCAGCCGGCAGCCGGCGCGGACCTTGATGTGGCGCGCCGACAGCGCAGCGGCGATCACAGCGTCCATGATCGCCCGACCGGCCTGGTCGCCCTTCACCCGGGCGACGCGGGAGCGGGAGTGGGCGGCTTCCAGGCTGGTGGCGAACTCGCCCTCGGCGTCGCGGTCGAACGGCGCGCCCAACTGGGCCAGGCGGCGGACCGCCTCGGGACCTTCGGCAGCGAGGATCGCGGCCATGCCCGGATCGACCAGGCCGGCGCCGGCGCCAATGGTGTCGGCAGCGTGCAGTTCGGGCGTGTCGTCGCCGCCCAGGGCCGCGGCCATGCCACCTTGGGCCCAGGCCGACGAGCAGCCCTGGCTGAGCGGCGCGCCGCTCAGCACCAGCGCCTTGCGCGGCGCCGCGGCCAAGGCGGCCGACAGACCGGCCAGCCCCGCGCCGACGATCAGCACACCGTCGTGCTTGACCCTTTCCATGGTCAGATCAGCTCGACGTCCACGTGGTGGCGCGCCTTGACCAAGTCATAGCGAGCCGGGATCGCCGGCGGCGGCAGGTCGACCATGCGCTGGACGGCCAGGCGCGCACGCTCGGCGATGGCCGGATCGACGGTCACCTCGTAGCGGTTGTGCAGCAAGGCTTCGTAGATGTTCTGGAGGCTGATCTTCTTCATGTGCGGGCACAGGTTGCACGGGCGCACGAACTCGGTGCCGATCGCGTCGGCGGCGACGTTGTCGGCCATCGAGCACTCGGTGATCAGCACCACCTGCTTCGGCTTCCGCTGCAGCACGTAGTCGTTCATCGCGGCCGTCGAGCCGGCGAAGTCGGACACCTCCAGCACCTCGGCCGGGCATTCGGGGTGGGCCAGCACCTCGGCGTTCGGATAGGCGGCCTTGAGCTCAAGGATGTCCTCTGCGGTGAAGCGCTCGTGCACCTCGCAGCGGCCCTTCCACGCGATGATCTTCACGTCGGTCTGACGCGCGACGTTGCGGGCCAGGAACTCGTCGGGGATCAGGATCACCCGGTCGACGCCCCACTCCTTGGCGACGTGCTCGACGACCTGCACGGCGTTGGCGCTGGTGCAGCAGACATCGGTCTCGGCCTTCACGTCGGCCGTGGTGTTGACGTAGGTGACCACCGGGAGGCCCGGATAGCGCTGCTTGATCAGGCGCACGTCAGCGCCGGTGATCGACGAGGCCAGCGAGCAGCCGGCCGTCAGGTCGGGGATCAGGATGGTCTTTTCGGGCGACAGGATCTTCGAGGTCTCGGCCATGAAGTGCACGCCGGCCTGGACGATGATCGCCGCGTCCGACTTCGCCGCTTCCTTGGCCAGTCCAAGGCTGTCGCCGACATAGTCGCCGACCCCGTGGAAGATCTCGGGCGTCATGTAGTTGTGCGCCAGGATGACCGCGTTCTTCTCGCGCTTCAGGCGATTGATCTCGGCGATCAGCGGGGCGTGGAGGCGCCACTCCATCGGGGTGACGTGATGCTTCACCTTCTCCCACAGGGGCGAGGTGGCGGCTTCGACAGCGGGCGTGAACGCGAATTGCGAACCGTCAGCCATTGGCAATCCCTCCTTATGCTCAAATTGAGCATTTCGTCGGCCTCAAAAAACGCCGCGGGATGTCTGCAGCGCCCCGTCGGCGTCCGTGATTATGCTCAAAAGGAGCAAAACCGATAACCGATCATATAGACCCGCGTATGGGGCCGCACAACCCCACAATATCTTGAAGCCCGATCAGGCGGCTTGGATCTCAGGGTCGGCCGCCTCGGCCAGGACGCGGGCCAGTGCGTCGGCCGAATAGGGTTTGCGCAGCAGCGGCCAAGGGGCTTCGGTCGTCGCCTGCAGGGCTTCGCCGGTGTAGCCTGAGGATAGGATGATCGGCAGGCCGGGCCGCAGCTCGCACGCGATCTTCGCTAGGTCCAGGCCCGACCGCCCCCCCGGCATGATCAGATCGGTAAGCATCAGGTCCAGGTCGCCGGGGCGCCGGAGCACCTCAAGCGCCGGCTCGACGCCGTCGACGCGGGTGACCCTGTGGCCTAGCTCTTCGAGCATGGCGCTGACCATGTCTCCGACTTCGGCGTCGTCCTCGACCAGCAGCACGTCCAGCCCGCGGGTGGTGATCGGGGCCTGGTCGAAAGGCCGGTCGGTCGCGGGCGCGACAGCGCAGCGGGGCAGATAGAGGCTGACCGCCGCGCCCTTGCCCGGTGCGGTCTCGATGGCCACGCCGCCGCCGCTCTGGTGCGCGAAACCATATACCTGCGACAGGCCAAGGCCGGTCCCCTTGCCGATGTCCTTGGTGGTGAAGAATGGCTCGAACACCCTGGCCAGGATGTCGGGTTCCATGCCGACCCCATCGTCGCGCACGATGACGCGCACATAGTCTCCGGCGGCCATGTCCTGCACCTGACCATCGGTCAGCTGGCAGGTGTCGGTCTCGATGGTGATCGCGCCGCCTAGGGGCAGGGCGTCGCGAGCGTTGACCAGCAGGTTCATGATGGCGGCGTCGAACTGGCCGTGGTCGATCATCGCCACGGCGCCCGGAGCGCCCGGCTGCAGCTCGAAAGCCACGGCTTCGCCGATCGCGCGGCGCAGCAGGGGATCGCTCTCGGCCAGCAGGGCGTCGATCTGCACCGGTTCCGGCTTAAGGGCCTGGCGGCGGGAAAAGGCCAGGAGCTGGTGGGTCAGGCGCTCGCCGCGGCGTGCGGCGCCAAGGGCGGCGTCGATCATCCGCTCGCGCCGGTCGGCGTCCGCGGGGCGGCGCTGGATCAGGTCCAGGGCGCCGGTGATCACGGTCAGCAGATTGTTGAAGTCGTGCGCCACGCCGCCGGTCAGCTGGCCCACCGCCTCCATCTTCTGGGCGTGGTGCAGCCGGGCCTGGGCCTCGTCGCGCTCGGCGAGCGCCGCCTGCACCCGCTCGGCCAGCAGGTCATTGATGCGCATCAGGTCGCCTTCGGCCTGTTTCGCTTCGGTGACGTCCACCCCGATGCCGATAAAGCCTGAAAACCCGCCGCCGGGCCCTTGGCGCGGTTGCGCGACCGAGCGGAGCCAGCGCCAGGCGCCGTCTTCGCGCCGATAGCGGGCCTCGAGCACGAACAGCTTGCGCGCCGCCTCGCCGCTGACTTGTTCCTGCAGGACCCGCTGCAGGTCGTCCGTATGCAGCCGTTCGCGCCAGTCGAAGGTCAGGGCCTCCTCGTAGGGGCGGCCGAGGAAGTCGACATAGGCCTTGTTGACGAATTCGCGCGTGCCGTCGGCGCGGGCAACCCACAGCATCAACGGCGCGCTGTCGGCCAGGGCGCGGAATCGGCCGTCGCTTTCACGAACTTTTTCAAAGGCGTGGCGCCGCTCGGTAATGTCGATGCTGACGCCTACTGCGCGGACGATACGGCCGGCGCCGTTCTGCAGCATCTCGCCGCGGGACAGCAGCCAGCGGACTTCGCCGTCGGGGCGCACGATACGATATTCGGTGGGCGCCATCTTGCCTGTGCGCAGTGCGGAGACGTTGCTCTGGCGGACCCATTCGCGATCCTCCGGATGCACGACCTCCAGCAGTTTGCGGATGTTGGCGCGGTCGCCGGGCGGCAGGCCGAGATTGCGATAGAGGGTCGGGGACCAGTAGCCCTCGCCGGTCTCGGCGTCCCAGTCCCAGAGTCCCACCTCGCCGGCGTCCTGGGCCATCTGCAGTCGCGTCTCGCTGCGGTCCAGGGCCTCCTGGGCCTCGTCCAGCCGCAGGACGATCTCCCGCAGGGCGGCGGCGACGATGATCGTGACCGCGCTAGACAACATGTAGAGCGCCACTCCGGCCCGAGCTGACGGCTCGGTGGGCCAGCCGCCCCGCGCGGCCAGGGAGATCGCTACGGCGGCGGCCAAACTCGCCCAGCCCCAGCGCTGGCCGGCGAACAAGGTGGCGACGATGAAGGCCGGAAAGTGGGTCACCGACAACGCCAGGGAATTTTCCCAACCGGCGAAGATGCCGCGAATCGCTATGGCTGCGGCCATTGCGGTCAAGCTTATGGCGAGGGCCACGGGGAAGGGCGGCGAACGCCGTGGTATAAAGCGAAGTGGCGATCCGACGGGCGTCATTTTGAGGGACGCTCTCTCTCGACTCCGGTCTGGGGTGAACCGGTCAAGCTGAGCATGCGAGCGACCGTGCCGCAGCGCAACACTCGATATCCCGGCCATTGGCCCCTATTTTGCCAGGTTGCGGCTGCATGGAGCCCACGCTGAAACAGATTGAGACCTTGCCCCTGCCTGTCTCTCAGATCTTCTCCCAGCGTAATCTGATCGCGGCGATCGCCGGGTCGTGTGCGCTGGCGGCGATCCTGCTGGCCTGCGCCAACCCGCGCATGGCAAGCGTGGAGGACAGCAAGTCTCTGGGCCTGGCGAGCATCGTCCGCACCTTCTCCGACAAGGGGTTGAAGCGTCTGACGGCGGACATGGACCCGGCCATGCTGGCCCTCGCCCAGCGTCACGACCCGGTGGGGCGTCAAGCCGATCCCTGGGGCCGGACCGTAGGCTGGAGCAACCTCGACATCAGCCAGATTCCGGACCTGGGGTTGGACGCCTCGACCGCAGAGCAGGCCGAGGAAATCAACGCGCTGCGCAGCTTCTCCAAGCTGCCGATCCGGCCGATGCGGCCCTTCGTCCTGCACGCGGGCGGCCAGGATCGGGCGCGGGCGATGAAGTGTCTGTCCGAGGCGGTCTATTACGAGAGCGCCCGCGAGCCGCAGCTTGGCCAAGAGGCGGTGGCCCAGGTGGTCCTGAACCGGCTTCGCCATCCCGCCTATCCGAAATCGGTGTGCGCGGTGGTCTACCAGGGCTCGGCGCGACTGACCGGGTGCCAGTTCAGCTTCACCTGTGACGGCTCGCTGCGATATGCGCCCGAGCCCAGCCTCTGGCGCCGGGCCCAGCAGGTCGCCCGCAGCGCCCTCAACGGACATGTGGTCAAGGCGGTCGGCTCGGCGACCCACTATCACGCCAACTACGTGGCCCCATACTGGGCGCCGACGCTGGTGAAGATGAAGCAGGTCGGCCTGCACATCTTCTATCGCTGGACCGGCCCCTGGGGCGAACCGCCCGCCTTCACGGGCCGCTATGCCGGCGCCGAGTCCTATATCTCGCCCGCCATCCTTGGCAGCCTGGACGCGCGGACCAACGGCCTGCTCGATCCCGAGAGCCAGGGCATCGGCGGCGGGCGACAGGTGACGCTGGCGGTGGCCGGCGAGGTGCGGACCTACAATGTCGCCGACGCCAGCGCTTCAGGCGGCGAGCGGACCCGGGTGCTGGGCACGCTCTACGCCCCGCGCCGCAAGCCCACAGCCGACGAAGTCCGCGAGATCAACAGGGCGTTGGCGGCCATGGAGGGTTCCGAACCTGGCGCCCCGCCGCCGATCGTGCCGCTCGCGCCGCCGCCCGCCCCGGCGGCTGCGCCTGACGAGGGTGCGCAGGCTTCGCAGGGCAGCTAAGACTGAGGGCATGGCGACCATACTGGCGATCCACGCCCATCCGGACGACATCGAAACCTTGAGCGCCGGTACGCTGGCCCTGCTGGCCGCGGCCGGCCATCAGGTGCGCATCGCCACCGTCACTGGCGGCGACCTGGGCTCGGCCGAGACCGAGCCCCAGGAGACCTCTCGTATTCGCCAAGCCGAGGCAGCGCAGGCCGCGCGTATAATCGGGGCGGAGTATCGTTGCGGCGAAATTCCCGACCTGGGTGTCTTCAACGACGATCCGACCCGTCGGCTGGTCACCGAGCTGGTCCGCTGGTCACGCGCCGACATCGTGCTGACCGCGTCGCCAGCCGATTATCATCCCGACCATGAGGCGGTGAGCCAACTGGTGCGCGACGCCTGCTTCGCCGCCAGCGTGCCGAACTATCGGACAGGCGAGGCGCCGACCATGGCGGCGATCCCGCATCTCTACTTCATGGACCCGATCGGGGGCCGCGACCGTAACGGCGTCTGGCGGGCGCCGGACTTTGGCGCCAATGTGGCTTCGGTCTTCGAGACCAAGCAGGCGATGCTGGCCTGCCACGTCAGCCAGGACAGCTGGGTCGCGCGCCAGCACGACATTCCCAATCATCTGGCCTCGATGGAACAGTGGACCCGCCGATGCGCGCGCGGCTTCGGCGTAGATCTGGCCGAAGGCTTCCGGCAGTACCGGCACCATCCCTATCCGCGTACGCCGCTGCTGCAGGAACTGCTGGGCGAGGCGCTGCTCAAGCCACTCTAGTCGCCCCGCGCGGCGTCGAAGCGGGCCCACATCGGGGCGCAGTCGATCATCTCGCCGCGGGTCATCGCCTCGTCGATGGCCATGACCGTCAGGCCGGCCTCCATGGACTCGAATGGGGTCACCGGGAACGGCTGCTTGCCCTCCATGGTCGCCAGGAGATCGCGGGCCATGGCCTGGTCGGCCCCGTTGTGGCTGTCGGCGGTGAGGCCGCCGTAGTCGATGCGCTCGGGTTTGCCGCGGTCGAGGGCACGGCGGATCATCAGTTTGTTGCGGACCAGGTCGGCGATCAGCGTGCCCTCGGTCCCAGCCACGTACCAACGGCGCTCGGGCAGGGCGACGTGGCTGTTGGCGTGGAACGAGAGCCGCACGCCATTCTGGTACTGGACCAGGGCGTTCTGGTGGTCGGTGACGTCCATGTCGGAATGGAAGGCGTCGTTGGCGCTGGCCCAGCCGGCGTCGCGCAGGGCGTAGGCCGGTTGGCCGTCGCTGTAGGCGTACTCGCCGGCGCGCTGGGGCGTGAAAATGTCCCGGCCGCCGAAGCTGGCCACCTTGGCCGGCCGCGAACGGGCCAGCCGCCCAAAAATATCGAAGTCGTGGCAGACTTTGTCGAGCAGGTAGGAGCCGCCATAGGCCTGCTTGCGCCGCCAGTTGCGGGCCAGGTAGCCGCCATGCTCCGGGGGGAGGTGCTCGGTGGCGTCGATGGAGACCAGAGCGCCCAGCTCGCCGCGGTCAACGCGGGCGATGGTCTCGCGCACGATCGACATCGAACGCATGACCAGGCCGATGTAGAGGGGAGGGCCGCCGCCGCGTGCCAGGCGCTCCGCGAGCGCGGCGGTCTCGTCCTGCGTCCGCACGATCGGCTTCTCGGCGAAGATCGGCCAGCCGGCGTCGAGCGCCAGGTTGATGTGCCCGAAGTGCAGGTGGTTGGGCGACCCGATCATCACCAGGTCGAACGGGCCGGCGGCGAACAGATCGGCGGGGGTCTCGAAGGCGCGGCCCATTTCCAGGCGAGCATCGGCCATGATCGGCGCGCCGACCGGGGCCGGATCGACATAGCCAGCCACCTGCAGGCTCCAGCCGACCTCCTGCATGGCCGACAGCACATGGGCGATGCGCTGGCCAAGGCCGATGACGCCGATGCGATAGGTCTTCATGGCGCTTAGCCCGCGAAAGCGTTCGGATAGGCGACCAGCACCGGCTCATCGAGCGCCCCGGCTTCCAGCGCCAGGGCCATGAAGGCCGGGCTGCCGGAATAAGGTGACTTCACCTTTGCGGCGGCGTCGGTGGTGAAGCCGAACTTCGGGTAGTACTCCGGATGGCCAAGCACGATGACCGCTTGGGCCCCGAATTCCTTGGCCGCTTCGATCGAGGCGGCGGTCAGGCGCTTGCCGACCCCGTCGCGCTGGCGATCGGGGCGCACGGCCAGGGGCGCGAGCGCGGCGTAGAGGTTCACGCTGTCGGCCCACAGGCGGCTGTAGAGAATGTGGCCGACCACCTCGCCGGCGTCCTCCTCGACCAGTTCGAACATCACGTCGCCGTCGGCGCGCAGCTGCTCGACGAGGTCGGCTTCGTCGGGCTGGCCGAAGGCGGCTTCGACAATGGCGCGGATGGCGGGTTGGTCGGCGGGGCGTGCATGGCGGATCATGGCGGGCAGCTTAGGCCGGGCTGCGCGGCGCGCAATTGCTGAACCGACTACCCTTCGGGCGCGTTTCCTCAGACCTGCGCAACGCCAGAGAGGCCGCCGATGTCCATCAACAACCGCCGCGAGCTGAGCCTGCTGAACCACGACGAAGGCGAACTGGTTCGCGCCTCGCACCATCCGGCCCTGGCTCAGCTCGATGAGAAGGGGCTGGCGGAGGCCCGCACCCGGCTGCGCACTCTGCGAGACAAGGAGCGGACTTTGGCGCGGCAGAAGGTGCGCGAAACGCGCGGGAAGGCTGAGGCGCGCGGCGGCGGCACGGCCGAGCATCGCCAGGAGCGCAAGCAGGTGTTCGCCAGCGCCCTGCGCCGGGTGAACCGCCAGTCGACCCGTCTACGCGCCGAGGAGTCCCGCGCGGCGCACATCGAGGCGTCCAAGAAGGCGCTGGCTATGCGCCGGGCCAATGTCGCCAAGACCCACCCGGACGCCGGCCGCACTGCGAGCGAAGGCATGCAGGCGGTGGGCAGCCAGAAGACGCAGTCCAAGCTTGCGCCGGCCAAGGTGGGCAGCGTCTCGCAGGCGACCAAGAACGCTCAGGCCAAGCGGGACCGGCACTAGGAGGGCAATTGCTCCCCCCTCAGGGGGCTGTCAGTTGGCTGACTGAGGGGGCTTGCTGAGTCAGCAGTCCCCCTCCGTCCCTGCGCGCTGCGCTGGTCCGCCTCCCCCAGGAGGCGAGGAACGTAAAGCGAGATCAGTCTCCGGCCACCCAGCTGACGTCGGCGCCGAGGGCGTTGAGGTTCTCGACGAACTTGGGGTGGGCGCGTTGGATGGGCGCGGCGTTGAGGATGGTGCTCTCGCCCTCGATGCTGGCGGCCAGCATGAATAGCGCGATGGCCACGCGGATGATGTAGGGGCTTTCGACGACGGCAGGGGTCAGCGGCTTGCCGCCCCAGGTGATCAGGCGGTGCGGATCGCAGAGCAGGGCGTGGGCCCCGAACTTGCCGAGTTCCGCGTGCCAGCCGAGCGCGCCGTCATAGACCTTGTTCCAGAACATCACCTGGCCCTCGGCGCGGACGCCGAGCGCGATAAAGATCGGCAGCAGGTCGGCCGGGACATAGGGCCAGGGCGCAGCCTCGACCTTGGTCAGGATGTTCGAGGTGAAGGGCTCGCGGACCTTCAGCTTGCCGTCGACGCGGGCGCGGCTGAAGCCGTTCTCGTGGGTCACCTCGACACCGAACTTGGCGAAGGTGCGGTCCAGCAGCGGAAACTGCTCGACGGAGCCGTTCTGCACGGCGATCTCACCGCCGGTGATGGCGCCCATGGCCAGGAAGGTGGCGACCTCGTGGAAGTCGTCGGCGAAGGTGAATTCCAGGCCCCCGAGGCTGTCGACGCCGGCCACGGTGACCCGCGAGCCGCCGACGCCCTGGATGCGCGCGCCCATGCCGGCCAGGAACTCGCAGAACTCCTGAACGTGCGGCTCGCAGGCGGCGTTGGTCAGGCGTGAGGTGCCCTTGGCGGTCGCCGCGCAAAGCACGAAGTTCTCGGTCGTGGTGACGGACGCGTAGTCCAGCCAATGCTGGGTGGCGGTGAAGCCCTTGGCCGTGGTGATGACCGTCGCGCCCGGTTCACTGACGACGTCGGCCCCGAAGGCGCGGAACACCTCGATGTGAGGGTCGATCTCGCGCGAGCCCAGGGTGCAGCCAGTGACGTCTTCCTCAAGGCTGGCGCGGCCGAAGCGGTGCAGCAGCGCCGGGATCAGCATGATCGAGGAGCGCATGCCGAGGGGCAGGTGCGCGGCCTTGGGATCGAGCGCGCCGCCGTGGTGCAGGCGCAGAGTCCCGGTGGCGTAGTCCATGTCCACCGACGAGCCGAGCTTTCCGAAGAAATCCAGCAGCTTGCGGACGTCGGTGATGTCCGGGACGCGGTGCAGGACGATCGGCTCGTCACTCAGCAGGGTGGCGCAGAGCACCGGCAGGACGGCGTTCTTGTTGGCGGACGGCGTAATGGTCCCGCGCAAGGCGCGGCCGCCTCGCACAATTAGGTTCGTCATGGCGGCGGATCGCCTCGTCTCTTCGAGCGGGTCTGTGGAATGTGGTGCAGGAGATGGGATTCTCCGGCGCTTTGCTATGGGTTAGCTAGGGCGAAACAGCGCCCCGCGCCAGGGGGCGGTTTAACGCGGGGCTCACGCCCCGCCTGACGCCAGCGCGTGGAACTGGCTGATGCCCATGTAGACCCCGAGCCCGATCCCTTGGGCCGCCTGCTCCAGATCAAGCGCGTTCTGTGCGAGAAAGATCATCACCGAGCCATCGGTGGGGTCGGCCTGCCACCAGCCCCCATAAGCGCCCGGCCAGCCGACAGTGCCAACGCCGCCCTTGCAGCGGGTGGCGGAGGCCTTCTCAGGATCGAGCACCACGGCTACGCCGAGGCCGAAGCCCTGACCGGTGAAGGCCGGCAGGCCCATGATGGTCGCCGCCTGGATCTGTTGGTCGGTGAGGAAGTTGGCGGTCATCCGCTTCAGGGTCTCGAGCTTCAGGAGCCGCACGCCGTCGACCGCCCCGTCGCTGACGAAGATGCGGGCGAAGGTCAGGTAGTCGTCAAGCGTCGACCACAGCCCCGCGCCGCCCGAACAGAAGGCGAGGTCGGCCGGGCGCTCGGCAAGGAAGGCCGATGCTTGCGGCGGATGGAGGGGGCGGTGCTCAAGGGAGCCGTTCTCGCCGAAGCCGTACATCTTGGCCCGGCGGTCGTGCTTTTCGGCGGGCACGAAGAAGCCGGTGTCCTTCATGCCGAGCGGCCGGAAGATGCGCCGGGCCAGGAGCTCGTCCAGGCCGACGCCGGCGATACGGGCGACCAGCAGGCCGAGGAGGTCGGTGGAAGCGCCGTAATGGAAACCCGCGCCCGGCTGCTCGAGCAGCGGCAGGCTAGCGAGGCCGGCGATCCAGGCGTCGGGGGACAGGTGGCTGTCCAGGTCCATGCCGAGGGTCGCGGCATAGGCTGCGTCGATGGGGCCGGGGTGGAAAGCGCCATAGGTGAAGCCCGACCGGTGGGTCAGGAGGTCGAGGAAGGTGATCGGCCTTTCGGCCGGAACAGTGTCGTCCAGGGGGGAGACTGGCGAGCGCAGGACGCGCATCTGCGCGAACTCCGGCGCCCACGCGGTGATCGGATCGTCCAGCGCGAAGCGGCCTTCGTCATAGAGCATCAGCGCGGCGGTCGAGGTGATCGGCTTCGACATCGAGGCGATACGGAAGATGGTGTCGCGCTCGACGGGGAGGCGGGCTTCGCGGTCCCGCCAGCCGTAGCCGGCGGCCTGCACGACATGGCCGTCGCGCCAGACCAGGGTGGCGGCGCCCGCGATCTCGCCTTCCGCGACGAGGCCGTCGATGGTCGCGCTGATCTGATCAGGGAGGCCCATGACTGGCTCCATAATATTGTGAGATTATAAAATAGTATTCTTATGAAATGGCAATGGCGTATACGAGGGCCATGTCGATTCAGAGAGCCGAGTCGCCGCGCGGGCGTCCGAAGGGCGACAAGCGAGAGCGGACGCGGGCGACGCTGCTGGACGCCGCGCTCGAACTGACTCGGGAACGAGGCTTCGATCGAACGACCCTGCAGGACATCGCCGACCGGGCCGGGATGAGCACCGGGGCGATCTACGGGAATTTCAGGAACCGCGACGAGTTGTTCATGGCCCTGGCCGAGC
The DNA here is from genome assembly GCF_056401675.1 of Phenylobacterium sp. P4_E10. Lineage (NCBI taxonomy): Bacteria > Pseudomonadati > Pseudomonadota > Alphaproteobacteria > Caulobacterales > Caulobacteraceae > Phenylobacterium > Phenylobacterium sp. P4_E10. The sequence goes on along the minus strand of NZ_JBFUIW010000013.1, from coordinate 76,670 downwards.
GCCAGTGGGCCCCGATCCGGCCAGTGGTGGCGCCAGGCGCCAGCTTCGCCGAGATCATGGCCGCCGCCGCCGAGGCGGTGATCGCGGCCCTGCCGGAGCGCCGCTCAGCCGCGGTGGGCGCCTTGACCTTCCGGGCCTACGCTCTGGGCCACGAAGAGGTCCGAGAGAGCTTCCGGGACAAGATGGCGCCAGGCTACGCCCTCGGAGCGGAGTGGTTCAGCAGCATCTGCAACGAGGACGACTTGCCCATGTCGCCGGACATCCTCGTGCGAGTCATCAACAGCCTGATCGAAGGCCTTGTCTTTCAACATTTTTTGACGCCCGAGCTGACCACTCACGAGGTGATTCGCGCGGCGTTCGCCGCCCTTGCCGGAAGGAAGGGCTAGCGCCGCCCTACCAAGCGCCGATCCGTTGGGCCTCGTGGTGGGAGATCGGGTGGTGGGCCTTCTCGTGGTCTTCTTCGGCCAGCAGGCGCACGGCCTCCAGCGCGGCCATGCAGCCCATGCCCGCGGCAGTCACGGCCTGGCGGTAGACGTCGTCGGTGACGTCGCCGGCGGCGTAGACCCCCGTGATGGCGGTGGCGGCCGAACCGGCGACGACTTTCAGATAGCCCGAGCTGTCCATCTCAAGCTGGCCCTTGAAGAGCTCGGAGGCCGGGGCGTGGCCAATGGCGATGAACACGCCGTCGGCGGCGATCTCGCGGACCTCGCCGGTGTTGACGTCCTTCAGCTTCACGCCGGTGACGCCAAGCGGATCGGTCGAGCCGGTCACCTCGTCGATGGCGGCGTTCCAGATCACCTCGATCTTGGGATGGGCGAACAGCCGCTCCTGCAGGATCTTCTCGGCGCGGAATTCCTCGCGACGGTGCACGACCGTGACCTTGGCGGCGAAGTTGGTCAGGAACAGCGCTTCCTCGACCGCGGTGTTGCCGCCGCCGACGACCACGACCTCCTTGCCGCGATAGAAGAAGCCGTCGCAGGTGGCGCAGGCCGAGACGCCGAAGCCCTGGAATTTCTGCTCGGTCTCCAGGCCCAGCCACTTGGCCTGGGCGCCGGTGGCGATGATCAGGGTCTCGGCCAGCCAGACCTCGCCGCTGTCGCATTCCAGGCGGAACGGACGTTGCGACAGGTCGGCCTTCACGACGATGTCGTTGATGATCTCGGTGCCGACATGGGCGGCTTGGGCCTGCATCTGCTCCATCAGCCAGGGGCCCTGGATGACGTCGGCGAAGCCGGGATAATTCTCCACGTCGGTGGTGATGGTCAGCTGGCCGCCGGGCTGGATGCCGGCGATCAGCACGGGTTTCAACAGGGCGCGCGCGGCATAGATAGCGGCGGTATAGCCGGCCGGGCCGGAACCCAGGATCAGGCAGCGTGTGGTGCGAGGAGCAGCGTCGGACATGCCGCATACTTAGGTGAGATTCTGGCCAGTTGCGACAGGCAGCCGCCGCGGTTGGTTAACGCACGTTTCAATAGGCGCGATTAGGCTGGCCCGCGAACCTGTGAGGCGTGCATGTCCAAGTCCCCGGAAGTCATCATCGCCGGCCGCAAGATCGGCCCCGACCACGAGCCCTATGTGATCTGCGAGCTGTCGGGGAACCACAACGGCAGCCTGGACCGCGCGCTGCAGATGGTCGACGCGGCCGCAGACACCGGTTGCGACGCTATCAAGATCCAGACCTACACTGCTGACACCATCACCATGGACGTCGATCGGCCGGAGTTCCGGATTCACGGCGGGCTATGGGACGGGCGAAGCCTCTATGAGCTCTATGAGGAGGCTCACACGCCCTTCGAGTGGCACGCGGCGATCTTTGAGCGAGCCCGCAAGCGCGGGGTGACCATCTTCTCCAGCCCGTTCGACGAGACGGCGGTAGACCTGCTCGCGGGCCTGGAGGCGCCGGCTTACAAAATCGCATCCTTCGAGGCCGTGGACCTGCCGCTGATCCGCTACGCCGCGGCCAAAGGCAAGCCGCTGATCATCTCCACGGGCATGGCCAATCAGGCAGAAATGACCGCTGCGTGCGATGCCGCCCTGGCGGCTGGCGCGCCGGGGGTGATCCTGCTGCACTGCGTGTCCAGCTACCCGGCTGTCTTCGAAGACGCCAATGTCCGCACGGTCGCCGATATGGCTCAGCGGTTCGGGGTCCCGATCGGACTGTCCGACCACACGCCGGGGATCGCCGCCTCGGTCGCCGCGGTGGCCATGGGCGCCTGCGTGGTCGAGAAGCACTTCACCCTGGCGCGCGCCGATGGCGGCCCGGACGCGGCGTTTTCGCTGGAACCAGCCGAGTTCACCGCCCTGACCGCCGACTGCAAGAACGCCTGGAAGGCCTTGGGCCGGGCCCACTACGACACCCTGGGGTCGGAGCGCGGCTCGCTGCTGTTCCGCCGCTCGCTCTATGTCACCGCCAACGTGAAGGCCGGCGAGCCGCTGACCCGCGCCAATGTCCGCTCGATCCGCCCGGGCAACGGTCTGGCGCCGGCCCATCTGGACGAGGTGCTGGGCAAGGCCGCGTCGCGCGACATCGCCCGGGGCGAACCCCTGGCCTGGGACATGGTCGGCTAGTGGACGCCGCCGCACTCGCCGCCGAGATTAAGGCCGAGATCGCGGCGCTGCCACGGCGCGACACCCCCAATATCCGCAAGCTGCGCAGGCGCTGGTCGGCCTGCCTGGCGGGAGAGGCGCCGCTAGACCTGATCGCGCTCGGCCGGACGCTGGCCACGCGGATGCCCCAGGAGACCAAGTGGGTCGGCTACGAGCTTGTCCGCTTCCATCGCGGCGCCTACGAGGCCGTAGGTCAGGCGCAGCTGGAGGCTTTCGCCGAGGAGCTGGCCTCCTGGTATGCGGTCGATGGCTTCGGGACGATCCTGTCAGGCCCATTGTGGGCCAAGGGGCGTGTGGACGACGGGCTGATTGATGGTTGGGCGAGTTCGCCGAGCCGTTGGCTGCGGCGCTCGGCGCTGGTGGCCACGGTTGGGCTCAGCGCTCGCAGCAGCCGCGGCGCAGGCGACGCGGCGCGGACGTTGAAGGTCTGCCGCGCCCTAGCCGCCGACCGCGACGACATGGTGGAGAAGGCTTTGTCGTGGGCGTTGCGGGCGCTGTCGCCGCGAGATCGGTCGGCCGTAGAGGCGTTCATGGCGGAGCTGGGCGATCTGCTGCCGGCTCGCGATCGCCGCGAGGTTCGCAGCAAGCTCACGACGGGGAAGAAGACTCCTCGCGCATCCGGGCGATGAGTTGGGCAAGGCCGGCCCAGCCCAGGTTCATCAGCGCGTCGACGAAGGCCATGTACGGCTCGAACGGCTCACGCCCCTGTGGGTAGGGAATGTTGACGAAGCCCTGGAAGCGGACCGGAAAGCCGGCGGCGGCGAAAACCCCGTCGTCCTGCATGTAGTCGTGGGACCCCATGGGCGAGAGGTAGTCGGTTGCGCCGACCGCCTTGCAAATCGCGAGCAGGTGGTCGGAGCGGTGGCCAGGGCAGTCCAGGTCGCGGGCGTTCACGAACCGGGTCGTCAGGCCGATCTTGCAGGCGGCGCCTTCGATGATCGTGCGGTGAAGATCGGCCAGGAGGCCCGTGGTCGCCAGGGCCTGCTCCAGGAAGGCGAAGCCCTCAGCGAAGGCGGGGCGGCGAGCGTAGTTCAGGCTGATCGCCTTCAGGTGCCTATTACGCCAGGCTTCGCCCTCGCAGATCTCGATCTTGCTGATCGGGGTGTCGCGCTCGTGTTTCTTGACCGGGACGGTCAGCATGACCTCGCCGCCGGGGCCAAGGATACGGTTGCGCGATTGCCAGGAACGGCGGGCGAACTGAACGTCGTCTAGGAAGACGAAGACATCGCTGGCGGCGATGAGGTGGAAGTAGCCGAGATAGGGCAGGTAGGTCGGCTGCATGATCGCCGCCGTGAGAGCGGCCATGATTAGGCGACCGCGGAGATGGCGGAGGGGGCGAGCGCAGCGGCCAGCCGGGCGCGGAGTTGAGCAAATCCTTCGCCTGGGGCGTCGATTTCCCAGGCGCCAGGAACGAATGCTGCGCCATGGTCGCGGGTGAGCTGGACGCGCAGGGTCTTGAGCTTCTGCGGGGCGTCGACCGAGAGGTATTCCTGGCGCGGCCCGACATGGGCGCTGATCTGTTCGCCGAGGGTCAGGGAGGCGCCGCCGAAGCCCGCCATCAGCCGGACGATCTCGCTGCGTAGCTCAGTCTCGCCACGCTCCTCGACGCACTCAGCCAGGACCAGAAGCTGGCCGCGGCTCTCGTAGAGATAGAGCTGCGCGACGGCGCCCTGGGCCGTGAAATTGCGCACGCGGAACGGGACGTTCCCGACGTAGCTGGCCGTGACGATGTAGGTCGCCAGGCTCTTGCCGAGCTGGACCGGAGCTTCGAGGCCCAGCGGCTTGAAAAGCGGCGTCGGGTTGGCGGCCCAAACCACGGTCTCGCCCGGCTGGCGCGCGGCAAGGACGTGCTGCGGGGAGACCAGCGAATTGACGCATACGGTGACGCCGAGGGCTATGAGGCTGCGTTCGCACTGGGCGAACAGCGAGGCTAGCCCGCCTCGGGGCAGGCCGGCTATCGCGGCCGCTTGCGGGCCAGCGTAGAATTCGGGCTGCGCGCCGAGCTCCTCCGGAGCTTGGCCGAACGGCAGGACACGGTCGACCGCCAGGCCGACCGCGGCGCTTTCATGTACCTCGTTCAGCCACACGCCCAGACGCCACTGGCAGTATCGGGAAAGGGCGCGGCCGATCTCATCCGGATAGGCGCGCAACCGGTCGGATAGGCTGTGGCCGACCTGCGGGGCGATTGTCAGGCTGCGGGTGGGCAGGGCTGGGCCGTCCAGGTCCTCGCTCCAGACCAGATCGCCGCCACGGCTAGGGCTGACGGATCCGCAGTGGAGCTTGAAGTCCTCGAAGGCGACGCCATGGCTTTCCAGTACGGAGCGTACCGGATCGCCAGCGGCGCCGAAGTAGGTGCAGCGATCGCGCAGCTCAAGGCCGTGGGCCGTGCGCGGCAGGTCGAGGCCGCCGAGCTGACCGAAGCGCTCGTGCAGGACGATGTCGCGCGCGCCCAGGCGATGGGCCTCGAAGGCGGCGAGGATTCCGGTGAGGCCGCCGCCGACGATGGTCACTTGGCTCATGGCGAGACGCCCCACACCACCAAGTCGGAATTGCCAGGCACGCGGACGCCGGACTGCAGATTGTCGAACCGCACCGCCAACTCGCAGCGGTCGGTCAGGGCCAGGGTCTCGTCCATCAGGTCGACAAGCCCGCCCCAAGTGTAGAAGCGGTTGAAGAGGCCAGCCTCGCCGGTCTCGGGCGTCGCCAGACGGAAGCCGTCGGTTTCCTCGGTCGCGCCGCGACCATAGCGGTAGTCGTCGACCAGGCGTGTCCGCACGAAGACCTCGCAGTCCGGCGCCAGGCTGGGCTTCAACGCCGACAGCACGACGACCGCCTGTTCGCGGGTCAGGTAGCAGAGCAGATTGGGGATGATCAGGGCGTCGAACTTTCCCTGCAACGCCGGTAGTCCGCGCGACAGATCGGCCTGAATCAGGTCGGCCGCGCCTTCCAAGTTCCAGCGGGCGTCGTCCAGCGCCGCAGCGTCGTAGTCGACGCCGCAGAGGCTCCAGCCATATTCGCCGTAGAGCGCCAGGTTGTTGCCGACGCCGCAACCGAGCTCCAGAACCCGTCCGGTCTTGTTGTGGAGACCGCGCTTGTAGAAGTGCCGGACGACGAACTCGTCGGGAAACTTCAGACCGCGAATTTCGCCAAGCTTACGCATTCCGCCCCAGGGTGCACGCAGACTTGTCCACGCGAGCTACACCGGAGGGTTGCGGAAAGGTGCGAAGACATCGTTAACCCTGTGCGCGCCGCCCAGGGTTCGAGATCACCGCAAGAAAGGCTTCGGCCACCCGCTCGGCCCCCAGGCCGTCGCACAGCTCGAGGCTGGCGGCGGTGAGCCGGGCGCGGGCGGTGCTGTCGGTCAGGAGCCGCACCGCGGCGCGGTCGAAGGCCGTATCGAAGTTCCCGTCGGCGGCGTCCACCACCAGGGCTGCGTCGCGCTCGGCCAGCGCCTGAGCGGCGGCGCGCTGGTTCTCGGCCAGTACCACCAGCACCGAGGGCAGGCCCAGTGTGCAGCGCTCCCACGTGGTCGAGCCGCCGGCCCCGATGGCGACGTCGGCGTTGAGGGTCAACTCGGCCATGTCCTGTGCGTCGATGTGCAGCGTGACGCGCGGGTCATGGGCGGCCACGCGGGTCAGGCCCTTGAGGCTCGGCGCCCCGCCGCCCAGCACCACGTCGAACGCCAACTGACCGCTGCGTTGGCGCAACCGATCGACGACCTTGGCGGTGACGCCGCCGACGTCGGTGAGGCCGAGCGCCACCAGCACGCGCTGCACCGGCCCGCCTCGGCGGGCGATGGCGGCCTCCCGCAGGGCGGCGAACTCCGGCCGCAGCGGGGCGTAGCGCGGGCCGAGCAGCAGTTGGGCATCCTCGGTCAGCAGGGCGTAATCGGCTTCCGTACGGGCTGGGCCGGCGTCGAGCACCAGATCGGCGGCCAGCGGGCGGTCCGCCAGGTCGTCGATCACCAGGGTGGGGCGACCGTCGGCGACGGCCTCATGCTCGATGCGGGAGAGGTCGTAGTGGTCGAAGACCACCGCATCAAAGGGGATGCCCCTCACCGCGTCGGCGATGAAGTCCGGGGCGAGGGAGGCGCGCTCCTCCCGCGGCATCTGGGGGGCGAAGTTCTCCAGGATCGCGGCCGCGGCGGGAGGCGCGAGGAACACGCATTCGGCGCCATGCAGTTCCAGCGCGCGGGCCAGGCTCAGCGAGCGCATCACGTGGCCGCCGCCGACCGCCGGGCCGGCGTTGGCGATGAAGAGGATGCGAGGTCGCAGAATCATCTCTCGCCCATGGGAGACCCAAAGGGAGGCTTTGGAAAGGCCGAGCCAACCCTATTCGGGTAGTCGGGGCAGGCGGACAAAGAACAGCTCCGGATCGCCGGGGTCGAGATGATCGACCTGGCCGGCCGGAAGGTAGCCACGTCGCGGCAGCAGCGCGCGCATGACGGTGTTGGACACGTTGGTCGAGACGAACAGCTTCTGATCAGCGTGAGCGCGCTCGATGACGTCGAGCAGGGCGCTGGCGACGCCCTGCCTCTGGAAGTCGGGAGCTGTGACGATCAGGTTGAGAAACGGATTGCTGAAGAAGTGGCCCACGACGGCGAGGCCGGCGGGCTTGCCGTCAAGAAAGGCCAAGCGCGCGACGCGCTCTTGTTCCCCGGCGAAGGCTCGGCGCAGCCAGTCGCGGCGGTGGGTGTCTTCAATGGCTGTCGCGTCGATGGCGACGGCGGTCTCGGCGTCCTTGGCGTTGGCCATGCGGACGACGATCGCCATCAGCGCGGCTCCCTCGCATCGTAGCGGCGCAGCACCTCGGCGGCGGCGCGCTCGGTCTCGGCCAAGGGCTCGTAGCGCCAGCTGTGGAAGGCGCCCCCGAACGGTCGGGCCGCGCCCAACCGCTCCAGGTCCTCATGGAACAGACGGAATTTCAGGCTCTCGCCGTCCATCTTCAGCACGAAGACCGGCTTGCCGGTGGAGGCGGCGTCGGTGGCGAGGTTGGTGGAGTCCTCGGTGACCAGGATGTAGTCGGCCGCGGCCAGGTAGGCGAAATAGGGGTTGTCGCCCTCGCCGTCCCAGATGACGCCAGGCAGGTGCTTCAGCCGCGCGGCCAGGATGGCCTTCGCCGGCTCGGGCGTGCGGCGGGTGAAGCTGACCATCAGCGACCCGCCTTCCTCGACGACCGGCTGCTCGATCTCGCGGGCCATGGCTGAAGCCCGTTCGGGCGAGATGTCATGAGCCTTGGATTTGCCGCCGATGATCACCGCGACGCGAGGGCGGGGCAGGGCGTCGAGCTCGGCCTCGAACCGCTTGAGATCCTGCGCCATCCGTTCAGCGTTCACCCGGCCTGGCGAGCCGGTGATCGGAAAGACGTTGTCGCCCTCGAGCCGGTCGTGCCTGGGCGGGATCACCAGGTCGAACAGGCGGGTCGGCATGCGCGGGTCCTGGACCTGGACCACGTAGGACTTGCGAGCCGACCACCGCTTGATGCGGATCGAGAGCGGAAGAGTGGCGCGGCCCGCCGCGATCCAGATGTCGGGCCAGGGCGCTGCAAGATCGCTTTCCGGGGTCAGGAATCGGCGCGGGAACGGGGTCAGCCACCATGGCAGGCGGCCGATCCAGCTCTTCCAGCCGATACGCTTGACGATGACTGTCGCCGAGCGCTGGCGCGCGACGGAGTTGGCCAGACCGACGACCTGGGCCTCGATCCCGGCACGTCCGTCGGACACCGCCCAGATGACGAGCGGTGGTCCGACGGACGGCGTAGATGAGGCTGGCAAGGCGGCGCTCGGGCCTAGACCCACTCGACCTTGAGGATCTCGTAGGCTTTGCCGCCGCCGGGGGTGTTCACCTCGACGACATCGCCTCGTTCCTTGCCGATCATGGCGCGGGCGAGCGGCGAGACGATGGAGATTTTGCCCTGCTTCACGTCGGCTTCGTGTTCGCCGACGATCTGGTAACGGGCTTCTTCCTCGGTGTCCTCGTCGACCACCGAGACGGTGGCGCCGAACTTCACCTGGGAACCAGAAAGCTTGGATACGTCGATGACCTGGGCGCGCGCCATGCGGTCCTCAATCTCGGCGATCTGGCCTTCGATCCAGCCCTGGCGTTCTTTAGCTGCGTGGTATTCTGCGTTTTCCGAGAGGTCGCCATGCGAGCGCGCCTCCGCGATCGCAGCGATCACGGACGGGCGCTCGGCGGTCTTCAAACGCTTCAGTTCATCGTCGAGGGCCTGCCAGCCCTCGGCGGTCATCGGGACTTTTTCCATCGTGGGTGAGGACTCGGATTCGCCCTTTTAGGAGTTCGTTGCCGGCCGCGGGCGCAGGCGTCCGGGGGGAAGAGATTAGATGCGAAGGCGCAAAAACTCAAGGCCCGCGCCAACACCGGTACCTCGGTCGAGCTCTTCCGACCTGTTGAGCAATGCCTGAAAGGCTGTGTTATCAGGCGCTTTCGGAGACGATGGCACCTGCCAATTCGCTCGCGTCGGGGGCCTCATACACCCCCTCGATGAACTCGAACATCTCAGGCGTGACGCCAATGGCGAAGGTTTCGCCGCGCACTTCGTTGCGCTCCAGAACCCGGGCGCGGCGCACATCCTGGGGGGCGGTTACGAAGTGAAACTGCAGGGGCAACTCCACCGCCTGCGCGATCTCGGCGACCCGGGCGCGGTCGGATTTGCGCATCAGGCCGAGGTCCAGGACCACCGAGGTGCCTGCCGCGATGACCCCGGCGGCGGTGGACCAGATCTGCGTCTCGCAGCGCTCGACACGCTCCATCATCCACTCGAACTGGAGCGGTTCGGGCATGTCGGCGGCGAACAGGCGCGCCATCCAGTCATCGATGGCGAAGTGGACGGCCGGTTCGCGGCGCGCCAGTTCCTTGGCGTAGGTGGACTTGCCGGCCCCGGAAGGGCCGAAAATGACGTGAAGCGTAGCGGGCATGCGAGCCCGTTACTTCACCGAGAGGCCGCCGTCGATGACCAACTCGGCGCCCGTGACATAACGGCTCTCGTCCGAGGCCAGCCACAGCACGCCGTTGGCGATGTCTTCCGGATAGCCCTTCACGCCCAGCGGCACGCCATCGGCGCTCATGGCGTCCAGCACCGCCGGACGCGGCGGACGGGCGTTGTCGCCGACCTCGCCGGTGCCGATGATCGAGTCCCAGATCGGTGTTTCGATGATGCCGGGGTGCACGGAGTTCACGCGCACGCCGTCCTTGGCGGCGGCGCACTCCATGGCGACCGCCTTGGTGAACAGCCGCACGCCGCCCTTGGTGGCGCAGTAGCCGGCCAGGATCGCCGAGCCCTTCAGGCCGGCCACCGACGACATGTTGATGATCGAGCCGCCGCCGTTTTCGCGCATCAGCGGGATGGAGTGCTTCACGCCCAGGAACACCCCGTCGAGATTGACCGCGGTCTGCCGCTGGAAGTCGGCCAGGGTCATGGTCAGCACCGAGCCGCCGATGCCGATGCCGGCGTTGTTGACCAGGATGTCCAGCCGGCCGTGCTTGGCCTTGATGGCGGCGATCACGTCGATCCAGGGCTGCTCAGCGGTGACGTCGTGGTGCAGGTAGCTGGCCTTGCCGCCCATCGCGGTGATGGCCTCGACGGTCTGGGCGCCCTTGTCGTCCTGCAGGTCGGTGATGACGATGGTTGCGCCTTCCTGCGCCAGACGTTCTGCGCAGCCGCGGCCGATGCCGCTCGCGCCGCCCGTAATCAGCGCCACCTTACCTTCGACCCGCATGCCCGCTCCTCCCGTGAGTGATCGTTGTTTAGTTATGCCTAGGCCTAGCTTAGCTCACCGATGAGAGCCAGCCTTGAGCCTGATTGTCGAGATTTGGAGCGGGGCATCGCCGTTTTGGGGGCAACGGCTCTGGGGGCGGCGCAACCGCCTTCTACGGCCGCCGGGCATCGTCGAGGCGGGCGTCTATTCCGTGTCGGGCCAACGAGTACGGCGGCCTGATCTTGGCTCGATCGCTATGGGCCGCCGTACTCTAGATTGGCCTAGAGTCCTACCAGGTGACCTTGCCGTTGGCTGTGAGCAAGCCGATCAGCATGGCTGCACCGAGGGCTATGATCAGACCCACAACGATAAGGTCTGTGTACCCCTCAAAGCGTTCCAGCAAATGTTTGTTCTTGTGGTGGTGGACCTCACCCTCGTGGTGTCCGGATTGCATGGCGTTTCCTTCGCATACGGTTTTAGAGGACACGTCCTCCGCCACACCGCGACAGGCGCCCTTGTGGGCAAAACCGGCTGGTCATCAGGGGCCGCCGGAACGCACCCACTACGCGCCTGCAAGAGCATGGCGACGCTCTGAGGTTGCGCCCCCATTTTCAGGCGGTCAATCGAGAACTTCGAGCTAAGTGCTTCACAAGGCTGAGTTTGCGAGAGGTTCGCATAACGATGTGTTCGCGTTGAGGTGGAGCTGTGTCTCTCCATTCTTAAGCTAGGTGGGGCCAAGTGCGGGCCACCAGAGCCGCGCGAAGTGATCAGTCAATCATTCGCCGGCGACCTCGTGCAGATTCTCGCAATCGACAGCCCTGCGGCCTTCCAGTACGCCAGCAGCGAAACGCTGCGGGCGGTGGGATTGAGCGAAGATCAGGCTTGGGCGAGAGGCCTTGCGAACCTACCGGAGAGATCGGCCGCCTTGAGATCGGGCCCTTGGAAGAGATACGGGAACTCCGATGGGCGGCCGCAAAGCCGCCCACTGGAAGGCGTCAGGCGTAGCTTTGCAGCGGGCGGACGTCGAGGGTGTCCTCGACGGTCGCCACAATGGCCTGGGCGGCGGCGAGCGCCCCCGCAGCCGTGGTGAAGTACGGGGTCTTCATCATCAGCGCGGTGCGGCGGATCTCGAAGCTGTCGGCCAGGGACTGCTTGCCCTCGGTGGTGTTGAACACCAGCTGCACCTCGCCGTTCTTCATGGCGTCGACGATGTGCGGGCGGCCTTCCAGCACCTTCTTGACCAGCTCGACCTCAAGGCCCTGTTCGGCCAAGTAAGCGCCCGTGCCGGAGGTGGCGAGGATCTTGAAGCCCTGACCGATCAGCAGGCGCACCGCCTCCTGGATCCACGGCTTGTCGGCGTCGCGCACCGAGACGAAGACGCTGCCGGTCTTGGGCAGCTGCACACCGCCGCCGAGCTGGCTCTTGGCGAAGGCGCGGGCGAAGGCCGGAGCGGCGGTTTCGCCTTCCCGGATCCAGTCGAGGCCCATGACCTCGCCGGTCGAGCGCATTTCCGGGCCCAGCACCGTGTCGACGCCGGCGAAGCGGGCGAACGGGAAGACCGCCTCCTTCACCGCGATGTGGTCGTAGGGCTTTTCCACTAGGTCGAAGCTGGCGAGCTTCTCGCCGGCCATCAACTTGGCGGCGATCGAGGCCAGCGGCCGGCCGATGGTCTTGGCGACGAACGGCACAGTCCGGCTGGCGCGCGGGTTCACTTCCAGCACGTAGATGCGCGGATTCTCGGAGTGCGGCTCCTCGATGGCGAACTGCACGTTCATCAGGCCGCGCACTTTCAGGGCCCGGGCCATGGCCTCGGTCTGATGCTTGAGCTCCTCGATGGTCTCGGGCTTCAGCGAGAAGGGCGGCAGCGAACACGCGCTGTCGCCAGAGTGCACGCCGGCTTCCTCGATGTGCTCCATCACCCCGGCCACGAACACCTGGCCAGCGTCGTCGCAGAGGGCGTCGACGTCGACCTCGGTGGCGCGCGACAGGTACTGGTCGATCAGCACCGGGCTGTCGCCTGAGACCTGCACGGCGGTGTTGACGTAACGCTCGAGCTGCTCGTCGTCGCGAATGATCTCCATCGCGCGGCCGCCCAGCACGTAGGACGGGCGGATGACGATGGGGTAGCCGACCTTGTGCGCGCCCGCGAAAGCCTCGTCACGCGAGCGGGCGATGGCGTTGATCGGCTGGGCGATCTTCAGCTTGTGCAGCAGCTGCTGGAAGCGCTCGCGGTCCTCGGCCAGGTCGATGGCGTCCGGGCTGGTGCCCAGGATCGGGATGCCGGCGTCTTCCAGCGGCTTGGCCAGCTTCAGCGGCGTCTGGCCGCCGAACTGCACGATCACGCCCAGGAGCTCGCCGCGGGCCTGCTCGACGGCGATCAGCTCCAGAACGTCCTCGGCCGTCAGCGGCTCGAAGTACAGCCGGTCGGAGGTGTCGTAGTCGGTGGAGACGGTCTCGGGGTTGCAGTTGACCATGATCGACTCCACCCCGATGTCGTCGAGGGCGAAGGCGGCGTGGCAGCAGCAGTAATCGAACTCGATGCCCTGGCCGATCCGGTTGGGACCGCCGCCAAGGATGATCGCCTTCTTGCGATCGCTGGGCTCGCTCTCGCACTCGGGGATTTGGCCGAGCGCGCCGGTCTCGTAGGTCGAATACATGTACGGAGTGGCGGCGCGGAACTCGCCGGCGCAGCTGTCGATGCGCTTGAACACCGGGCGCACGCCATGAGCGCGGCGCTGCTCGCGCACCTCCGCCTCGGTGGTGTGGGTCAGCTTGGCCAGTCGGGCGTCGGAGAAGCCCTGGGCCTTGATGGCGCGGAATTCGGCGGCGGTGGCCGGCAGGCCTTTGTCGCGGATGCCCGCCTCCGCGGCGATCAGCGCCTCGATCTGGCGCAGGAACCACGGCTCGTAGAGGCAAGCCCCGGCGACCTCGTCGACCGTGAGGCCGTGACGGAAGGCCTGGGCGATGACCCGCAGACGGTCGGGGGTGGGCTGGCCAAGCGCGCGGATCACCGCGGCGCGGCCGGTCTCGGCGTCGTGTGCGCCTTCGATCTCGATTTCGTCCAGGCCGGTCAGGCCGGTCTCCAGGCCGCGCAGGGCCTTCTGCAGGCTCTCGGCGAAGGTGCGGCCGATGGCCATGACCTCGCCCACCGACTTCATGGCGGTGGTCAGGTAGGGCTCCGAGCCCGGATACTTCTCGAACGCGAAGCGCGGGATCTTGGTGACGACGTAGTCGATGCTCGGCTCGAACGAGGCCGGCGTGGCGCCGGTGATGTCGTTCATCAGCTCGTCGAGCGTGTAGCCGACGGCCAGGCGCGCGGCGACCTTGGCGATCGGGAAGCCGGTGGCCTTCGAGGCCAGGGCCGAGGAGCGCGACACCCGCGGGTTCATCTCGATGACGACCATGCGGCCGTCGGCGGGGTTCACCGCGAACTGCACGTTCGAGCCGCCGGTCTCGACGCCGATCTCACGCAGCACGGCGATCGAGGCCGCCCGCATGCGCTGGTATTCCTTGTCGGTCAGGGTCAGGGCGGGGGCGACGGTGATCGAGTCGCCGGTGTGCACGCCCATCGGATCGATGTTCTCGATCGAACAGACGATGATGCAGTTGTCCGCCTTGTCGCGGACGACTTCCATTTCGTATTCCTTCCAGCCCAGGACGCTCTCTTCGATGAGCACCTCGGTGGTCGGCGAGAGATCAAGGCCGCGCTCGACGATCTCTTTGAACTCTTCGACATTGTAAGCGATGCCGCCGCCGGTGCCCGCGAGGGTGAAGGACGGGCGGATGATCGCCGGCAGGCCGACGAACTCCAGGCCTTCCATGGCCTCGTCCATCGAGTGGGCGGCTTTGGACTTCGGGCTCTCAAGGCCCAGCTTGTCCATGGCGTCGCGGAATTTCTGGCGATCCTCGGCCTTGTCGATCACCTCGGCCTTCGCGCCGATCATCTCGACGCCGTACTTGGCCAGCGCGCCTGAGGCTTCGAGGGCGAGGGCGGTGTTCAGCGCGGTCTGGCCGCCCATGGTCGGCAGCAGGGCGTCAGGACGTTCCTTGGCGATGATCTTCTCGACCATCTCGGGCGTGATCGGCTCGATATAGGTCGCATCCGCCACGTCCGGGTCGGTCATGATCGTGGCCGGGTTCGAGTTGACCAGGACGATGCGGTAGCCCTCGGCGCGCAGCGCCTTGCAGGCCTGGACGCCCGAATAGTCGAACTCGCAGGCCTGTCCGATCACGATCGGCCCGGCGCCGATGATGAGGATCGAGGAGATGTCTGTGCGTTTCGGCATGTCCACTCGCGCGCATGGGCGGTCGCACATTGAAGCGCGCCCGGTCCCGATCAAACTGCAGGTTAAGCGGGCCGTTTAGAGGCGGAGTCGCTTGGGCGCAAGCAGTGATCGGCCTGATATCGGCGGCCTCGCGCCGCGGCGCATGATTGGGGCCTTTGGCCCAACGAAAACGGGCCGGCGTTTCCGCCGGCCCGCAGCCGTTTCGATGCAAGGGCTTTGGACCCTTTGCGGAACTGCTTAGACTTGCAGGTTGCCAGCGGCCATCTTGCCGCTGCGACGGTCCTGCTCGAGTTCATAGGTGATCTTCTGGCCTTCGTTCAGGCTGCGAAGCCCGGCGCGTTCAACGGCCGAGATATGGACAAAGATGTCGGCGCCGCCATCGTCCGGTTGGATGAAGCCATAGCCCTTGGTTCCGTTGAACCATTTAACAGTGCCGGTAGCCATAGAAGTGTCGTCCCTGGATAAGTCGTTCCGCAACCCAAGCCTTTTGAGCCACGCATCAAATTTCGGGAGGGTCGGGGAGCAGGTTCGGTGCGCCGGAAGTGTGGAGCGTCGAAAATCAGCCGAACCATACGAGTTTGACGATCGAACCGTAGCGCGCTTCAGAATGGCCTGCAAGACGGCCGCGCGAGGCCTCCCAACAGCCCGCAACCGCCGCCGCAGCCTGCCTTGGCGGTGCAAGAACTGTTCAGGATAATCGCCAGAATTGACGCATCTGCGCTCGGCGATCGAAAAGATATCCACAAGCTAACACGGCGCGTCGTCCAGGTCTGCGCCGTCCGTGGGGCGCGATGTGGCGGATGCTATGACGACACAATTCCTCGCCACGCGAGCTCCTGGCCGGCATGACCGCCCGTCACTCGGCATTTCCAAGAGATATCAATAGTCTATGTCTCATTGAGGCCACGCCTCCGCCACCTGACGGTGGCGAAAATGTCACATTCACTTCGCCCCTGACGCGAGCGAGGAGCGGAAATCGCCTCGCTTTATTACTTGCGCGGAAGTAGGGCAAAAACCTGGGAGCGAGATTGGCCTACAGCCCCCCGCTCACTGACCTGTAGCGGGGAAAATCTCACGAAATACTCGAAGGTTAGGCTGCTCGCCTCGACGCTGCTTGGCGCCGCCGTAGCTCTACTTTGATCGCCGCTCGCCGCCCTGATCGAGCGGGCGGGGGGATCCGCCGCCAACCCTCTTCCACTCGGCCAGGAACTGGGGCAGCGTCACTCGCCGTCCTGGCCAATGACAGAGCGCCCTTGTCCGCAACCGTAGACCCCTTGGCCGTCCTGCTGCCGCGCATCGCGTCCGGCGACCGCCTGGCGTTGCGGGAGCTCTATCAGGCGACCTCTGCGAAGCTATTCGGCGTCTGCCTTCGTATCCTCTCTGACCGCGATGAGAGCGAAGACGTGCTGCAAGAGGTCTACCTGACGATCTGGCGACGGGCGGACCGCTACGATGCGGGCCGGGCCAGCGTCATGGCGTGGATCTCGACCATCGCCCGCAACCGCGCCATCGACCGGCTGCGCGCGCGCGGCCCTCTCGCCTATGCTGAGCAGGTCGACGAACTGGAGATCGAGGACGCCGCGCCGCGCGCCGAGGCGCTGCTCAGCTCTGCGCAGGATGCGGAGGCGTTGGGCCGTTGCCTGTCCGAGCTCGACGAGCGCACGCAGAAGGCGATCCGCACAGCCTTCTATGAGGGCGTGACCTATGAGGCCCTGGCCCTTCGCCTGGGCGCGCCGCTCGGGACGGTGAAGAGCTGGATCCGGCGCGGCCTTATGAAGCTGAAGGGGTGTCTGGAGCGATGAGCGACATCGGTCCCGAACTGCCTGAAGACGAAGCCCTGGCGGCCGAACACGCGCTGGGCGTGCTGACGGCGCGCGAGCGGGCGCAGGCCGAACGCCGCATGGCCGCCGATCCGGCCTTCGCCAACGACGTCGCCGCCTGGCGCGTCCGGCTCGCGCCGTTGGCCGAGGATGTGGAGCCGGTCGCGCCGCCGGCGGGGCTGTGGGCGGCGATCGAGCGCATGCTGGCCGCCAACGACAACACCGGGGTCCTGCGCCGCCTGCGCTTCTGGCGTTCGGCCACGCTGGGCTCGATGGCCTTGGCGGCGGCCAGCCTGGCTGCGGTGGCGTTCCTGGCCGCGCGGCCTCCGGAGGTCATCACCCAGCCGCGACCGCCGATGCGCCCGATGATGGACGCGCGCCTCGTCAGCGATGGCGGCCAGCCGCTGTTCCTGGCCGCTTACGATCCGATGCGGAAATCGATCCTGGTCGCCTCTCTGGTGCCGCCCGGCGCCGATCCGAACCACAGTCATGAACTGTGGCTGATCCCCGCCGACGGCAAGCCGCGCTCGCTGGGTCTGATCGAACCCGGCGCGTCCAAGGCCATGCCGATGTCCGAGCCGATGGCGGCCATGACGGTGGAAGGGGCCTCTCTGGCCGTGTCGGTTGAGCCGCTCGGCGGCTCCAGGCAGGATGGCCCATCCGGTCCGGTCGCCGCCGTCGGCACGCTCGCGCGGCTCTAGTCGGCGCGTCCTGGCGCCCGGGCCGCGAAGCGGCCTGTGGTCACGGTGAGTTCGTCGTTTGAGCCGCGTTCGTGCTTTTCGTGCGGCTCGTGGTTCACCCCTTGCGGGTCGCGTCCATATTCTCGGCGAAGCGCTCGAACAGGTAGAGCGAGTCCGTCGGGCCGGGCGAGGCTTCCGGGTGGTGCTGGACCGAGAACACCGGCCGGTTCTTCAGGGCGATGCCGGCGTTGGTGCCGTCGAACAGCGAGACGTGCGTTTCCACGACCGGCTCGGGCAGACTGTCGCGGTCGACCGTGAAGCCGTGGTTCATCGAGACGATCTCAACCTTGCCGGTGGTGACGTCCTTGACCGGATGGTTCGCGCCGTGGTGGCCCTGTTCCATCTTCACCGTCTGGGCGCCCAGCGCGCGGGCCATCATCTGGTGGCCCAGGCAGATCCCGAACACCGGCACGCCGCTGTCGATCAGCTTGCGGATCTCGGGCACGGCGTACTCGCCGGTCGCCGCCGGGTCGCCGGGGCCGTTGGACAGCAGCACACCGTCCGGCTTGCGGGCCAGGACGTCCTCGGCGCTGGTCGAGGCCGGCACCACGGTGGCGCGGGCGCCGATCGAGGTCAGGGCGCGCAGGATGTTACGCTTGACGCCGTAGTCCATGACCACGACCTCGTACTTCGGTTGCGGCGCCGGCTTGGCGTAGCCTTCCGGCCAGTTCCACAGGCCCTCGTCATAGACGAACGGCTGCAGGCAGGAGGCGTCCTTGGCGAGGTCCAGGCCTTCCAGGCCGGCCCAAGCCTTGGCCTTCTCGATCAGGGCGGGGATGTCGAACTTGCCGTCCGGGGCGTGGGCGATGACGCCATGCGGCATGCCGGTTTCGCGGATCGAGCGGGTGAGGGCGCGGGTGTCGACGCCGGCCAGGCCGACGACGCCGCGACGCTTCATCCAGGTGTCGAGGTCGCCGTCGGCGCGCCAGTTGGCCGGGGCAGTGGGCACGTCGCGGAAGATCGCGCCGCGCGCCGCGGTCTCGGCCGAGCCGGACATCTGCTCGATGTCGTCCACGTTCACGCCGACATTGCCCATGTGCGGGAAGGTGAAGGCGACGATCTGCGACATGTACGAGGGGTCGGTCAGGATCTCCTGATAGCCGGTCATGGCGGTGTTGAAGCACACCTCGCCAACGGCGTCGCCGACAGCGCCCACGCCCAAGCCCTGCAGGACGGTTCCGTTCGCGAGCACCAGAACGCCGGTGACACCAGGGAGAAGTTCAGTGGTCATCTCGGCGTCTCCAATGAATGGTCATATGCTCGCAAAAAGACCGGCCGGGGTGAACCCCGTCCGTTTTTACCTGCCTGCTTGTCCTGCAAACGGCCGCGTACCTACTGACTCGTAGGGGGCGGGTCAATGCGGCGTGACCAACGAGGGAGGAATAGGCCTTGGACTTATACGTCGATCCCGATCGCGAAGCCTGGACGATCTTCAAGTCGCTGCCGCGCGACCAGCCGATTCACATGCTCAACCTCGTGCGGTTGAGACAGCTGGCGGAGTATGCCGCCGACCATCCCGACCACGGCAAGGGGCTCAGCGGCCTGGAGGCCTACCGCGCCTATGGCCGCACCACTGCCCCGATCTTCGCTCGGTTGGGCGGACGGCAGGTCTGGGCGGGCAGGCCCGAGGTGATGGTGACCGGCCCGCAGGCAGAGGCCTGGGACCTGGCCTTCATCGCCGAGTACCCGAACGCGGCGGCGTTCCTGGCGATGGTGTCCGACCCGGAGTACCGCGAGTTCGTCAAGCACCGCACGGCCGGCGTGGCCGACAGTCGGCTGCTGCGCCTGGCGCCGCTGGAACCCGGCGCTGGCTTTGGCGAGTAGCCTCTAGGCCAGGACGCCAGAGATCGCTTCGAACAGGGCCTCGGCGCGGATCGGCTTGCCGATGTGCCCGTCGGCGCCCGCTGCGGCGGACGACTGCACGTCTTCAGGCGAGGTGTTGGCGCTGATGACGATGATCGGCGCCCGCGGTAGGCCCGATCCTTCGGCCTTGCGGATGGCGCGGATGGCGTCCAGCCCGTCCATCACCGGCATGCGCAGGTCCATCAACACCAGGTCGAAGCCGCCGGCGCGCCAGGCCTCCACGGCCTCCTGGCCGTTCTCGACGCTGACCACGTCGGCCCCGGCTGCGCCCAGCATCAGCTCCAGCACCTTTCGGTTCGTCGGATTGTCGTCGGCGGCCAGCACGCGCAGGGGCGGGGCCTCGGCGTCGTGGATCGGCGCGGCCGCGGTGCTGTCGGCCTCATGGGCGGCGTCGCCGTAGTCCAGCAGGCCGCCGACCAGCCTGTCGAGCTGGCGGGCCGAGCCGAGGATGTCGCCGACCAAAGCGCGCTGCTCGCCGGTCAGCTCGGTTCGTTCCAGCGCCTGGATCAACCCCATGACCCCGTTCAGCGGCGTGCGCAGTTCGTGGCTCATATCGGCGACAAACTCGGTCTTGGCCCGGCTAGCGGTCTCGGCGCGATGCAGGACGTCCTCCAACGCTGCCGCCTGACGCTTCATCTCGGTGATGTCGACACGCAGGCCGATCACCCCGCCATCCGTCGTCCGACGTTCCTCGATCATCAGCCAGCGGCCGTCCGAGAGCCGCTGTTCGTGTCGCTCGCCACTGGGGTTCTTCAGCTTCTCCAAACGGGCGTCGAGCCACTCCTCCTCGCGGCCGATCGCATCGGGATAGTCGCCGCGCAGCACCCCGGTGCGCAGGGTGTCTTCCAACCGAACGTCAGACGAGAACAGATCGGCCGAGCGGTGGTAGATCTCGGCGTAACGCTTGTTCCAGAGGATGTAGCGGCCGTCGGCGTCCAGGAAGACGATGCCTTCGGGCAGCAGGTCCAGCGCCTCGCGCAGGCGGTCCCCGGCGGCGCGCGCCTCCGCCTCGGCCGCCGCCAGGGTGCGGCCGCCCATCAAGCGCGCCAGCCGGCGCGTCGCGCGTTTCCGAAGCCCTGACTTCGGCATCCCCCACCCCAACGAATCGCCCTGTCGGGCGTGCATCAGATGACCCCGCCCAGGTTGCCGCCGCGATGCCGGCGCCCCTAGGACCAGCGATTTGCGCCAACAGCCTAGCTCTTGGGCGCCAGGGCTCGCTTTTCGCGCACGAGCGGCTATTCAGCGGCCATGAGCATCACCACGGTCGGCTTGGACGCCGACGACACCCTCTGGCACAACGAGACCATCTTTCGGCTGACGCACGATCGGTTCTGCGACCTGCTGGCCGATGTCGCCGACAAGCACGAGCTGGAACAGCGCCTAGCCACGGTCGAGAAGCGCAACCTGCGGCTCTACGGCTATGGCGTGAAGGGCTTCACCCTCTCGATGATCGAGACCGCCATGGAGCTGACCGGGGGCGAGGCGCCCAGCCGGGTGATCCGCGAGATCCTCGCTGTCGGCCGCGAGATGCTGACCGAGCCCGTCGAACCGCTGCCCGGGGTCGACGACACCCTGGCCGAGCTCTCCAAGCGCTATCGTCTGTTGCTGATCACCAAGGGCGACCTCCTGCATCAGGAGCAGAAGCTGGCCGCCTCAGGCCTGGGCGACCTATTCGCCGCCGTGGAGATCGTCAGCGAGAAGGACGCCTCGACCTATTCGCGGGTCTTCGCCCGCTACGGCACCGGAGCGGAGGAGGCGGTGATGTGCGGCAACTCCATGCGCTCCGACATCCTGCCGGCCATCGAGGCCGGAGCCTACGCCGCCCACGTGCCCTATCCGCTGACCTGGGCGCACGAGATGGCCGACGCGCCGGAGGGCCATCCGCGCTTCGGCGAACTGGCCAGTATCCGCGAGCTGCCGGCCTGGATCGAACGGCTCGGCTGATTTTTCGCAGGCCATGTCACAGGCCCGCCTTCCGAACCGTCCTTCGCGCAGATGGTTCGGAGAAATCACGTGTCGCGCATTCTCGCCGCTGCCCTGGCCCTGATCCTCGGGCTCAATGGCCTCGCCATGCTGGGGGCGTCGTTCTGGTGGTACAACGCCGTGCCCGGCGTCATCGCTACCGGCGCCTTCAACCCTCACTTCGTCCGTGACATTGGCGCGACCTACCTGGTCTGCGCAGGCGGCTTGGCTTGGTTCGCCGCGCGCCCCGTACAGGGCTGGCCGGCCCTGGTCGCGGCGGCCGCCTTCCTGCTCTTGCACGCCGCCATCCATGTCTTCGACGCCAGCTGCGCGACCGACCCGGCCGCCAATCTGATCCGCGATCTGCCGGGCGTATTCGCGCCCGCAATCCTCGCCGCCGCCATCGCCGTGGTCCGCCGCCCAGGAGCCCGTCATGCTTAGAGCCGTCCTTGCCCGCCAGATCGACCGCCTCGAACGCCGATGGGGCTACGACGCCGGCTACATGCGCCGCATGCTGCGGGCCGCCCCGGCCAGTTTCGTGAAGTTCGGGCTCGTCGCCGGGATGGTCGACGCCAAGGCCGCGCCGGCCGCGGCGCTAGCCGCCGCCAAGCTGGTCGGGACCCTGGCCGAGGACTGCGGCCCGTGCACCCAGATCGTCGTCGACATGGCTGCGGCCGAAGGCGTCGATGCGGCGATCCTCCGCGCTGTCCTCGCCGGCGATGAGAGCGCTATGGGACCAGACGCGGCCCTGGCCTGGCGGTTCGCGCGCGCCAGCCTGGCCCGCGACCTCGAGCGCGCCGATCTACTGCGCGAGGAAATCGTCCGCCGCTGGGGCGATAGCGGTCTGGTCGCCATCAGCCTGGCGCTGACCACCGGCCGCATGTACCCGACGCTGAAATACGCCCTCGGCTACGGCAGGGCCTGCTCGAAAGTCATGGTCGACGGCCGCGCCGCTCCGGTAGCTCCTCAGTCTTTGGCGGCCTAGATATGAGCGCCATGGCGGCCGACATCGACATCTTCGAAGCCCAGCGTCCGCGCCTGACGCGGCTGGCCTACCGCATGCTCGGCTCGGTCGCCGAGGCCGAGGACGCGGTGCAGGACGCCTGGCTGCGCTGGACGCGCGCCGACGAGGACATCCGGGACCCGGTCGGTTGGCTGGTCCGCGTGACCAGCCGCCTGTGCATCGACCGCCTGCGCTCGGCCAAGGTCCAGCGCGAGGCCTATCGCGGCCCCTGGCTGCCCGAGCCGCTGATCGAGGAGATGAGCGTCGATCCGGTAGAACGGGCGGAGGACGTTTCGGTCGCGTTCCTGCTGGCCCTGGAGCGCCTCTCGCCGCTGGAGCGGGCGGTGTTCCTGCTGCACGACGTCTTCGACGAGGACTACGCCTCGGTGGCCGAGACCCTGGGGCGCAACGAGCCGGCGGTCCGGCAATTGGCGGCCCGGGCGCGCGCCCATGTGAAGGACAGCCGCCCGCGCTTCACGGTCAGCCAGGAGAAGGCCGCCGAGCTGGCCGCCGCCTTCATGGCCGCCGCGGCCCAGGGCGACATGACCGCGCTATCCTCGGTGCTGGCCGAGGATGCGGTGATGGTGACGGACGGCGGCGGCAAGCGCAGCGCCTCGCTACGGCCACTGATCGGCCGCGAGGACATCATTCGGCTGCTGGAGGGCATCGCTTGGCGGGCCGGCGGCGGGGCCATGGCCTGGCCGCTCAGCTTCCGCGCCGTGCGCATCAACGGCTATCCGGGGGTGATCATGGAGCGCGAGGACGGTCCGATGACCATCGCCTTCGAGCCGGGCGAGGATGGCAAGCTGGCCGGCATCTATCTGGTCCGCAATCCTGACAAGCTGGGGCATCTGCCCCACTAGGCCGGTCAGTGCGCCTTCTTGCCCCGCTTGGGCAGGAAGTGGATCACCGCGACAATAATCCCGCCGATCACCAGGCCGACTAGGGCCGAACCCACAGCGAAGGCCAGCCAGCCGGTGACCGGGCCGATCATCGGAACCTTCGCCGCCCAGTGCGAGAGGCCCTCGACCCAGACCGGGATCGGCCCGAAGTGATAGCGCTCTAGGCCGTGGACGATGATGCCGCCGCCGACCCACAGCATGGCCGCGGTGCCGATCACGGTCAGCCAGCTCATCACAACCGGCATTCCGCGCACCAGCATCCGGCCGGTGGCGCGGGTGGCGGCGATCTTGCGCTCGGCCATGTGCAGGCCGATGTCGTCCATCTTCACGATCAGCCCGACCACGCCGTAGACCACCGCGGTGATCGCCACCCCGACCAGGGCCAGGGCCGCGGCCTGGATGCCGAGCGGCTGGTCGGAGACGTCGGCCAGGGCGATGGCCATGATCTCGGCCGAGAGGATCAGGTCGGTGCGGATCGCGCCGGCGACCTTCTGGTCCTCCAATTCCTTCCCCCCGAGCGCCAATTCGTCCGGTTCGTCGGCTTCGTCGTGGCCTGCGAAGGCCTCGACAATCTTCTCGGTCGCCTCGAAGCAGAGGTAGGCGCCGCCGAGCATCAACAGCGGCGTCACCAGCCAGGGGGCGAACGCGCTCAGCAGCAGCGCGCCGGGCAGCAGGAACAGCAGCTTGTTGCGCAGCGAGCCGATGGCGATCTTCAGGACGATCGGCAACTCGCGGTCGGGCGTGAAGCCCATGGCGTAGCCAGGCGTCACCGCCGTGTCGTCGACCACCACCCCGACGGCCTTGGTTCCGGCCTTGCCGGCGGCGCCGGCCACATCGTCCAACGAGGCGGCGGCGATCTTGGCGATGCCGGCGACGTCGTCGAGCAGGGCGACAAGACCCGAAGCCATCTGGAAACCCTTGGAGTTATGAGCCTTCTTCGTCGGTACGGGGTCGCGCGGACCGCGTAAAGTCTCCATGGCGCAATCGAGCCGACATCCTGGGGGGCAGCGAAGGATGTAGTCGACATTGTCGACATTTGATCGACTATGCCGCACAGGGCGCAGCCCCTCCGGCGATATCGGTTCGAAAGCTCACTTGCGCGTCGACGAACACTTCCTTGACGAGATCAAATCCCGGCTTCGCCCCTCTGACGTGATCGGGCGGACCGTGAAGCTGCGCAAGCAGGGCCGCGAGTATGTCGGCCTGTCGCCCTTCAACAAGGAAAAGACCCCCTCCTTCTATGTGAACGACGAGAAGGGCCAGTTCTTCGATTTCTCGTCGGGCAAGAACGGCGACCTGATCACCTTCCTGCAGGAAACAGAGCGCCTGACGTTCATGGAGGCGGTCGAGCGGCTGGCCGCCGAGGCCGGACTGCCGATGCCGGTGGCCGATCCGCGCTCGGCCGAGCAGGAGCGCCAGCGTCAGGGCCTGTCCGACTGGATGGACACCGCCGCCCAGTGGTTCGAGGCCGCGCTGCGCCGCCCCGAGGGCAAGGAGGCCCGCGCCTATCTGGAGCGCCGCGGCCTGCCCGAAAGCGAATGGGCCAGGTTCAAGCTCGGCTTCTCCCCAGCCTCCCGAACTGCGCTGAAGGACTATCTGATCACCAAGGGCGCGCGGCCCGGCGAACTGGTCGAGGCCGGCCTGCTGATCGCGCCGGAGGAGGGCGGCGCGCCCTACGACCGCTTCCGCGACCGGATCATCTTCCCGATCGCCGATCATCGGGGACGCATCCTGTCCTTCGGTGGCCGGGCGATGGACCCCCAGGCCCGCGCCAAGTACCTGAACGGTCCGGAAAGCCCGCTCTTCCACAAGGGCCGGACGCTCTATGGCGTGGGCGAAGCGCGCAAGATCCTGGCTGCCGCGCCGAGCGGCGAGACGCCGTCGTTGGTGGTTGTCGAGGGCTATATGGACGCCATCGCCTGTCATCGGGCCGGGGTCGCGGCGGTCGCGCCGCTCGGCACGGCGCTGACCGAGGAGCAGATGGAGATGCTCTGGCGGCTGCATCCGGAGCCGACCCTCTGCTTCGACGGCGACCGCGCCGGACGCCAGGCGGCGTCGCGGTCCATCGACCGGGCGCTGCCGCTGCTGAAGCCCGGCAAGAGTTTCCGATTCGCCATCGTCGATGGCGGCAAGGATCCGGACGAAGTCTTGCGCGAACAGGGTGCGCCGGCGCTCCGCGCCCAACTGTCGCAGACGACGCCGTTCGTGGACGCTCTGTTCACCCGCGAACATGACCTGGAGCCCCTGGACACCCCAGAGCGCCGGGCTGGTTTCAAGAACCGCCTGCGCAACGCCGCCGGCCTGATCGCCGACAAGGACCTGCAGCAAGCCTACAAGGAAGCACTGCTGCAGCGGTTCGACGCCAGCGGTCCAAAGGGGCGACCTGCGGCTGAACAGGGCGCCCGGCCACAACGCGGAAATGCCGGCGGTTCAAGGGGTTGGCGCGGCGGCGGCCGAGAATGGATCGACCCTGCGCCGACCGAGGCAGGCCGCGCCGCGGCGCGCCGCCTGGCCCAGTCCCTCGACCCAGTGGCCGCCGCCTTGGCCAAGCACGCCCTGGCCGATCCGAGCGTCCTGGACGAGCATCTGGAGAACTCTTTCATCTCCAAAGGCTTCGGCGATCCGGCGCTTGTGGGCTTGACGGCGGAAATCATCCGATTCCGTTTGGACGCCGATCATCTTGACACCGGGGTCCTTGCACGCCATCTGGCGTCTTGCGGGTTTAATGCGCTGTTGACAGACATCGACCGGGCCGCTGCGAAATCGGGCGCGCCCATTTTGAAACCGGATGTCTCCCTCGAAGTCGCTAAATCCCAGTGGTCGCAAGCTTTTGCGGGTCTTTCGAGGCTCGCGGCGCTCGACGAGGCTATTGCGTCCGCCAAGGGGAACCTTAGCGGTCGTTCCGATATGGAAGCACTCGAGCGATTGAAAGGCGAACGCGACGCACTGAAGCGCGCGATCAGAACGGGAACGATTTGGGCGGGAGAAGGGTCGTAAGGAAGTACGACCGTCTGACCGCTATTTATGCATCTTCGGCGCGGTCCTTGCATGGGCCCGCCGAAATCCGGAGACCTAGATGAGCACGAACACGGCTGAAGCGGAAACCACGGAAACGACAGGCGGCGATGGTCCGCTGCTCGACCTTACCGACGCCGGCGTAAAGAAGTTCATCAAGCAGGCCAAAGCCCGTGGTTACGTCACCATGGACGAGCTGAACAAGGTGCTGCCTTCTGAGGAAGTCACCTCCGAGGCCATCGAAGACACGCTGGCGATGCTCTCGGAGATGGGCGTCAACGTCGTCGAGGCCGAAGAGGACGCCGAAGGCGGCGAAGTCGCGGTCCGCGAAGAGACGGCTGTGGTCGAGACGGCGAAAGAGCCGGCCTACGACCGCACCGACGACCCGGTGCGCATGTACCTGCGCGAAATGGGTTCGGTGGAGCTGCTTTCGCGCGAAGGCGAAATCGCCATCGCCAAGCGCATCGAAGCCGGCCGCGACACGATGATCCGCGGCCTGTGCGAAAGCGCCCTGACCTTCGAAGCCATCATGGTGTGGCGCGAGGAGCTGGGTTCGGGCCGCATCCTGCTGCGCGAAGTCATCGACCTCGAGCAGACCTACGGCGGCGCCAACGCCGCGGCCGCCGAGCTGGCGGGCGCAGCCGAAGCCGAGGCTGAGGAAGAAGAAGTCACCGAAGACGGCGAAGCCGTGGCCAAGGCCGAGGGCGCCGAGGACGACGACGACTTCGACGACGGCGCCGGCCCGACCATCAGCGCGATGGAAGGCGAACTGCGTGAAGGCGTCATGGCGACGCTGGACGCCATCGCCGCCGAGTTCGACTCGTTCCGCGCCTTGCAGGAGAAGCTGGTCGGCAAGCGGCTGAAGGGTGAAGACCTCTCGGACGCGGACCGCAAGGCTTACACCACTGCCTCGCTGACCATCGTCCAGCACCTGAAGACGCTGAAGCTGAACAACAACCGCATCGAGGCGCTGGTCGAACAGCTCTATGCGATCAACAAGCGCCTGATGGGTCTGGAAGGGCGCCTGCTGCGCCTGGCCGACAGCTACGGCATCTCCCGCTCGGAGTTCCTGAAGGCCTACTTCGGCCAGGAACTGTCGCCGAACTGGGGCGATCAGGTGAAGCCGCTCGGCGTGCGCTGGACCAAGTTCGTCGAGAACGACGCCGGCCAGATCGGGGACATCCGTTCGGAGATCGCCGCCCTGGCGACCGAGACCGGCGTGCCGATCGACGACTACCGCCGCATCGTCCAGACCGTTCAGAAGGGCGAACGCGAAGCCCGTCAGGCCAAGAAGGAAATGGTCGAGGCCAACCTGCGCCTCGTGATCTCCATCGCCAAGAAATACACCAATCGCGGCCTGCAATTCCTTGATCTCATTCAGGAAGGCAACATCGGCCTGATGAAGGCGGTCGATAAGTTCGAGTACCGCCGCGGCTACAAGTTCTCGACCTACGCCACCTGGTGGATCCGTCAGGCGATCACCCGCTCGATCGCCGATCAGGCGCGGACCATCCGGATTCCGGTGCACATGATCGAGACGATCAACAAGATCGTCCGCACCAGCCGCCAGATGCTGCACGAGATCGGCCGCGAGCCGACCCCGGAAGAACTGGCCGAAAAGCTGGCCATGCCGCTGGAGAAGGTCCGCAAGGTCCTGAAGATCGCCAAGGAGCCGATCTCCCTCGAAACCCCGATCGGGGACGAAGAGGACTCGCACCTGGGCGACTTCATCGAGGACAAGAACGCGATCCTGCCGATCGACGCGGCGATCCAGTCGAACCTGCGCGAGACCACCACCCGCGTGCTGGCGTCGTTGACGCCGCGCGAGGAGCGCGTCCTGCGCATGCGCTTCGGCATCGGCATGAACACCGACCACACTCTGGAAGAGGTCGGCCAGCAGTTCAGCGTCACCCGTGAGCGGATCCGTCAGATCGAGGCCAAGGCGCTTCGCAAGCTGAAGCATCCGTCGCGGTCGCGGAAGCTGCGTTCGTTCCTCGACAGCTGAGGCGCGACCTTACGCGAAAGTAATGCGGGCGCGCTGGCCGCGCCCCAACGCCCTCGACTAAGCTCGCCAAAAGCTTAGTCGAGGGCGTTTTCGTGAGTCTTTCCAGGAATTTGGCGGCGGCGCTGGTCGGCGCTGTCAGCTTTGCGGCGCTGGCGTCCTCAGCGCTCGCTGCACCGGACGCCGGCTCTGCCGAGCGCATCAAGGCGCACATGATGTTCCTGGCCGACGACCTCCTGCAGGGGCGCGAGGCGGGAACGCCCGGCTTCGACATCGCTGCGGCCTATGTCGCCTCGCAACTGGCGCAACTGGGCGTGAAGCCCGGCGCCGCCGACGGGACCTATTTTCAACGCGTGCCGATGGCGGGCTTCCGGGCCGCCGATCAAGGCAAGCTGATCCTGACTTCCAAGGGTGGCGGGAACACGCCGCTCACGTTCGGAGAGGACTACCTGCCGGGCCGCAATCCGGGGGCGGAGGTCACCCATGTCGCCGCGCAGCTGGTTTTTGTCGGCTACGGAGTCGTGGCGGACGGTCGAGACGACTATGCGGGCCTGGACGTGCAGGGGAAGATCGTGGTCGCCCTGCAGGGCGCGCCAGCCTCGTTCCAGACCGAAGAGCGCGCCTACTATGGCAGCAGCCGGACCAAGCGGCAGGCGGCGGAGGCGCGCGGCGCAGTCGGGTTCGTCACCATCTCAACTCCCGCTGACGAGCAGCGCCGGCCGTTCGCCAACAGCGCGCGCCAGTGGCGAAGCTGGAGCATGACGTGGCGCGACGCCGCCGGGATAGCCTCGGCGCCGGCCGCCACGACGCCGGACCTGGCCAGCCTCAGCGCCAAGGGCTCGGCCAAGCTGTTCGTAGGCGCTCCCGCCTCGTACGACGAAGTGGTGAAGGCTGCTGAGGGAGGAGCGCCGCCGCGCTTCGCGCTCCCGGCCAGCATGGATGCGACCATCAACACCGAGCTGAAGGCGGTGCAGAGCGCTAATGTGGTCGGCAAGATCGAAGGCGTCGATCCGAAGCTGAAAGACGAGGTGGTGGTGCTCTCGGCTCACCTCGACCACATCGGCGTCACCCCGCCAGTCAACGGCGACAGCATCAACAACGGCGCTCTCGACAACGCCAGCGGCGTAGCCACCACCTTGGAGGTGGCGCGCGCCTTCATGCAGGGCAAGCCGCCGCGTCGCACGCTGCTGTTCCTGCTCAACACCGGCGAAGAGAAGGGGCTGGTCGGGGCCGACTATTTCGCCCGCAACCCGCCGACGGCCCTGCCGATCGTCGCCGACGTCAATCTGGACATGCCGATCCTCACCTACGACTTCGTCGACGTGGTGGCGTTCGGGGCCGAGCGCTCCAGTCTCGGTCCGGCGGTGCAGCGCGCCGCGGCGCGGATGAACATCAAGCTCTCGCCCGACCCGTTGCCGGAGGAGGGGCTGTTCACCCGCAGCGACCATTTCCGTTTCGTCGAGCAGGGGGTGCCGTCGGTGTTCCTGATGACCGGCTTCGGCAATGGCGGCGAGGCGGCGTTCACGAGCTTCCTGCGTGACCACTACCACAAGCCCAGTGACGACCTCTCGCTTCCAATCAGCTACGCCGCCGGGGCCAAGTTCGCCGCGATCAACTACGAGATCGCCCGCGAGGTGGCCGACGCCGACGCCCGCCCGGCCTGGAACAAGGGCGACTTCTTCGGGACCCTGTTCGGCAAGAAGTGACGCCGCCCGGCAAGGGTGACAGAACGCCGATATGCGAGCAGGCTGCGCCGGTTCAGGAGGCGACGCAGATGCTGAGGGCGTGCGCTTTGGCGCTGGGTTTGGCGGTTTGCTCGGGAGCGGCGGCGCAGACCGTCGTCCCGCCGCCAGCGAAGATGACTGTGGCCGAGGGCGTGCAACTGGCCGATGCGGCCGGCTTTCGCATCAGCGCCAATGGGCTGGTCAACATCTGCAGCACGCCGGCCAAGCCGAAGGTCACCTATTCCGACCTCAACGCCGACGGCCAGCCTGAGGCCATCGCCCGGGACAACAATCCGTCCTGCTACGGCGGAACCGGCGACTGGTTCACTGTCGTGGCCAAGGGGCCCGACGGTCGTTGGCGCGGTATCATGAGGAATGTTGGAACCTTGGGGTTCGAAACCTCACGAACGGCGGGCTGGCTGGACGCGCGCGTCACCGACGAATGCCCACGTATCTGGAAGTATGCCGGCGATGGCTATCGCCGGCCCGCCTCCTGCGTGGCGGAAGCCTTCACAAAGACCGCGGCGGCTGGCGTGACCGCCGCCGATCGCACCGCGGCCATGCGAGCGGCGGGTTTCGTCTCCAAGCGCGGCAAATGGCTGGGCGGCGACGGCGAGTGTGAGGCTGCCATTGAGCCGAAAGACGTCCGCGATCTCAACGGCGACGGACGTCAGGAGATCGTCATCACCGAGACCGGGACCTTCTGCTACGGCAATACCGGTCAGGGATTTTACATCATGGAACGGACGCCGGCGGGGCCCTGGAGGACCTTCTTCGCCTCGCAAGGCATCCCCGAGTTCCAGGCGACCAAGGGCTCGGGCGGCTGGCCGGACATCGAGCTTGGCGGCCCAGGCTTCTGCTTTCCCGTCGTCCGCTACAACGGCAAGGACTACGTGAAGAACCGCAACAAGGAATACCAGCCCGGCGCCTGCGCCCGGCGCTAGCGCCAAGCGTAGTTGAAACTGACTGAGATCCGTTCTTCCTGGGCGGCGTTGGCCGGCACCTCATGGCGCAGCCAGCTTTCCCACATCAGCACCGTGCCGGCCTGGGGCTGTAGGTAGACGAAGCTGCGCTCGGCCTCCGGCGCCTCGGCCGAGCGGGGCGGGGCGGCCATCATCAGCGGCAGCCGCGGGTCTTCCAGCTTCAGTGCGCTGGCCCCGTCCGGGATCGACACATAGACGGTGCCGGAGAGGACGCTGTGCGGGTGGATGTGGCCCGAATGCGCCGCGCCGGGGTCGAGGATGTTGACCCACAGGCTGTCCAGCTTAAGCCGCCGCCGGCCGAGATCCAGGTGCAGCGCCTTGGCGTAGGCGCTCGCGTGCTTGTCGAGCTTGCGTTTCAGATCCTCGAACACGCTGGCCCGCATCGGCAGGTCGTCCAGCGAGGCGTAGGAGGTGTAGCCGCCATATCCGTGATCGACGCACCAGGCCTGGCCGGCCTCGTCCTCGTCGGCCAGCATCCGGCAGGCGTCATCCAGTTCGGCGTTGAACTCGGCGAAGCCGCGGTCTCCGGCCAGCGTGGCCTCATAGATCTGAGTGACGAAGAGCGGGCGCAGTGTCATGCCCGCGCCTATAGGGCCTCAGGCCAGGATGTCCAGCAACTCGCCGGTCATGTCCTGGGCGGTGCGGATCACCGAAGCGTTGGCGGCGAACTCGGTCCGGGCGGTGATCTGCTCGACCACCTCCATCGGCAGGTCGACGTTCTCGCCTTCGACGCCCATGCGGGCGACGCGCCCGGCTGAGGCGTCGAACCGGCGGCTGGCGGCGAACATTCCGTACTGGGCGGTAGCGATAGGATCCATGGCGGGCCTCCCCGAACCCACCATGGCCCAGCTCGGTTAAGCCATCGCGCAGGGGCGTGGTGAACGTCCGTAAAGCTTTGTACGGCCCGAAATGCGCCACGCTTTGGGCGTGCTATGGTCAAGTCGATTGGGAGTACCTTCGATGATCCGCAAAGTACTGATCACCGTCGCCGCGTTTGTCGCCTCCGCCGGGCTCGCAGCGGCCCAGGCGCCGCTGGGGCAGAACCCGCCGACTCAGACTGTCATCTGTATCGACGTGGGAGGCCAGAGCCTGCCCGCCGTCTGTACGGTCCCAGGCAGCCGGCTCGATAAGCGCGAGGACATGTGCATCTGCCACACAGGCGTCCGGGTCGACGTGCCGATCTGCCCGGCCGGGGTAAGGCCGCCGGCCGAGAGCCTCACCTTCGAGCGGGCCCGCCGGGAGGCTGCCCGGGATGGCAGCCTGATTGGCGACCTCTTTGATGGCCAGCCGATGTGCGTGACCGGGCGGCTGGAGAACTAGGCTAGAGCGACCGCCCCAGCGCTGCATAGGTCAGCTTCTGGAAGAACGGCAGGGCCGCGCGCCCGCCCATCCGCTGGCCGGTGGCGAGCTGCGACGCAGCCTCCGGCCCCAGCGGCATGGAATTCTGGATCAGGTAGATCATCACCATGTCCTCCTGCGGGTCGGCCTGCCACCAGGTGCCGAACGCGCCCGGCCAGCCGAACGAGCCGGTCGAACCGGCCCCCATCCAAGCCTGCTTCTCAGGGTCGGTGATGACCGAGACGCCGAGGCCGAAGCCCTGGCCGAGCCAGAAGGGGATGCCCATGAACGGGATCTCTCGCTGCGCCGGGGTCAGCCGGTTCTCACGCATCAGTTCCAGCGTCTCACGCTTCAGATAGCGAACGCCGTCCAACTCGCCGCCGGCCAGCATCATGCGGGCAAAGCGCAGATAGTCGTCGGCGGTGGAGATCAGGCCGCCACCGCCGGCGCAGAACTCAGGCGGGCCGGAGAGGTGGGGGAAGGAAATGTCCTCCATGGCGTCGGTCGTCGGATTAATCCGGTAGAGCTTGGCCATCCGGTCGCGCTTCTCGGGCGGGCACCAGAAGTCGGTGTCGTTCATGCCGAGCGGCTTCAAGATCTTGTCCATGATGAACTGGCGGTAGCCCACGCCGGACACCCGCTCGACCAGGAAGCCCAGCACGTCGGTGGCGTGGCTGTAGTGGAAGCGATCGCCCGGCTGGTAGGACAGCGGCAGAGTGCCCAGCGCCTTCAGCCATTCATCGGGGGTGAGGTGGCCGCCCAGCGGAGAGCCCAATACCTTGTCGTAGGCGTGGGCGATCGGACCGATCGAGGTGAAGGCGTAGGCCAGACCCGAGCGGTGGGTCATCAGGTCGTCGACGGTGACGTCGCGCGTGGCCGGGACCGTGTCCTCCAGCGCGCCGGTCGCCGACTTCAGCACCCGCATGCCGGCGAATTCCGGCATCCACTTGGTGATCGGGTCATCGAGCTGGAGCTTGCCTTCCTCCAGCAGCATCAAGGTCGCGACCGAGGTGATCGGCTTGGTCATTGAGGCGATCCGGAACAGCGTATCGCGCGTCATCGGCAACCCGGTCTCGACGTCACGATGGCCAAGCGTGTTGACCTGCGCCACCTCGCCTTTGCGCCACAGCAGCGTGACGAAGCCCGAGAGGTCGCCGGCCTCGACCACCGGTTTCAGCGCGGCGGGGATCGCCGCCAGACCTTCGGAAGAAAAGCCGCCCAGTGCCTGATCGCCGTCCATGTCGCCCCCGCCCGATGATGTGCGCCGACGCTGCTGGTCCGGCCATTGAACCACGATATGCCCGAGATGACGCGGGTCGCGTCAAGCGTACTTTTTGTTCGAAGGCGGCTACGGCCGATCAAAGGCCGCGACCTTGGTTGCAGCCGATAGGAAAAGCCCGTAGCGCAGTTTGATGCGTCGCCGGTTCCGCCGCTTTCCTGGTCTTCTGCGTCCGGCGCTGGTGACGGTGATGGCGAGCCTAGTCGCGGCCTGTACGCCGCTTGGGGTGTTCGCCACCTTCACGCCGCGCGATCCGGCCATCCTGCGGGCCTCCGATCAGGCCTATGGACCGCAGCCGCGCCAGACGCTCGACGTCTATGCACCGACTCGCATGGCCGCCGCCCGGCCGGTGGCGGTCTTCCTCTATGGCGGCGGCTGGGAAAAGGGCCGCAAGTGGGACTATGGCTGGGTCGGCCAAGCGCTCGCCGCCCGCGGCTTTGTGGTGGTGGTGCCTGACTATCGACTCTACCCGCAAGTTCGCTTTCCTGCTTTCCTCGATGACAGCGCCCAGGCCGTGCGCTGGGCGGTCGACCATGCCGGCGCCTATGGCGGCGATCCCTCCCGCATCGTGCTGCTCGGGCATTCGGCTGGCGCCTACAACGCGGTGATGCTGGGGCTCGACCCGCGCTACCTGCAGGCGGCGGGAGTCGATCTCGCCAGGGTCCGCGGCGTGGTGGGCATCGCCGGCCCCTATGACTTTCTACCGCTCAGGGGGCACATGGCGGAGGTGTTCGGCCCCGCAGTCGATCCGGCCTCCACCCAGCCCGTCGACCAGGTCCGAACCGGCGCTCCGCCCATGATGCTGGTCACCGGCACGGCCGACGTTGTGGTCGATCCGGCCAACACGGCCAGCCTTGCGGCGTCCCTCGTCAAGGCCGGCGTTCCGGTGGAGACGCGGACCTATGAAGGGGTGGGGCACAACGAGATCATGGCCGCCATCTCACGGCCGTTCCGCGACCGCATCAGCGTGCTGGACGACATCACTGCTTTCCTGAACGAAATTGCAAACTGACGTCGCTCACGCCTTTGTCAGCTTGGCTGTAAGATTCGCGCGTTGCGCGAGTTTATACGGTTATACCATTGAAAAATAAAACTATTATTATCTGTCCGCGCCCCTCTTGTTGCGCGACATATTGACGTTAGGTCAATCTTGCTGCGCCGCCGCAATTGTGGTCCTGAGCTTTCAACGCTATATCCGGCGGCCCTTGAGTTTCGGGGGCTTTGTGCGACGCACTTACAAGGACCGCCTATGCTGGTGACCCTGATGAAGGCCAAGCTGCACCGCGCGACGGTGACCCAGGCCGATCTCGAGTACGAAGGCTCCATCGCGATCGATCGCGATCTGCTCGACGCCTCGGGAATTTTTCCGCACGAGCAGGTCGACGTGCTGAACATCACCACGGGCGCTCGCTTCACCACCTACGCCATCGAGGCGCCGCGTGGATCCAAGGTGATCGGCGTGAACGGCGCCGCAGCTCGCCTTGTGCAGAAGGGCGACAAGGTCATCGTCGTGACCTACGGCATGCTGCCCTCGGAAGAAGCCCGCAACTACTCGCCGAACGTCGTGCTGCTCGACGACGGCAACGAGATCAAGCAAGCCGCGTGAGGTTCACGCTCGCAGCCGCTGGACTGTCGGCGGCGCTGTTGGGCGCCTGTTCGCCGTCGGCGCCTCCGGGCGTCGACAAGGCGGCGCTCGACGAGGCTATCTCCGAGGCCATCGGCGATCCGGGCACCTGTGTGCTGGTCGCGGACCAGGCCCGCAAACTGCTCTATCAGTATGGCACGCACATGGTCTGCGGCCGCAAACTGCCGGCATGTGACGGCCCCGGCGATCGCACTTTGGAACAACTGCTGAAGACTGCGCCGACCTCTGGGAGAGCGCAGACCGCCAGCTGCCGTAGCAACGCTGACGGCTCGCGATTGGTCGCCTGGGCCGCCGGCCCGGTGGAAGGCAAGGCCATGGTATTCGCCGCGGTGATGGAGGGCGACCTGGTGCCCCCGGGCATCGTCGTCGCCGACAAGCTGAAGGGCGCCTTCGCCCGCGCCGGCCTGAGCGGGAAGTAGCCCTTCCCCCGCAAGCAGGGAAGGGCCTGATCCAACGGCCTATTTCGTCAGTTCGTAGAGACCGGTGATGTCGATCCGGATGTTCAGCTCGCCAGCCGAGACCGGAACGCTGTCGCCGCGCTTCTCCATGCCCGCATAGGCGGCCATCGGGGCCGGCATGGGCGGCATGGGCGAGTAGCCGCCGCCCTCGCTCAGATTGACCAGCCGGCTGACGCGGTGACCTGTGGCCCGGGCGTAGAGCTCGGCCTTGGCGCTCAGCGAGCGCACAGCGTCCTGGCGGGCGGCGTTTTCGGCCGCGGTCGGATCCTTCAAGCCGAACGAGATGCCGTTCACCTGGTTGGCTCCGGCCTTGACCGTCGCGTCGACCGCCGTGCCCAGCTTGGCCAGGTCGTTGACCGTGACCGTCACCTGGTTCGAGGCCTGGTAGCCGCGCAGTTTCGGCGGTTCGTTCTGCACATAGTCGTACTGCGGGCTGAGGTTCAGTCCGGAGGTCTGGATGTCCTTGTCGGCGATGCCGGCCTTGCGCAGGGCGGCGATGACCGTGGCCATTCGCTCGCTGTTGGCGGTCAGCGCGCCCGCGGCGGTCGGCGCCTCGGTCACCACGCCCAAACTGATGATGGCCTTGTCGGGGGCGACGCGGGCCTCGCCATAGGCAGAGAGGTTCAGGGTCGTTGTCTGGAACATCGAGTCGGCCGTGCTCCTTGCGGATTGGGCGAAAGCGGCGGGCGCGGCGGCGGTCGCGAGCATCAGGGCCAAGGCGCCGGCGCGGACTAGGGTCTTCATCGAGATCTCCAGGAACGCCCGTCGCCGGGCGGGATTGAGGTCTCCGAACGCCGAACGACGAGCGGAGGTTGCAGTTCTGACAAAGCCAAGCTGAACGGCAGCTTTAAGGCGCGTGCAGGTCGTGGTAACCCGCGACTGCATCGCTGCAGGGGCCTGTAGCTCAATGGTTAGAGCCGACCGCTCATAACGGTCTGGTTGTAGGTTCGAGTCCTACCGGGCCCACCAGCGCGCTTCCATGGACGTCCGTGGACATCCGGCGGGGATCGCCCGTTCCCAGGCTTTCTCTGTGCGCTTGTTAGAAATCATCGGGCGCGGTGCTGACCCTCACCTCGGCGTGGCGATTGACAATTCCTATTTGATTGGTGGGAATACGGGGTCGCCGCCAGTCGAGGAGCTCTCATGTCGCACGCCGCCCTTCGTCCCGCCAATGAGAGCTCGGCCCCCAGCCGCATCGTTGTCAACCCGGTCACGCCGCTGATCGGCGCCGAGATCTCCGGCATCGACCTCCGGCAGCCGCTGGACCCCGAAACCTTCGCGGAGATCCGGGCAGCCATCAATCAGTGGCGGGTGGTGTTCTTCCGCGACCAGGACATCAGCAATGATGAGCTGAAGGCCTTCGGCCGCAACTTCGGTCCGCTCACGCCGGCCCACCCGATCTCGGAGGGTCTCGACGACCATCCGGAGATCTGGGAGCGGCATGTGGCCGAATACCGCGAGCGCCGGGACAAGAACGAGCAGGACATCCGCATCCCCACCGCCCGGCCGCCGCGGGACTACAAGGGCTGGCACATTGACATCACCTTCGTAGCTAACCCGAACAGCTATTCCCTGCTGCACGGGACCGAGATCCCGGCCTATGGGGGCGACACCTTGTTCGCCAACCTGATCGCCGCCTATCAGGGCCTCTCTCCCAAGATCCAGCGGCTGATCGACGACCTACAGGCGGTCCACCAGACCTCGAGCTACGACTCCGGCGGCCCCGAGCGAAAGCCGCGCAAGGACGGCCGCTCTGCGGGCCCGTTCGTCTCCCTGCATCCGCTGGTGCGCGTTCACCCGGAGACCGGCGAGAAGCTCTTGTTTCTCAATCCCGGCACCACCACCCACATCGTGGGTCTGAAGGAGCGCGAGAGCTCGGCCCTGCTGGACCTGCTCTATGGCGAGCTGACTCGGCCGGAATATCAGGTGCGCTTCCGCTGGTCGCCCAAGGCCCTGGTGGTCTGGGACAACCAGGCCGTCGCTCACGCTGGGCCCATCGACTACGCCCATTTCAACCTGGGCCGCACGGTGCGGCGCATCACCGTCGCCGGCGAGCTGCCCACCGGCCCGGACGGCTTTCGTTCGCAGGCCCTGGAAGGCCCCCTGTTCAACGTCCTCGGCTGATCCCCATCCGAGACGCCTGAGACCCGGGCGCGATGCGGGAGAGCGCCGCGCCCGGGTCTCCCCCCCTTTTTTCGATTTGAGAGCGAGTTCCCGTGATCCGGTTGAAGGCCATTCCAATCCTGGCGGTCACCTTGGTAGCGAGCCTGATGCTCGCCGCCTGTGGCAAGGACGCCGCCCCGGCCGGGCCGAGGCTCGCCCTCGACGCCCCCCTGCC
Source organism: Phenylobacterium sp. P4_E10 (assembly GCF_056401675.1). Taxonomy (NCBI): domain Bacteria; kingdom Pseudomonadati; phylum Pseudomonadota; class Alphaproteobacteria; order Caulobacterales; family Caulobacteraceae; genus Phenylobacterium; species Phenylobacterium sp. P4_E10. The sequence continues at coordinate 38,991 of NZ_JBFUIW010000013.1, read as the reverse complement.
GGAGGTGATCCCGCCTGGCACCAAGCTGGTGATCGGCGATCCCACCACCCAGCGTGTGCTGGAACATACCGGCTGGGACAAGGAGCTGCCCTTCGAGGTGGAGTGGGCCCAGATCAGCGGCGGCCCCGCGGTGACCGAGGCCTTCCACGCCAAGGCGCTGGACGTGGGTTCGGCGGCCAACATCCCGCCCATCCACGCTATCTGGGTCGGCATCCCGGTGAAGATGATCGCTGTGCGCCTGCGCAAGGATCCTGAGAACTTCCCGCTGTACGAGCTCGGGATCGCGCCCAAGTCCGGGATCAACGGCCTGGCGGACCTGCGCGGTAAGAAGTTCGCCTTCAGCCCGGGCCAGGTGCAGGGCGAGGTGGTGCTGCGCACCCTCGCCGCCGTGGGTCTGACCCGCAAGGACGTGACCCTCGTTGAGCTGCCCTCCACCGGCGACGTCTATCCCAACGCCCTGGTCAGCGGCCTGGTGGACGTGGCCCCCCTGGCCGCCGGCGTCGCCACCAAGCGCTATCTCGACAACTACGCCAAGGACGGCGCGAAGGTTCTGCGCCATCCGCCCTATCGCGACGACCTGACCGACCTCTATGTCCGCACCGAGACCCTGCAGGATCCGGCCAAGGCCGCCGCCCTGCGCGCCTATGTGAAATTCTGGGCCCGGGCCACCGAGTGGCAGGCCACCCACAAGGCCGAGTGGCAAGACATCTACTACGTGAAGAACCAGGGCCTCTCGCCCGAGGACGCCGCGTTCGTGGTCAAGGCCGCCGGCGACGCCGTCATCCCTCGCGACTGGACCCTGGCCATCGGCCTGCAGCAGTCCTCCATCGACTTCCTCGCCAAGGAGGGTGGCCAGAAGCGCTTCGAGGCCACCGAAATCTTCGACCGCCGGTTCGAGGCCCTGGCAGCCGAGGCCGCGCCCAAGATCGCCGTCGGGCCTCAGCCCCAACTCGCCCAAGCTCAAGGGAAGACCAACCCATGACCGCCGTCCCCGTTCAGAGCCTGCCGGCCGAGCGCATCCGGCCCGCCCACGTGGCGGAAAGCCGTCCGGCCAAGCGCAAGCGCCGGCTCGGGCTGGGAGAGCCGCTCTCCTACGGGTGGCTGCTTGGGCCGGGCCTGCTGCTGGCCTTCTGGAGCCTCGGCGCCGCTGTGGGGTTCATCGACCCGCGCACGCTTCCGGCGCCCTGGGTGGCGCTGCACACCGGCTGGGACCTCATCGAGCAGGGCCGCCTGCAGGAGCACCTGGCGATCTCCGCCTTCCGCGCCGGCCAGGGCCTGGTCTGGGGCGTCGGCATCGGGGTTGTCGTGGCCCTGCTGTCGGGCCTGACCCTGCTGGGCGGCTACCTGATCGACGGGGTCGTCCAGCTCAAGCGCGCCATTCCGACCCTTGCGCTCATCCCGCTGTTCATCCTGTGGTTCGGGATCGGGGAGGGGATGAAGGTCATCGTCATCGCGCTCTCGGTGTTCATCCCTATCTACGTCCACACCCACAACGCCCTGCGCGCCATCGACATCAAGCATGTGGAGTTGGCCGAGACGCTGGGCCTCTCGCCGCTGGCCTTTGTGCGCCACGTGGTGCTGCCTGGCGCGCTGCCCGGCTTCATGCTGGGCCTGAGGTTCGGTGTGATGGGCGCCTGGCTGGCCCTGGTTGTGGTGGAGCAGCTGAACGCCACCTCTGGCATCGGCTACATGATCAACCTCGCCCGCACCTATGCGCAGTCAGACGTGATCCTGCTCGGCCTTGTGGTCTACGCGATCCTCGGCGTCTCCTCGGACGCCGCTGTCCGACTGCTAGAAAGCAAAGTCCTCTCTTACCGCAGGACCCTGGCCAAATGACCGCGACCGTCCGCATCCGCGATCTCGTCCGCCGCTTCACGCTCAAGGGCGTGCTGAACGGCATCGACCTCGACATCCAACGCGGTGAGTTTGTCGCCCTGCTGGGGCGTTCGGGTTCCGGCAAGAGCACCCTGCTGCGGGCACTCGCCGACCTCGATCGGGAGGCCACCGGCTCTGGCGAGATCGCCGTTCCCGACAAGATCTCCGTGGTGTTCCAGGACGCCCGCCTGCTGCCCTGGAAGCGCGTCCTCGAGAACGTCATCCTCGGCCTCGAAGGCCCCGACATCCGCCAGCGAGGCGAGCGAGCCCTGGCCGAGGTGGAGCTTGCGGGGCGGGAAAATTCCTGGCCCTACGAGCTCTCGGGGGGAGAGCAGCAGCGGGTGGCGCTGGCCCGCTCCCTGGTGCGCGAACCCGAGCTGCTTCTGGCCGACGAGCCGTTTGGCGCGCTGGACGCGCTCACACGTATCCGCATGCACGTGCTGCTGCGGCGGCTGTCGGAGCTGCACAATCCGGCGGTCCTGCTAGTCACCCACGACGTGGACGAGGCTATCGAACTGGCCGATCGGGTGGTGGTCCTGGACGATGGCAAGATCGCTGCGGACCTGGCCATCGACCTGCCCAAGGCCGGCGAGGCGCGCCGCGCCCAGGTCGCCGCCCTGCGCCGCGAACTGCTGGGCTACCTCGGTGTAGAGGGCGTTATCGACGGTCCGCCTACCGCTGCTCTACACGGCGTCTAACGCTCCGAACTTCCGGCTGCTCCCTGAGTTTGAACCGCCAGATCAAGCTCGCGCCGTCTTCCAGGCTACGGCCACCCCGCATCCGCCGGATTCACCCCGACGCCGGGATCAATCTGGAGTCTAACCGGCTTGGCGGTGAGGCCCAGCGCGGGAAAGTGAAACCTGATCTTCCTCGTCGTCAGCCCCAGCGGCTACGCCAGCCTCGTCGAGAACGGCGGGCGATAGGCGGCAAGACGCTAGGGCCTGGCGCCGGGCTGGTTTGCTTGCGCGAGAGGCCAGGGCCTCGACGATACTGACGATGCAGATCGGAGACCTGAGGGGCCGATGCCGAAGAGGCCAAAAGGCCCATGTCTAAAAGGGTCGCCGCCGACGTTGCGGAAAAACGTCGGCGGCTAAATCTCCTCAGCGGCGCGGTGGCGTCAGAATTCCGCCCTCAATGTGACGCCGTACCTAGCCGGCTGGTTGTAGTTGACGGTCCGCCCGAGGTAGGCCGTCACCCCGGCGCCTGATGGCGCGGCCAGCAGGGCTTGGGAGATGACGTTCTCTTCATTGGTGGCGTTGTTCGCATAGACCGAGACGTCGTACTTGCCGTCGTGCAGTCGCACCCCGGCTCGTAGGTTGAGGTTAAACTGCGACGGCACCTGCGTGTAGATCGACTGGGTCACCCCCGTCCCGTACTCGCTGGTGTAGGAATATTCCGCATAGCTGTAGAATTCGGTTCCCGGCCCGATCTGGGTTTCCCAGGAGGGGGTGATGGAGAGCGCCCACTTGGGGGCATAGGGCGCCGTCTGACCCTTCGCGTCGACGGTCGCTACGCCATTGTAGCTCAGCTCGGGCGGAGCTGGGAGAGAGGGCGCCCGGGTGTAGACGGCGTCGTTGTAGTTCCCGTCGAAGGTCAGCCGCAGTCCGTGATCCAAGATGGCGGCCGCGCTCCACTCGACACCGCGGGCGCGGATGTCGCCGACATTGGTGGCGCCCCGCTGGGGCGTTCCGTTGGGCAGGATATAGGAGATCGAGGTCTGGAAGCCCTCAAGGGTCGACTGATAGGCCGCGAGATTGAGCGTCAGGCGATGGTCGAACAGGTAGGCTTTGACCCCGACCTCCAGGTTGTCCGTTGTCGTCGGCGCTACGGCGGGCGCCGAGGGATCGAGCGAGCGGTTGTTTAGGTCCAACCCGCCTGCCTGGAATCCCGTGGCGTAGGTGGCGTAGGTCGTGATGTCGGGCGTGACCTTGTAGGACAGGCTGACCGTGCCTGAGATGTTGTCGGCTGAGGTGGCCAGGTTGAGCGCATAGCCGGTGGTCGCGGGCGTCGTGGGATAGCCGGGCGTCGTATAGACCACCCCCGGATTGCGCTGAACGGCGTCAATGGCGTTGTAGAACGCCGTCAACTGGGCGTTCGTCACGCCTGTGGGGAGCGAGGTCGGGAGTAGGCTGGTGTCGACCGGGCTGCTGCCCGTCTTGCGGTCATAGGTGTAGCGAAGGCCGCCGGTCAGTTCGAAGACGTCGTTGATATGCCAAGTCGCCTGCGCATAGGCGGCCGCATTCCGGTTCTCCACATATGTGTTTTCAATGATCTGAGCGCCGGTCAACTGGGACCTGAACGACAACGGAATGGGCGTGAAGGCCGTCCCGGCTACAGTGTTGTAGGCGTTGTACCAGGGAATGACGTCAGCCCCGAACTGGTGGACCACATAGTGGTCCTTCAGCTTGGAATAGTAGAGGAACGCCCCAACCTGCCACTCGAAGGGGCCGGGGTGCTTGGAGGCCAGACGGAACTCCTGGCTCAGTTGTTCGCTGCGGCTGATCGCCATGTTCTGGTAGATGTCGAGGGGCGATGAATCGCTGTCCTGGGGCGGATCAAACGTCCACAGACGCCAAGCGCTGATCGAGGTCAGGGTCGCCCAATCGAAATCATAGTCGACCGTGACCGACACCCCGGCGTTCTCGGTGTGCATGTGGTTGTAGTTGTTGGTGATGTTGGACTCTGGATCCACCGTCGGGTTCCAGTTTTGCACCCCGCCGAAGTTCGCAAGTTGGCTGAGCGCGTTCCGCGCGTTCGTGACCCGCGTCTGCTGGGCCGCGGTGGTGTTGATGCCCCAATTGCCCGGACCGTAGAGCTCCACGATCCCGCCACCCGAGCTGAAGCCCGAGGAGCTGTCGCTCTCCACGTTCAGGTCGCCCGAAATGTTGATGCTCAGGTCGCCGGTTGCGATGAGAAACTGCTGGCGGACCCCCCAACGCTCCGTGCCGGCGGTCTTAGTGTCGTCGGTGGCAGTGGGAGCGTAGATGCCCTTCTGCTCAGCGGCGGCCTTGAAGCCGGGCCGTAGCGGCGTAGAGACCCAGCCGTCAGCCTTGGTCGCGAACACCGCCGTGCGGAAGGCGATGATGTCGTTGATCGGGCCGGTGATGGTCGCCTTGCCCTGGCGGAAGTTGTAGTTGCCGAGCGAGGCCTCGAAAAACTGGCTGGGTGTGAAGCTCGGCTTATTGAAGGTGACGTTTAGCGCCCCGGCCGCAGCGTTGCGCCCGAACAGGGTGCCCTGGGGGCCGCGCAGGATCTCGAAGCTTTTGACGTCTACCAAGTCCTGCAGGACCTGGCCCGGACGGGCCTGATAGACGCCGTCGAAGTAGACGCCGATCGCGTTGTCGAGGCCGTCGGCGGCAGTTGGCGCATAGCCGATGCCGCGGATCGTCACCGAAAAATTGCGTGGATTGCCGCCGGTCGAATTCAGGCCCGGGGTCTGGGTGATCAGGTTCTGCAGATCGATCGTACCCTTGGCCGCCAGGGTCTCGCCGCTGATGGCCTGCACTGAGACTGGAACATCCTGGAGCTTTTCCGAGCGGCGGCGCGCCGTCACCAAAACCTCGCCCACGTCGGCGGCGGCGCTTGCCGCCGCCTCGTCGGCCCAGGCCAATGACGGCGCGGATGGAACCGCGAAAAGAGCCGTGGTGGCGAGCAGCGCCCGCAAGTAAGTCAAACGTTTCACTCTAGAAAGCCCCATCCCATGCGCGTGTCTAAGGCGCAAATAGTGAGGTCACTACGGTGAAATCGTCACATCAGAATTTGTAATATACTTGGAAAGGAAAGCTCTGACACATATTGCATGGCGCAATATGCAGGTATTTATAAGGCTAATACTTTCCATGACGCCATGACGCCATGCCATGACATTGGATTGTGTCGGTGCGTTTATGATCAATTCGGCCGGGGGGCTTGGTATCGCCTTCGCACCGCCGCCTAGACCGCGATAGGCTCTGCGGGAACCAGGCGCAGGGCGTCGGCGGGATAGCGCTCGCCGACCGTAGAGCCCGGTATGAAAACCGCCTCGAGTTCAGCAATCGTAGCGGCGTCCAGGACGAGGTCGTTGGCGGCCCAGTTCGCTTCGAGGTGCGGGATGCGTCGGGTTCCGGGGATCGGCACGACCCCCTTCGAGAGCACCCATGCAAGGCTGACCTGGCCGATGCTGACGCCGAGCCGCTTCGCCACGCCTTCGATGGCCTCGCGCCGTCGGCTGTTGGCCGCAACGGCTTCGGGCTGGAAGCGGGGGTGGATGTGCCGTCGGTCGTCGGCGTCGATCACCTCCGAGCCCGCCAAGAACCCGCGGCCCAGAGGGCTGTAGGACACGAAGCCGATGCCCAACTCGCGGGTCACTGGCAGGATTTCGGCCTCCACACCGCGGGTCCATAGCGAGTACTCGCTCTGGAGCGCGGTGATCGGATAGGTGGCGTGAGCGCGGCGGAGGCCATCGGCGCTGGCTTCGGAGACGCCGACGCCGCCGATCTTTCCCTCATCCTTCAGCCGGCCGAGTTCGCCCACGGAGTCCTCGATCGGGACCTGCGGGTCGACCCGATGGAGGTAGTAGAGATCGATCTGATCGACTGCCAGGCGCTTCAGGCTGGCCTCCACCGCGTCCCGGGCGCGGACCGGCGCGCCGCCCGCGGTGTTGTGGGTGAATTTGCTGGCGATGACCAGGCCGGGCTGGCGGCCTTTGATGGCCTGACCCAGCAGGGTCTCGTTGTGACCGTTCCCATAGCCTGTGGCGGTGTCGAAGAAGGTGACGCCGAGCTCGATGGCGCGATGGATGGTCTGGATCGACGCTTCGTCCTCCGCCGCGCCATAGACGCCGGAAAGGCCCATCGCGCCAAATCCCTGACGGCTGACGGTGAGATGACCGAGCTTCGGCATGATGATGTCTCCAGGGACGGATGGGGAAGTTTAGCTGTGGTCGCCGCTCACCAACGACTGGATGACGAGGCTATCGTCGCTGCGGAGTGGTCGCCATCTTTATTTCCTACGAAACCACTAGGATTTTCTAATAGCCAGTCACATGGGCGGAGGTCGCGGCCGACCGTTCGCAGACGGATCACTGACGGGCTTGGCGCGGGCCGCGCCGGCGACCCGCTCGAGGTTTCCATCGAAGCCACGCGCCTCCAGGCTGACGAAACCGTCGCGATTTGGCATGACCACCTTGCGTAACGCGGCGGCGTCGAGGACCGCGTCTGGCCGCACCACACCGTCAACGGCGAGCAGGTAGGCCACGACGGCGTAGGTCTGGTCGGCGGTCAGCGACTGCGGCGCGTCGTGCGGCATGGCGCGGCGGATGTAGTCGAACAAGGGGGGAGCGTAGGGCCAGTAGCTGGCTGGGGTGCGGATCGGTTGGGACCCGGCCAGGGAGCCCACCCCACCGGTGAGACGGTCGGCGGGACCGCCTACGCCGCGCTCGCCATGGCAGGCCTGGCAGCGTTCGGCGAACACCACGGCGCCCTGGGCGGCCGCGCCCGAGCCGGCGGGAAGTCCGTCGCCATCGGCGGTGACCGTGAGCTCCCAGCGCGCGATCTCCTCTGCACTCGCTTTGCGTCCCAGGCTAGGCCGTTGGGGCGCTGGCGCCTCTTTGGCGCTGAGCACGGCAAACCCTCCCAGCCCGGCCCCGATAAGCGCAGCAATCGCGATCAGGCGCCTAGGCGTAGACATTGCTGACCCGGCCATGCCGATCCACGCCCCAGGCCTGGATGCTGTTGTTGTGATACCCGCGTCCGCCCTTGTACTTGGCCTGCCAGTCGCTTCGCGTGGGCTGAGCACCGCCGGTATCGTCTGTGGCCCGGCTCATCAGCACCGCCGGCCCGCCGCTCCAGGCCCAGGGGATGGTGAAGCGGGTCAAAGCCTTGGAGAGGACCGGCTCGGTCAGCGCCGCCTCCGCCCAGCTCTTCCCGCCGTCGGCCGAGACCTCGACCTTGCGGATGCGCCCGCGGCCGGACCAGGCCAGGCCACTGATCTGATGATAGCCACGATCCCGCATGTCCAGGCCGAGGGACGGCTGCAGGATCACTGACTTCACCCCCATGGTCAGGGAGAACATCTCGGCTCGGCCATCTGGAAGCAGGTCAGTGTATTTGGACGTCTCCTCCCGGGAGAAGGCAGGGTTGGCCATGACCTTCAGGCGCCGCAGCCACTTGATTGAGGTATTGCCTTCGTAGCCCGGCAGCAGCAGCCGCATGGGATAGCCCTGCTCGGGACGCAGGGGTTCGCCGTTCTGGTAGAGGGCGATCAGCGCGTCATCCAAGCATTTGGCCAGGGGCACGCTGCGGGCCATGGCCGCTGCATCAGCGCCCTCAGCCTGGACCCAGCGGGCGTCGGACGACACTTGAGCCTCGTCGAGGAGGGTTGAAAGGGGGATTCCCGTCCATTCCGTCCCGGACACCAGGCCGTGTAGGGCGCCGGCGCTAACCTGTTCCGGCTTTTCCGCGCCTAGCGCGCCGCTGTTGCCGGAGCATTCCAGGAACAGAATCCTCGTCTCCGTCGGATAGCGCAGAAGGTCCTCAAACCGGAAGATCAGCGGCCGCTTCACCAGGCCGTGGATCAGCAGTTCGTGGCGCGTGGGATCGATGGCTGGGACGCCGCCATGGTGGCGTTCGAAGTGGAGACTGCTCGGCGTGATTGTTCCCGCAAGGAGTTGCAACGGCGTGCGTGACGAACCGGAGCTTGGAAACGCCGGGTCACCGACAATCCGCTCGATCTTCTCGGCGGCCGGCGCCCGTCCGCCATAGCCGCTGAGCGGTGCGCCCTGGGTCTTCATCCAGGCCGGGGCCGCCGAACCGCCGCTCTCCCGCGCGGTAACCTCGACTGCGCCCAGCGAAAAGCCGCCGGCCACCAGCAGGGCGCGGCGATGCAGCAGTCCGCCGCCGGCGACGGGCTCATGATCGGGATTGCGCGACCTCATCTTCGTTCTATGCCCTGCTACTTTAGCTCGAACCCCAGGTCAGCCAGCACCTGGCGCAGCTCGTGCCGACCGGCCATGGACTCCGGCCCTCGTGTCCGGTTCCCAGCCTGCTCGGTCCAGTCGATCTCGGGCATGGCTTGCTCCTTCTGGAAGCTGCGCAGGACCTCGTTGTAGTCCCATGCGGCTTCCGTTTGGTCCTCGCCCCACCGGTAGCGCTCCCGGTGTAGCACCGAGGCCTGGGGCAGGCGCGGCTTCACCGAGGCCGGCCGCGCCGCGTCGGGCCAGCCGAGGGCCAGGCCCAGCAGCGGGAACACCCGGGGAGGCAGGCCCAGTTCGGCGGCCACTTCCCGCGGCTTGTTGCGTATGCCGCCGATATAGACGGCGCCAAGCCCCTGGGACTCCAGCGCCACCACCGCGTTCTGCGCCGCCAGCGCGGTGTCCACGGACCCCAGGAGAAAGGTCTCCAGATAGTCCAGGGCTCCGCTGGGTGACTGGCGCAGCCCCGCCAGCGCCCACAGCCGGTGCAGGTCGACCAGCCAGACCAGGAGGACCGGCGCCTCGAGGATGTGCCGCTGGTGTCCGGCCAGGGCCGCCAGCCGGGCCTTGCGCTCCGGGTCCTCCACCGCCACCAGGCTCCAGACCTGCAGGTTGGAGGATGAGGCCGCCGACTGCGCCGCGGTGACCAGGGTTTCCAGAGTGCCTTCCGGAAGGGGGGCGGGACGAAACGCCCGCACCGACCGGTGAGCGACCAGCACCTCCAGGGTCTGGTTCCAGCCCTCCGGCGATGGGGCGTCGTCGCGGCGGTAGCGCTGGATGGTCAACTCGTCGGCCGGCCCGGGGCGGCCGCTGGAGAGGTCGGGAGCCGTCTGCGCCACCGTCAGGCCCCCGTCAGGACTTTGTCGCGCAGCAGCGGGAGTAGGTCTCTGCCCTGGCGCTTGATCTCCGCGAGATACGGGGTGTCCGACAGCACAAAGTGACGGATGCCCAAGTCCCGATACTTCTGCAGGGAGCGCGCCACATCCTGTGCCGAGCCGACCAGCCAGGTGGTGCCCGCGCCGCCGCCGCCGAACTTGCCCGGCGCGGTGTAGAGATTGTCGTCCAGGACCTCGCCGCGCGCATGCAGGTCCAGCAGTCGTTGCTGGCCGACGGCCTTGGCCCGGCGGTGGTCGCCCCAGCCCTGGCCCTGACGCTTGGCCATCTCGGCGACCTTGGCCTCGGCGTCAGCCCAGGCTTCCTCGGTGGTGTCGCGCACAAGAGTAGTGATGCGCAGGCCGAACTCCAGGGGCGGCAGGTCACGGTCGAGATCCCGGCTCAGCGCCTTCAGCCGCGCGATCCGCTCGCTCACCCCGTCCAGGGGCTCGCCCCAGAACAATTGTACGTCTGCCTCCGTGGCCGAGGTGCGCTCTGCAGCCTCCGACGCTCCGCCGAAATAGAGTTTCGGGTGGCGCCGCTCGCCGCGCGGCGTGATCCGGGGCGCTACCGTGGAGCCCTTCACCTGGAAGTGTTCGCCTTCGAAGGTCACGTCCTCTTCCGTCCACAACCGGCGGGTCAGTCGCATGAACTCCTTGGTCCGGTCATATCGCTGGGCCTGATCGCCCTCTGAATCGCCGTAGGCTGGCAGATTGTCCTGACCCGAAACGATGTTGATCCGCACCCGGCCACCGGTCAGCTCGTCCAGGGTGGCGGCGCTGGTGGCGAAGTTTGCCGGCCGCCAATAGCCCGGCCGGATGGCGATCAGCGGCTCGAAGGTGGTGGTTCGCGCGCTAAGGGCCGCGGCTACCGTGAAGGTGTCCGGCCGGCCCCACCCGGACCCTAGCAAGGCCCCACGCCAGCCGTGGTCCTCCAGCGCCCGCGCTTGGGCGGTCAAGGTCTCCAGGCTGCTGGGATGCTCTTCGGCATCATCGCCCCGGTGGCCGGGGGCGACGGTGTTGGGGATGTACCAGAGGAATTCCGAGCTGCCGTCTATAGCCAAGTGTCCGTCAGCACTCATGGGATGTCTCCTGTCGCCCCGCCAAGCCGTGGGGCCGGAAATTCCTATGAGTTGGATAGGAGTTTAAGTCCCCTCAGTTTTTCTACCGTGGCGACGCGGTTGGCTAATCTGCCGGACTCGGCCCCTCAGCTCGGCCAGACCGCGGAGCTCCACCGGTGAGGGTCAGGTCGATGAGCTGCGCGCTCTCGCAAGCAGGTCCATGCCAACCCCTCCTGTGCCCCGGCCGAGAATATCTGCCTTTGAGCGTGGTGCGGAGCCGATTGCGGTAGTCGGGACGTTGGCCTCGCTAAAACTAAGCATGGCGTGAGTGCCAGTGTCATATGAGGTCCGCTACAGTCCCTCAGTCACACAGGGAAAGGGCCGGCGCATGATCAATGTTTGGGGCGGACAGACCTCGCGATCGATCCGGGTCGTCTGGGTGCTGGAGGAGATGGGCCTTCCCTACCGAGTGCGGCAGGTGGACATGTTGGCCGCCGAGCAGGACCCCGAGTTCCTGGCGGTCAACCCCGCCGACTACATTCCCGCGATCCAGGACGGCGACGTCGTCATGGTCGAGTCGATCGCGATCATGGAGTACTTGATGGCCCGCTACGGGACGACGCCGCTGGCGCCCGCGCCGCAGGATCCATCCTATCCCGCCTACCAGCAGTTTCTGCATCTAGGAGAAGCCGGCCTCGCGACCCTGATGATGCCCGTGGTCGTCAGCCGCTTCATCGCGCCCGCGGCCGAGCGGGAGAACTGGGGCGCGGCCTGGTGTCTGCAGTCGTTCCAGAAGCGGCTGAAGCTGGTCAGCCAACGGCTTGCCAGCTCGCCCTACCTCGCCGGTGAGGCTTTCACCGCCGCCGACATCTCGGTGACCTACGCCCTAAATCTCGGCCAACGGAACTGCGGCATCAACCTCGGGGACGCCGAACAGGCTTACCTGGCCCGCACCACCGGCCGCGACGCCTACAAGCGCGCAATGGAGCGTTCGCACGAGGGGGTGAACGCCTAAGCGTCTCCCGGCGAAGCGACACACGAGAAGCCAGCACTCAAGGTCCGGAATGAGCTCAGGCATTCCACCGGGCATCTCCATCTATTCCGCGATGGCGCTGTGCCAGTTCGAGCCTGACGAGATCGCTCAATTCCCCTCCAGCCGCCAGCGGAACATGTAGCGCAGCTCGTCGAGTTGCGATTTCACGGTCGTTTCACGCTTGGCGCCACAGCCCGCGACCCGGCCGCCTCCGAAACCTCCCTGCCTGAAGAGGGAGGCGCACAATGGCTGTACAGCTACGAACCTGGTCGCAATGGAATACCACCGCCGACGAACAACCAGATCCCGCCGACTTCATCGCCAGCGCGTTGAGCCAAGCCCTCGGCCATGCCCGGATCGCCGTCCTGGTCACCGACCTGCGGGGCCAGCTGCGCTTCGCGAACGGCGCAGGGGAGGCCCTCATCGGAACCAAGTTCCGGACGATTGGCGGTCGGTTGATGGCGACTGATGACCGTGCGACTCCCGCGCTTCGCGGGGCCATCGAGGCCGCCGCGGGGCCTGAGCGGCGATCGCAGGAGGTGCTGATTGACACCCAGGCAAGCGCCGGAGAGGCGCTGCGCATCGTCGTGGCGCCCCTCGACTGGGCCGGCGGCCATGGCCTCGCCATGCTGCTGGCGATCGGCGTCCCGCTGGCCGTCGATTGCGGTCGCCTGCAGAAGGCCTTCGATCTCACGCCGGCTGAGGCGCGCCTGCTGCGGGCGCTGATCGACGGCGTTCGGGTCGCCGACCATGCAGTGCGGTTCGGCATCAAGCTGACCACCGCCAAGACTCACCTGCGCCAGCTGTTCCTGAAGTTCGGAGAGAGTCGTCAGGCCGACCTTGTGCGCAGGGCCCTGAACGATCCCGCGCTGCGGCTAGAGCTCGACCCGACCCGCTGCTGACCGCGCCTCACGGGCGCAAATTGGGCGTGAGTTTCGGCATATGCGCGTGTAGCCTTGCCTCACTAAACGGGCGGGGCGGCTTGGATCACTGGCGATTGCAATTGTTGGGGCGCTGCGAACTCCGCAGCCCCCAAGGAACGCCCGTGTCGCCGCCGACGCGCAAGGCGCTGGCGCTACTCGCCTATCTCGCCATGCAGCCCGGACGCCGCGCCTCACGCGAGCGCCTCGCCGCCCTGTTGTGGCCCGACGCTGACTCCGCCCAGGGCCGGCTCAATCTGCGCAAGGCGTTGTCCATGTTGCGCAAGGCGTCCACCGACGCGGGCGGCGACGACCTGCTCCTGGTCCTGGGCGAGCAGATTGAACTCTCGGCCGACGCGATCGACTGCGACGTCGATGCCCTAACGGCCGCCGTCCAGGCCCCCGGCCCGCCGTCGCCCGATGTCCTAATCAATGATCTGATGGGAGAGTTCCTGCAGGACTTCAACGTCCGCGACGCCCACGAGTTCGAGGCCTGGGCCCGACTGGAACGCCGGCGTCTGATCGAGCAGCAGCTGGCGCTGCTGACACGGCGACTGGAGGTCGAGACGGCGTCCGCCGCCGGCGGCGAAGCCGCGGTGCAGACGGCCCTGCGCATTGTCCAGATCGATCCCTTCCAGGAGCGGGCGGTAAGGACCCTGATGACCCTGCACGCACGTCAGGGCCGCCCCGCCGCCGCACTCGAACAGTATCGGGAACTCGCCGCACGGCTGGACCGCGAACTGGGCGCTATGCCGGAAGAGGACACGCGCGCTCTGTATCGTGAAATCTCCGAACGTCGGCGAGTCCGGCACGCGCCAGCGAAGCTCCAAACGACTCCCGCGAAAGATGCGGAGCCGCCGCCGCCGCGACCGCGTCGATGGCCCGTTGTAATCGGCGCTGTCGTGGTGCTCCTACTGCTGCTGGTCGGCGGTACAGGCGGCGTTAGGGAGCGGCGTCTCCTGGTTTCTGACGAACCTCCTGAGCTGGGTCCGCTGGTCGCTATTCTGGCCGGCCAGCCGGATGCGACCCACCCGGCGCTGTCACCCGACGGCTCTCAGGTGGCGCACACCTCGCGCCGTGAGACGCCCGGCAACAGCGACCTCTACCTGCGTGCTCTGGCTGGCGGCGATCCGGTGCGGCTGACCACCGATCCGGCGGTAGACGACAAGCCAGCCTGGTCGCCGGACGGCCGACAGATCGCCTTCATCCGGGCCTCGGCGACGGGCGATGTACCCTGCCGCGTCGTCGTGATGGCCCCACCCAACGGCTACGAGCGGGTCGTCGGCGCCTGCCGGGTGGCGATCACCTCCCATCTTGCCTGGTCTGGGGACGGTAAGGCGATATATTTCGTGGACAAGGCTTCTCCCGGCCTGGCGACAGGGCTGTTCCGCCTCGATCTCGAGACCGGCCGCACCCAGGTCCTGACCACCAGTCCGGCGGAGATCGATGGGGACGACCTGCCGGCGACTTCGCCCGACGGGAAGTCTCTGGCGTTCCTGCGCCGCAACAGCTGGACCTCGGCCGACGTGCATGTGCTGGATCTCGCGCGTGGCCGGACGACCCGCTTGACGGTAGACGGGAGCCGAATCTGGGGACTGGCCTGGGATCGCGCGGGCAAGGGCCTCTATTTTTCCTCGAACCGGGGCGGCGACACCGGCTTGTGGTGGGTGCGGGCCCGAGGCGGGGAGGCGGAACGTATCTCGGCAGGGGTGCTCGACTTCCGCAGCCTGTCCTCCGCGCGCGAGCAGGACCTGCTGGCCTTCGAGGTCCTGTCCGACCGCACGGATCTCGTCGAGGCCGACCCCGGCGTCGGACGCCGGCCCATCGCCGGAGTCGCCTCTCCGGCCGCGCGCTACTCCGACTGGTTTCCAGCAGTGGCGCGAGATGGGACCCTGGCCATGGTCTCCGATCGAGAGGGGGGAGAAAGGCTCTGGTTCCAGACAGGCGGCCATCCAACCGGCGTCGCGGCCATCCCGGGCGCCGTCATCAGCGAGCCGCGATGGTCGCCTGACAGCTGGCGGGTGGTCTTCGTGGCGACGCGCGCCGGCGCATCGGACCTCTATATCGCGGATCGGCGAGGGGGCCGAGCGACGCCGCTGACCCAGGACGCGCCGGACGACGCGTCGCCCGCCTGGACCGTCGACGGCAAGGCCCTCTACTTCACCTCCCGACGCGGCGGCGCCTGGCGGATCTGGCGGATCAACGCCGACCGCTCGGGTATGGCGCCGGTCAGCGCGCCAGGTCCGAAGGCGGTGCGCGTCGGCGCCGATGGGACAATCTACGCGGTGCTGGACGGCAGCCCCGGCATTTGGCGGATTCCGATCGTGGACGGCCGCGAAATCGGCCTGCGGACGCGCATTCTTCTCGACCAACAGTCTTGGGACTGGATGAATTGGGATGTTGAGGGTGGCTCTGTGTTCCACCTTCGCCGCTCCGCCGACGGCCTCGGCGGAGAGGTCCGACGCCTGACCCTTGCGACCGGTCGGGACACGGTGGTCGCAGACGCCTCGGGCCTGCTGTTCCTCGCCGGCTTCGCCGTCCGCCCGAACGGCAGCCTGATCCTTACCCGGCGGACCATCGAAACACGCCTCATGGCCGCCGAGGTGACCCAACGGCCTTGAGGGCTCGGTCAGCCCGGATCACGCGACCCATTCGGGCGGCATGACGAACAGAGGCTCACAGATCGGCAAGGCGAACTGGCAGGTCATCGGCGACTGATGTCTGCCCCGCGGCCTCCACCGAACGGAGGAGGCGCGCCCGTAGAGTGGCGACTAGAGAGACGTCCAAGTCTCCGCTCAGCTGGACGGGAAGCCTGCGTAGATCGTGGTCGCAAGCGCCTTGGCGTCTGTCGGGGCGGTCTCTGCTTGCCGTCCGGCGCCCGTCCCTGAGTCCAACCTTCACTCTTCGAGATCGTGATGCGCAAAACCGCCCTGCTTTTCGTCATCCCGTTGGTGGCGCTCGCCGCCTGCTCTGGCCCCGCAGAGCCGGAGCGCGAGGCCCCCGCCGCGCCCGGCGCCGGTCTCTCGCTCGACGGACCCATGATGGCTACGCCGGGGCTCTGGATGACCACGACCACTGCCAATGGGCGCAAAGCGTTTGGAGTGAACCGGACCTGCGTTGATGCGGCGAGCCAGAAAGCCGACCCGCTGGGCCAGGAGGGCGCGTCCGGCGCGGGCTGCAAGCCGCCGCAGCGGCGTCCGATCGCCGGCGGCTTCGCCTACGACCTGGTCTGCGAGCAACAGGGTCTGAAGACCATTGTCTCAGGCGAGGTGAAGGGCGACTCCAAGCATGTCGTCATGACCTCGACGACACGCATGATCGATCCGCAAGGCGGTGACGCGATGCCGCCCGCCACCGTCGTGGTCCAGAGCGACTACGTCGGACCTTGTCCGGCGGGCATGAAGCCCGGCGACTTCGTACAGGACGGCGTGGCCGCGCAGTAGCGCCCCGTCCATCGACCATCCTCGCCCCGTCCCGTCGGAAAGCCCCTCATGTCCCATCGTCTCGCCCCCTGGGTCGCCACTGTGGCGACCCTGACCGCTGGCCTCGCGCTCGCCCTGTCGGTCCAGCCCGCCCACGCCGAGTCTGAACTCCGCAGCGGCATGACCCCCTTCCTGCCGCCGGTTCCCGCGGGCTGGGAGTCGCCAATGGGGCCGAATGTGGTCGAGGACGAGAATGGCTTGGAGCCTTCGGTCTCGCAGGGCTATGGCCCCTCTTCGCCCAACGTCAGGGGCTTTTTCGCCGTGACCATCACCCATCCCAGCCCCCACGACCTAGCCGTCGCCTTCCCGGCATCGCGGCCGCTCGGGCCAAACGCCATGGCGCCGTGGCAGGTCACTTCGCGGGAAAAGGTGAACGGGCTGGACGCCTACCTGCACTACAACGCGGAAGGCAAAGGTGGGATTCTGCAGATGAAGGTCGGCCGCGTGCTGGTCGGCATCCAAGGCGGCGAACGCACGGCGGAAGAGATCGTCGCCTTCGCGGCCAGCATGGATACCGCCGGGCTGCAGAAGTACTGAGGCCGGCTCTGCCGGGAAGGACCGATTTTCCTGGCGGCCCGGCCATCAGTCGCGTTCCAGCCGCCAGCGGAGCTGGTAGCGTAGACCCTTGACCTCGATCGTCTTGGCGCCCGCGTAATCGCCCGCGCTGCCGGCGGTGGGCTGCAGCCCGAGGTCCACTGAGCTGGAGAACGGCAGCCCCACGCGCCGCACGCCCGGCGCGCCGACCAGCGGTTCCACGTCCACCACGTGCAGGCCGTTGTGAACCAGGCCCACCATGATGCTGAGCGCCACGGAGCCGTCGCGCCGGTCCAGCACGACGATGTTGCCAACGGGCAAGTTCTCGCTGCCCGGCAAGGCGGGGTCGGGAAAGCGCATCACGCCCTTGCGGCCGCCGTGGTCGTAGGTGGCCTCGACGGTGGGGACCGGCCCGACACCGGCCCGCTGTGCGCCGGCCATCAAGATCAGGAAGCGGTGGTCGTCTTCGTCCCGCCGTCTGACCTGGGCCTGCTGGGCGGCGACGGTCGCGCCGTGGTTGCTGACGAGCTGCTCATGGGCCTGCCAGCGCGCCCGCGCCTCGGCGCAGCCCATCGATGCTTCATTGGGCATGCACACCCCCGCCATGGCCTCGATCAGCCGACTTCCTTCGATCGCCAGCGCCTCGGCGTCGCCCTCGCGCTCGCCGGGGGCGAAGGCGGCCGCGCCCATCGCCTGGAATTCGGCGTTCTGGCTTTCGGTGAAGCCGTCGCCCAGCGGGTTCAGAGGGCCGCTCTCGGCGGCGAACACCGGGGTGCGCACGCTCACCCGGTCGTGGACGCTCTGGCCGTGCAGCTTGCCAGTGAGTTCGACCTCGTAACTCAAGATCGCCAGCTGGTTCTTCAGCGGCGCCTCGAGCGGGGCGGCCGAGGCGCGGGCGGCGAGGGCGCCCAGGGCGGCCACGGCGCAGAGCGGCAAGGAGAAGATGGGGTGGAACATCGGCGGGACCTTGCTGGCGGCGGGCTTCGGCGGCCCGAACGGCCCTGACTAGGCCTGTTGCGTGCGCGCAACCTCCATCGAACGGAGGAGGCAGCCTCCCCGTGTAGACCGATAGGACGGCGCAGGTTCGCCGCTCCCGATGCGGGGTGGCCGGAAGGGACAGCCATGTACAAGCCCGCGACCTTCGTCGCCGTTATCGCCTTGAGCCTGCCGACGGCAGGCCTGGCCGCCGACCAGACCGCCATCCCCGCGTCGCCGAAGTGCGCCGCCCTCACCAGCGAAGCCGCCAAGCTGCAGGACCGCGCCGGCGCGGCCTCGGCCAAAAGGGCGGCGGGCCTCCTGGCGGGCGTCGCCGGCCGGGCGCTCGCCTATGCGCCGCCGGTCAACCTCGGCGACGGTGCGGTGGCGCGGGCGACCGGCTATGCGGTGCAGAGCGCGGCTTACGACGGGGCCTATTCGGGTCTGGATTCGGTGCGCCAGAGCGGGGCCGCCGCCGACACCAAGGCGGACCGAGCGCGATTGAAGCAGGTCCGCAAGGAAGCCGCCGACCTGAACTGCCCGAAGGCCTAGGCGTACGCCCATGTTCTCTCGTACGCTTGCCGCGATGGTGGTGTTGGCGACGCTGTGGCCGGGAATGGCCACCGCGCAGGAAACGCCCTCGCTCGCCCAACTGATCGTCGATTCAGGCGAGTTCTCGGGCGCGGACCAGGACTTCTGGGTCGGAATCGCCAGGCTCGATCGCGACCGCGCGGAGTTCCGTAAGATCGTGGAGCGCGAGACCCGGCGCATGGAGGCCGAACGGGCCGCCGCAGCGCCGCAGGAGCCCGTGATCGATCCCAAGCTGAACGCGATCAGCGGCCCGCTGAAGGATTACCTGGAACGCATGGCGGCGCTGGAGCAGGTCGCCGATCCCAAGCTGAACGCGATCAGCGGCCCGCTGAAGGATTACCTGGAACGCATGGCGGCGCTGGAGCAGGTCGCCGATCCCAAGTTGAACGCCATCAGCGGCCCGCTGAAGGACTATCTTGAGAAGCAGGCGCGGATGAGCGCCCTGGTGGAAGCCCGCGCCCAATCGGTGGGCGGCGGGCTGAAGACGGCGCAGGCAGTCGAACGCTGGACGCGTGTGGTCGTCGACAGCACCGGCGAGGTGATCGAGAACGATCCGGTCGACGTCGCTCACGCTAGGCTGGAGGACCTCTCCCGCCGCTGGGATGAGGTGGCGCGGCCGAGGCCGCAGTCCTCCGCGGCCGAGTTCCGCGAAACGATCGCCGAGCTGTCCAGGATCGACGCGCAGATCAACGGCGCCCTGACCCAGATCGCCGGCGTCGTCTGGCGTAAACGCGCGGCCCTGCGCGGGATCTGCCACCCGCATCCGGAGAAGGGCCAGCCGGTCGCGTGGTACAACTGCGAATACTGGGCGACGGGCCTGCCGAAGACCCTGGGCGGCGGACAGATTATCCTGGATCGGGTGAAGTTGGAGATCGACGAAGACGCGACCGACGCCCCTTACCAGGCGCACATCCACTACTACTGGCACTACTCTAGCGAGGCGCCGAAGGACGAGCCCGCGTCGGGCGGTGTTGGCGAGGTTCGTCACGGGCCGAAGGGCGGGCTGTCGCTGGCGTTCACGGAGACGGACGAGGACGGCGAGCTGCGGGAGAGACTGGGCACGCTGGCGCTAGCGACGGGAGCGGCGGTGGCCAGGGTTCCCGGTTTCGACGGCTATGGTCCGCTCGTGCTCAAATTCCGACGCGATCCGAGCAACTACATGCCTTGGGCGGACTACCAGGCGACGCTGGAGGGCAGGCCACCTGAGCGGCGCTCGGACTGGAGCGACAGCGATCTAATCGACATATCCAAGGCAGCCGCACAGGACGAGGTCGAGTTGATCGACATCTCTAAGTCTGACGGGTGGGGCGACGACGACCTGATCGACATCAACAATCCGCCGCCGCTCACCAAGCCGCCCGCACCGGGCGACGACGACCTGATCGACATCAACAATCCGCCGCCGCTCACCAAGCCGCCCGCACCGGGCGACGACGACCTGATCGACATCAACAATCCGCTGCCGCTCACCAAGCCGCCCGCACCGGGCGACGACGACCTGATCGACATCAACAACCCGCCGCCGCTCACCAAACCGCCCGCGTCGGGCGACGACGACTTGTTCGACATCAACAATCCGCCCGCCAAGGGCTCGCCCCGGGCGGAGCCGAAATAGCGATAAAGCCCTGGCCGTCCTCCGTTCGAACGAGGTCGCCGGCGCGGCGAGGTTCTATCCGAAGGGCTTTGTTCCCCCAGCCCACGAGACATCATGACTTTTCGTCGCCTCTTCGCCGCGACTGCAGCCGGCGCGCTTCTGTTCGCCGCCGGGCCTGCGCTCGCCCAGATGGATCCCAGCGAGGTCAGGGAGCACCCTGTCGTCCGGCACTATCCCGGCGCCTTGATCGACAGCTTCCAGGAAAAGGAGTTCGACTCGGTCAATCTCGTGGTCGGCTACGCGGCGACCCCGAAGCCGAAGGTCACCCGCAAGGACGTCGAAGGTCACTTCTACAAATACTTCTACATCCACAAGGGCAACGTCTCGGCGCTACAGGTCATCCGCAACTTCGAGACCGCCCTGAAGACCGCGGGCTTCACGACGGTGGTGGTCGGCAAGGTCGCGTCCCTGCCGTCGATGGACGACGCGCGCGACGGCTCTTACTTCGGCGCCTTCCAGATGCTGAAGAACGGCCAGCCGGCCCTTTACGTGAACATCGTCATCGATCCGAACGTCGGCGAGCCCGTTTCGGCGGTGACCATTGTCGAGCCGCAGCAGATGGAGCAGGTCTACGCCGTCGATGCGTCCTCGCTGTATGCCGGCCTGAACGCCGATGGCCGCGTGGCGGTCTATGGGATCAACTTCGAGACCAACAAAGCGGCGATCGGCGCGGACTCGGAGGCGGTCCTGACTCAGGTGCGCGAGCTCCTCGGCGCCCACCCGGAGCTGAAGCTGAAGATCGAGGGGCACACCGACAATGTTGGCGGGGCGGCCACCAATCTTACGCTGTCGCAACAGCGCGCCGCGGCGGTGAAGGCTTGGCTGGTGCGAAACGGGATCGACGGCATGCGCCTGACGACCGAAGGCCTCGGCGACAGCCGTCCGGTGGGCGGCAACGACACCGACCAAGGGCGAGCGAAGAACCGCCGCGTGGAGCTCGTGCGCGCGCCGTAACGCTCCGGGGTTCTCGACGGATCGGTGGAGGATGGGGCCGACTGCCCGATCCTCCCCTGGTCGTCAGAGCGCCGACAACTTGACCATATCGATCCGGGCCGCCAGCGCGGTGAGGGCAGCGGGAGCCACTTCGCGGCCCTCGACCAGCACCTGGTGGCGCCCGACGCTGAGGCTGAGTTTTCCGGACTTGGACGCGGCGTTCCAGGCCAGGTAGCCGGTGCGACCGCCGACCGAGACCTGCGAGGTCACGAACCCGCTGTATTTGTCTGCCCCCAGCTTGGGTGCGCCGCCGCCGATGGTGGTGCTATGCGCGAGCAGGGTGACCTCGAGCGAGGGACCGCTGGCGCCGTTCAGTTGAACGTAGTCCACCGAGGCCTGCTGCGACAGGTCGATCAGGCCGTGACCGTCGTCGAACGGGCTTCGACGCATCTTCCAGCCGCTGGGTGCGCTCGGCAGGTAGGTCGCCAGCGACGGGCCCGAGCGCCGGGGCGCGGCGGGCGGCGGCGGCGGGGCCTTGGCGCGTTCGGCTTCGTGCTTCCTGGCGGCGGCCCTAAGCCGTTCGAACTCGGCGTCCTGCGCGACGGCGGGGACTGTCGCCGCGGCGAGCGCGACGAAGGTGGTGGAAACGAGGAGAAGGTGCAGGCGCATCGGAAGTCTCCGGCCGGAGGGGAGGCTCTGCCTTAGGCGGCCGGCAAGGTGTTGCGCCTCCTTCAAAAGGAGGAGGCATCGTTCGGCCAGGCGAGCACGCGTCGGTTCTCACTCGCCCGTGTTGGTTGGCTACGCCGCCGTGTCATCCGCTCGCTACAAAAGCCTCAACGCGACGACATCAAGCTTCACTAGTTAGCCGCGTCCGTTGCCAGGTGCGCGACGCCTAGGGCGGTGTGGTGCGGCCATGCCAAAACGTCAGAGTTGGATGCCGCTCCAACGATTGCACCGGTCTCAGTGGCCGAGCACCCACATCCAGGAAGCGAGCCCCGTCCGGCATCCAAGTTGATCTTTCCGGTCCGATCACGACTGGGCTTTGCAGCATGTCCTTCGCTGATGAATTCGCCGGGGCGCGATCCTGTCGTTTCGATCAGTTTACGACGGCGGAATCTGATGGCGCGCGCTGCGCATCGAGGTGTCCCGGTTAACTATCTGACGTGAGCAGCCTCTGTATATTCATCGCACAAGCTGT
Organism: Phenylobacterium sp. P4_E10; assembly: GCF_056401675.1. Taxonomy (NCBI): domain Bacteria; kingdom Pseudomonadati; phylum Pseudomonadota; class Alphaproteobacteria; order Caulobacterales; family Caulobacteraceae; genus Phenylobacterium; species Phenylobacterium sp. P4_E10. The sequence continues at coordinate 16,914 of NZ_JBFUIW010000013.1, read as the reverse complement.
TCTACTCGGCGTGCAGCTAGATCCGCTCACCTATCGTAGGAAATCCCTATCGGCCTGAATGGCCGAACCCCGGACGGTTCCAAATGTCGACGAAAACCGCCTATTTTGTGGGAGACGGCACGCTTCTGATCCGCTGTGCGGAGGCGTTCCTTCAGGCAGGCGGGCAGGTAGCGGGCATTGTCACGGCGGCCCCCCAGATCGTCGCGTGGGCGCGGGAGCAGGGCCATTGCCTGCGCGGCGTCCCCGGCAGGCCGGAACTGGAGCAAGGCGGGGCGGACTACCTTTTCAGCGTGGCGAACCTCACCGTGCTGGGGCCTGAAACGCTCGCCGCCGCGCGGGTTATGGCGATCAACTTCCACGACGGCCCACTTCCTGGGCGCGGCGGCCTGAACGCGCCCGCCTGGGCGATCCTCGAAGGCGCCAATGAGCATGCCGTGACCTGGCATGAGATGGTCGAGGCGGTCGATGCGGGCCGTGCGCTGAAGTCGCGCCGCTTTGCGATGGCGCCATATGAGACGGCGTTCAGCCTGAACCTCCGCTGCTATGAGGCGGGCGAAGAAACCTTCCGCGAACTGCTAGTCGATCTTATCGCCGGGCGGCTGGACCCCGCGCCGTTGAGCGGGGAGCGCGGCTGGTATGCGCGTGCCAAACGTCCTGCCAATTTCGGTGTTCTGGACTTCACGCGGCCCGCGACGGAGCTTTGCCGGATGGTGCGGGCCCTGGACTTCGGGGCGTGGCGCAATCCTCTGGCCTTGCCCAAGGTGCTGGTGGGCGACAGGCTGCTGGCGGTCCGCAAGTTGGAACGCGTGGGCGAGGCCAGCGGCGAGCCGGGCCAGGTTCTCGCTCTCGACGAGAGGTCAGTCACGCTCATGGCTGGGGATGGCGCGATTGCGCTGACCGGCCTCACTGGCATGGACGGCGGGGACGTCGACCCCAGGGAGCTTGGCGTCTCGGTGGGCGGGGTGCTGACGCCGCTCGTCCCGGTCGACGCCGCGACGCTGCGCAGCGTCGGCTTATCGGAAGCATTCTGGGAGGGCGCGCTTGAAAGCGCCAACGCCCTGCTTCCTCCCTATCCCCGCGATCATGCGGCCGAGGCCGGGCAGGCCGCGCTCGCCATTGAGCAGGTGTCGGCGGGCGCTCTTGGCGCGGCATGGGCCGCGTGGCTGGCGTCCACTACCGGCCAGCCGCGCGTCACGCTCGCGATGGCGGCTGAACCGGCATGTTCCGCCTTGTCGCGGCGTTTCCCGATCACGGTGGACCTCGACCCTGCCGACACGGCGCAGTCCGCGTTCGACGCCTATGCGGACGCCTTGCGCCGGGCGCAGGCGCAAGCGCCGATGGCGGCCGACCTGCCCTTGCGGCTTGAGCAAGCGGTGGCGCGAGAGCCCCTTTCCGCCCTTGGCACGGTCGTCGCCGGCCAGCTGAGCGTCGCGGAAGCCGACATGGCGCTCTGCGCCGCCCCGGCAGCGCTCAGCATCCGCGCCGGCCTCTATCCGCCCAAAGTATTGAGTGCGATCGCTGCGGACTTCAGCGCCTTCTGCAACGCATTTCTCGGTTCGCCGCAGGCGGTGTTGTCCTCCCTTCCATTGGGTAGCGACATCTCCTTCTCCTCCGCAGACGGACCGGCCGAGAATCCGGACACGATCCATGCGCTGATCGCCAAGACGGCGCAGGACATGCCGGAAACCATCGCCATCGAAGATGGCGGCAGCAAACTCACCTACCACGAGCTTGAGGAGAGGGCGGCGCGTCTGGCGGGCGCTTTGGCCGCGCGCGGCGCGAGACCGGGCTCGGTGGTCGGCCTCTATCTCGACCGCAGCGCCGATCTTGTGGTTGCCATGCTGGCCATTCTCAAGACGGGCGCGGCCTATCTACCGCTCGACCCTTCGTACCCGCCAGGTCGCATCGCCTTCATGGTCGAAGATTCCGGGGCCGCGCTTGTAGTGGCGGATACGGGCGCAACCCTGCCCGCCTTTCTTGACGCCGCGCGCGTGGTGTCACACGAGGCCGGGCAGGATTTCGCAGGCTTGCAGGGCATGCCTGCCGACATGGCCTACCTGATCTACACGTCCGGTTCGACCGGCAGGCCGAAAGGCGTGATGATCGAGCATCGCAATGTCACGAATTTCTTTGCGGGCATGGACCGTGCGGCGCCGCTCGAACCCGGGGCGCGGCTTTTGGCGGTCACGTCCATGTCGTTCGACATATCCGTGCTGGAGCTTCTGTGGACGCTGACGCGCGGCGCGACCATCGTGTTGCAGGGCCGGGGCGGCAAGGCTGACATTCCCGCCTTTTCGCTATTCTATTTCGCGGCGCAATCGGGTGCGGCGGGCGCCGACGACTATCGCGTCTTGTTCGAAGGCGCGCGTTTTGCTGATCAAAACGGCTTCGAGGCGATCTGGACGCCAGAGCGTCATTTCCACGCCTTCGGCGGGTTGTACCCGAACCCGGCGATCAGCGCCGCTGCGCTGGCGGGCATGACGAAGAACATCAAGCTGCGGGCCGGTTCGGTGGTCGCGCCGCTGCATCATCCGGTTTCCATCGCCGAGAGCTGGGCGCTGGTCGACAACCTGTCAGGGGGGCGCGCAGGTATCGCGATCGCCTCTGGCTGGCAGCCCGACGATTTCATCCTGCGTCCCGAAAACTTCGCCGAGCGGAAGTCGATTGCGCTGGGCACGGTCGAAACGCTTCGCCGCTTGTGGGCGGGCGAGGCGGTGGAGTTTCCCGGCCATGACGGCAAGCCGGTTGCGGTGAACATCCATCCGCGCCCCGTGCAGAAGGAATTCCCGGTCTGGATCACGGCGGCGGGAAGTCTCGAAACTTTCGTCGAGGCCGGCCGTCTGGGATGTGGCGTGCTCACCCATCTGCTCGGGCAGTCCATCGAGGAGCTGAAGGACAAGATCGCCGCCTATCGTCAGGCGCGCGCCGCGGCGGGCTTCGAAGGCGACGGTCACGTCGTCCTGATGCTGCACACGTTCGTTTCCGACGATGAGGAAACCGTGCTGGAAACCGCGCGCCAGCCGATGAAGTCCTATCTGAACAGCGCCGTCGATCTGGTGCGCCGCGCGTCGTGGACTTTCCCGACCTTCGTTTCGCGGGCCGAAGCCACGGGCCGCAGCCCGCAGCAGGTGTTCGAGAGCGAGGGCCTGAAACCGGAAGAGCTCGATGCGCTGCTGGATCACGCTTTCGAGCGGTACTACCGGCGGTCGGGCCTGTTCGGCACGCCGGAGACGGGAAAGGAAATCGTGCGCGACGTGGCGGCGGCGGGCGTCGATGAGATCGCCTGCCTGATCGACTTCGGCATCGAGCCCGAAACCGTGCTGGCGAACCTCAAGCACATTCGCACTCTGATGAGCGAACTCGAAAGGGAAGGCGGCGTCGGCCACAAGAGTTCGGTGGCCGAAGACATTGTCCAGAACGGCGTCACCCATCTGCAATGCACGCCGTCGATGGCCGCCTATCTCACCGCCGATGCGTGGGGAAAGCGCGCCCTCCAACAGCTCGACTGCCTAATGGTCGGCGGAGAGGCGCTGGCGCCCGACCTCGCCCGCGATCTGCGCGCCAGCATCGCGGGCCGCCTGCTCAACATGTACGGTCCGACCGAGACGACGATCTGGTCGTCGGTCGCTGCGCTCGATGAGGTGGGCGAGCGGGTTCCGCTCGGCCAGCCGATCGCCAATACCGACTTGAGCGTGCGCGCGCCCGGCGGGCAGGTCGCGCCCCGCATGATGGAAGGCGAGCTGTGGATCTCTGGCGCGGGCGTTTCGCGGGGCTATTGGAAGCGGCCCGAGCTGACGGCGGATCGTTTCGTCGAGCGCGACGGCCAGCGCTGGTATCGCACGGGCGATCTTGTGCGGATGCAGCGCGATGGCGCGCTGGAATTTCTTGGGCGGATCGACAATCAGGTGAAGGTCCGAGGCCATCGCATCGAGCTTGGCGAGATCGAGGCGGTCATCGCCGAAACCGATACGGTCCGGCAGGCGGCGGTCAAGGTGGTGGAGTTCGGCGCAAGCGACATGCGGCTTGTCGCCTACATCACGGCGGACGCGTCGCCGCCTTACGAGCGCGACCTGCGGGCGCGTCTGGCGGAAAAGCTGCCGGAGTTCATGCGGCCCTCGCAGATCGTCTTTCTCGACCGAATGCCGATGACGCCGAACGGCAAGATCGATCGGCAGGCCCTGCCGCTTCCCAAGGCCGTTTCGGGACGTGGTGAAATGGTCGCGGCTGCGGGCGACACGGAAGCGGCGGTGGCGGTGATCTGGAAGGAGGCCCTTGGCCTTGATGAGATCTCGGTAACCGAAAATGTCTTCGATCTCGGTGCGCACTCATTGCTGGCCGTGCAGATGCAGCGACGCATGAAGGAGCATTTTGCGCGCGACATCGCGATCACGGACATCTTCCGGTTCCCGACGGTTCGCGCGATCGCGGCGCATCTTTCAAGCGACGCCGGCCAGGCCAACACCGCAGCCGACAGAGGAGCTGCGCGCGCCGCCGCGCGGCTGGCCAGAATGGGCCGCAGGCAAGATCAATGATCGGGGACGGGGATCGACACGATGCCGGCGCGGCGCCTGGCAATCGAATAGCCATCGTCGGACGGGCGGGCCGGTTTCCCTCGGCGCGCAATGTCGATGAATTCTGGGCGATGCTGAGAGATGCGCGCGGCGCCGCGCAGCGGCTCACCGACGCCGAGCTACTGGCGCGTGGCGTCAGCCGTCGCCAGCTTGCCGACCCGAACTATGTGCGCGTGGCCAACATCCTGCCGGACATGGAATACTTCGATGCAGGGTTCTTCGGTTTTTCCCCGCGCGAGGCCTCGATCCTCGACCCCCAGCATCGGCATTTTCTGGAGTGCGGCTGGGAGGCCCTTGAGGACGCCGGCTACGTGCCGGAAAAGTTCGACGGCCGCATCGGCGTGTTCGCCGGCTCGGGGATGCAGGCCTATCTGCCGTTCAACCTGCTGAGCAATCCCGATCTGGTCGAGGAAATCGGCCTGTTCCTGTTGCGCCACACCGGCAATGACAAGGATTTTCTCACCACCCGCCTGTCTTACCTGCTGAACCTCACCGGTCCGTCCGTCGCAGTACAGACCGCCTGTTCGACGTCGCTGGTGGCCGTGCATACGGCCATTTCTTCGCTGCTCAACATGGAATGCGACATGGCCATCGCGGGCGGTGTGACCATCGAACTGCCGCACCGCATCGGCTACGCCTACAGCGAAGGCGAAATCCTGTCCCCGGACGGGCTTTGCCGCGCCTTTGACGACGACAGCAAGGGTACGGTGTTCGGCTCCGGCGCGGCGCTGGTGGTGCTGCGCCGCTACGAGGACGCGGTGGCCGATGGCGACGACATCAAGGCCGTGATCCTCGCCAGCGCGGTCAACAATGACGGATCGGGCAAGGCCAGCTATCTCGCCCCGTCGGTGGACGGGCAGGCGGAAGCGGCGGCGGAGGCGCTGGCGCTGTCGGGTCTGCGTCCCGGCGACATTTCCTATATCGAGACGCATGGGACGGGAACGCCGATTGGCGACCCGATCGAGCTTGCCGCGCTCCAGCAGGTCTATGGCGGCGTGCAAAAGGCCGGCATCGGCATCGGTTCGGTCAAAACCAATATCGGTCATCTCGACACCGCCGCAGGGTGCGCCAGCCTAATCAAGGTCGTCGAGGCGATGCGTCACCGCACGCTGCCCGCCAGCCTGAATTTCGCGAAGCCCAACAGCCGGTTCGACTTTGACGGCAGCCCGTTTCGCGTAGTCGCGCAAGGCAGCGCATGGGACCGTAGCGGCCCGCTGCGCGCCGCGGTCAATTCGCTTGGCGTCGGCGGCACCAACGCGCACGTGATCGTGGAGGAAGCGCAGCGCCGCGAGGCGCAGCCAGATGATGGTGCGTGGAGGCTGTTTCCCTTCAGCGCCCGCACGAAGGCCGATCTCGATCGGACCCGCGAGCGCTGGACCGCCTGGCTTGGCGGCGACGTTCCGGGGTTGCGCGACATTGCCTTCACGCTGCGCGAGGGCCGCCGTGCCTTCGGCGAGCGCTTCGCCATCGCCGCCCGCGATGCGCAGGAATTGGAGGCGGCGATCAGTGCGCGCAGCTCCGCCTATCGGCAGCAGGGCAGCGCCGGGGACAGCGCTCCGCGCATCGTGTTTCTCTATCCGGGCGGCGGCGCGCAATATCCCGGCGCCGGCGCGGGAATGCTGGCGGCCTTTCCGGCCTTTGCCGAAGCCGTGCGCGCGTGCTTCGCCGTCCTGCCGCCGAGCGCCCCCGCAGACCTCTATGAGATCATGTTCCGCCGCGAGCGCGACGACACGGAAGCGAAGGCGAAGCTCGAACGCTCAGGTTATGCGATACCGGCGCTGTTCATTCTCGAATACGCCTATACGGAGCTCTGGCGTTCCTGGGGCGTGAAGCCAGACGCCGTTCTTGCCCATTCCGTTGGCGAGTATGCGGGCGCGGTCGCCGCGGGCGCCATGCGGCTTGCAGATGCGCTGAAGATCGTCACGCTGCGCGGCAGGGTGATGGACGAAGCGCCCGAGGGCGCCATGACGTCCGTGCCGCTGTCGGTGGACCGCGTGCGGCCCTATCTCGGCGACAAGCTGGATATTGCGGCCATCAACTCCGACGAAACGACTGTGCTCTCCGGCCAGACCGCCGACATCGAGCGGCTGGAAGAAGACCTGGCTAAGGCCAGTGTGGAAGCGCGACGCATCCACATCGAGGTCGCGGCTCACTCGCGGCAACTGGACGGCCAGCTGGAGACGTTCCGCGCCGGGTTCGCTGGCGTGGCCTTTGAAAGGCCGACCGTGCCGATGGCGTCGTCGATGCGCGGCGACTGGGCCGAGGGCGACGATCTCTGCTCGTCTGAATACTGGGTGCAGCATCTGCGCAGTACAGTGCGCTTCGCCGATGCCGCGCGCACGGTTCTGGACGCTCAGCCGAGCATCGTCATCGAGGTTGGACCGGGCCAGACGCTCGGTCCCCTGCTGGAAGCCTGCAACGCGCCGGTTCCACCGCGCGCAGTGCTTTATTCCTCGCCGCGTCCGCGCGACGCGAATGACGAAGCCGGCGTTGCGCTCGCCGCGCTTGGCGGAGTTTGGGCCAACGGCGTGGATGTGGACTGGTCGCTGGCCGTCCCGGCGGATGGCGCGCGCGTTTCGCTGCCGACCTATACGTTTGCAAAGGAGCGGCACTGGGTCGAGCCGGGGCGTGGCGCGGCCCGCGAAGACGCGGAGGAAGCGCCGCTGCTGGTGCGCCGGCCAGAGCTTCTGCAATGGTTCGAGAAACTCGGCTGGAGCGAACAGGCGCGCAACGACGCAGGACCGAGGCTGGACGGCGACTGGTTGGTTTTCGCCGGCGGCGACGCCCTTTCCGAGGCCGTGCTGGCGCGACTGGGAGCGAATGGCGCGCGCATCGTTACTGTTCGCACCGGCGCCGGCTTTGGCCAAAGCGACCACGGTTTCACCGTGCGCCCCGACGCGCAGGAAGATTTCGACGCGCTGTCCAATACGCTGCAGTCTGCTCCTGCTCGTATCCTCTATCTGTGGGGCGTTGATCCCAGCCTTACCGGCAAGGCGTTTTCCGGCGCATATCTCCTCGCTCGCCTGCTGCAACAGGCGGGCTTGGGGGGCGAAACGCATCTGAGTTTCGTCGTGCAGGGCTCGGCGAGCATTGCGGGCGAGCCGGCCCCCAACCCGCAGGCTGGCGCGCTGCTCGGCCCGGTCCGGGTCGCCCCGCGCGAAATTCCAGGTCTGACCTCCGTGCTGGTCGATTTCGGCGAAGGCGCCGACCTGGACGCCCTTCTGGCGGAAGCGGCCGCCCCCGGCGAGGCTGACCATGTGGCGCTGCGCAAGAGCCGTTTCGTTCGGTCGCGCACCTCCGCCCCGGTCGTCAAGCCGCGGGATTTGCCGCGGCGCCTGCGCAAGAACGGCGCCTATCTGATCACGGGCGGCACGGGCGCGATTGGCCGCGAAATGGTCCGCTGGCTGGCAGAAGCGGCGCAGGCGCGGCTGATCGTGCTGTCGCGCAACGCCAGTGAGGACGCCTCCCTCCGCGCCGAAATCGAGGCGCATGGCGGTGAGGTCATGTTCGTCGCGGCCGATCTTGCCGACTTCGATGCAACCGCGCTGGCGCTGGACGCCGCCGCCGAACGCTTCGGCGCGCTGAACGGAATCGTTCACGCGGCTGGCGTTCTGGACGATGCGCCGCTGGCCCTCCAGCCGCTTGAAGCGGCGCTTGCGGTCATGGCGCCGAAGCTGACCGGCGCGCGCACTCTCGATCGACTCTACCCCGAGGGCAGCCTCGATTTCTTCGCGGTCATTTCCTCGACCTCGGTTCTGCTGGGCGGCGCAGGGCAGGCGTCCTACGCAGGGGCCAATGCCGCGCTGGAAGCCATCGCGGCCAGCCGCAAGGATGGATTCTCGATCGCGTGGGGGGCGTGGCGCGACATCGGCATGGCCGCGCGCGCCTATGGCGCGGGCTCGGTCGCGGACGGAGACGGCCTGCTCGGCAGCCGCAAGGATGTCGTGGACGGCTCGATCCTGTTCGAGACCGTCATCGACCCGGAAGCGGATTGGCGCGTCGCCGAACATGTCGTGGACGGTGCGCCGGTTCTGCCCGGCTCAGCCTATATGGAGCTTGCACATGCCGCCGGGCGCGCGGTGATGGCGCAGCGTCCATTCGCGCTCGACGCGCTGCAGTTCACCTCCGCCATGACCTTCGAGCGCTTGCCGCGCCGCGTTGTGTTGCGGCTCGTTCCCGCGCCGGACGGCTATGAACTGGTGATCGAAAGCCGCGCCGGAATGAGCGCGGAGCCGGTCGAGCACATGCGCGCGCGCCTCGTTGCGCTGGACGCCCCGACTGCCCGCCCGGACCCGCTGAGCGTTTCCGATTGGCCGGTTTCCGCCGCCAGTGGCCAGCCCCTGCAGAACAGGCTGATTGGCTTCGGCCCGCGTTGGAACTGCGTAGGCGAGATCCGCGTGGCGCAGAACCATGTCGCGGCCGAGTTCGCGCTGGCCGAGGCCTTCCATGGCGACCTTGCCGTTCACCCGATGCATCCTGCCCTGCTCGACATGGCGGCGACGATCGGCCTGGCATTGGTTCCCCTGAACGGCAACCTCTATGCGCCGATGTCGGCGGGCCGGATGCAGGTGTTCGCGCCGCTGGCCGACCACATCGTCGCTCATGCCGAATTGATCGCGAGCGAGGCGGGGCGGTTTGCGTCGTTCAGGGTGGCCATCTGCGACATGGACGGCGCCGTGCTGGTGCAGCTCGACGATTTCGCCCTGCGCGCAATCGCCGCCGGCGGGCTCGCTGCGGCCCAGCCGCGCCAGAGCGTCAGCAGCCAGATTCTCTCCACCGGCATCCGGCGTTTGGAAGCGCCCGAGCTGTTCGCCCGAGTGTTCGACCATACAGCGCGTCAGATCGTGGTGTCGCCGGTCTCGATCGACCTAGTCCGGCTTGCCATGCTCGAGACCGCCGACGCCGGCAAGCCGCACCGCCAGAACAGGCCGGAGCAGGAAATCGCCGATCCGGTGACCGCACGCCTGGCCGCCATATGGAGTGATATCCTGGGTGTGTCCGGCATTGCGCCCGAGGACGACTTCTTCGCGCTAGGCGGCCATTCGCTGAACGCGGTCCGAATGATTGCGCGGGTGCGCAAGGATTTTGGCGTGTCGCTGCCGCTCGGTAAGCTGTTCGAAGCGCCGCGCCTCGAAGTCTTCGCCGCCCTGCTTGGAGCCGGCGCGGCCCTGCCACACCAGGCTGCGAACGTTCCGGCGATGCTCCCCGGCAGAAATGGGAGCTTAGAACCGCGACAGATCGGGATGACCGAAGGCCAGCGCGAAATTGCCGGCAGCATCCTCGTCGATCGTTCGACGCTCATCGCCTACAACCTGTCCTATTCCATGCACATTGCAGGCGGGATCGAACTTCCTGCCTTACGCTCTGCGCTCAACGCGCTGATCGACCGACATGAGGTGCTGCGCGCTTCCTTCGATCTCGAAGGCGCGACGCTCACCATCGGGCCGCAGGGCGGCTTCGAATTGAGTGAGAACGATCTGTCCCGGCTCGGCGAGAAGGCTGAGGCGCAGCGCGATACGCTTCTGCGCGAGGCGGCTGGCGCACCGTTCGACCTGTCGAGCGGCCGACTGCTGCGCGTACTTTCGCTACGTCTGCCGGAAGGGCGCTCGGAACTCATACTGATCGTGCATCACATGGTCTGTGATGGCTGGTCGGCTGGTGTTCTCATGCGCGACCTCGCCGCGCTCTACACGGCGGCGCTGCAAGGCAAGCCCGCCATTCTGCCGCCGGCTCAGGGCATCAGCGATCTGGTCGAGGCCGAAGCGCAATGGATCGGCTCCGCCGAGGCCGAAGCGCATCGCCGGTTCTGGCTGGAAAAATATTCCGGCTCGCTGCCGGTCATGGATCTGACCTTCGACAAGCCGCATTCGGCGACGCCGACGACCGCGGCCGCGAGCGTGGTCACCCGACTCGACGGCGATCTGGAAGCGGCGTTGCGCCGCTTTGCCCAACGGGCGGATACGCCGCTGCGCAACCTGATCTTCGCCAGCTTTCGCTATTACCTGTCGCTGATGGTGGGCTCACCCGACGTGGCCGTCGGGATTCCGGTCGCAGGACAGGTCGGACACGGTCTGGAAAACGTTGTCGCACATGGCGTCAGCTTCCTGCCGGTACGCGCTGCCATCGACCGCGACGCCTCGCTGCGCGACCTGCTGAACCAGGCGCGCCGGGACATGCTCGAGGCGGTGGAGCACCAGAACTACACCCATGGCGCGCTGATGCGCGACCTGCAGGCTCCGCGCAATTCTGCGCGCCATCTGCTAGCGCCAGTCGTGGTCAACATCGACGGTTTGGCCGATCTGGAAAGCATCGCCCTAGGCGCCGCTCCCGCCCGCATCGAAGTTAACTCGACCGGGCACGAGTTCTTCGACCTGTTCTTCAATCAGTTTGATGCGCCCGGCCGCGTGGAGCTGACCTGGAACTACAAGACCGATCTCTTCCAGGAAGCCACCATCCGGCTTCATGCAGGCAATGTGCTGAGGCTCCTTCGGACCATCGCCGAAACGCCGGACGCGATGGACCGGCCCATCGCCGCCCTGCTGTCGCATGGTCGCGAAATCGGCCCAGCCAGCGGCGCCCATGCCGATCCCGGAGCGGCAGCGCCGCAGACGGTCACCGAAGTCTTCGGCGGCGTCGCAGGCCGGTATTCAGACAAGATCGCCGTGCGTTTCGGCGATCAGGTCATGACCTATGCCGAGCTTGACCAGCGGTCCGACGCGCTGGCTGCGATGCTGGCCGCATCGGGCGTTCGCCCGGGCCAGCTGGTCGGGATTTCATCCAACCGCTCGTTGTTGCTGGTGGTTGCGGTGCTGGGCGTCATGAAAGCCGGCGCAGGCTACGTGCCCTTCGATGTCAGTCTGCCGGAAGACCGGCTGCGCTTCATGGCTCGCGATACGGGCATCGCCATCCTGCTCGGCGACTGCCCTCCGGCGGCGCTGGAAGGCGTGCGCATCGTCCACTGGAGGGAGTTCCCGCAGGCGCCCGCCGCCGCGCCCGCCGTGGAAATCAACGGCGAGTCTATCGCCTATGTGATGTTCACCTCCGGCACGACCGGCGTGCCGAAGGGTGTCGTGCTGCCGCATCGATCGATTATCCGGATGTTGCGCGACACCGACTGGCTGGAGCTGTCGGACGAGACGGTGACGCTGCACTCCTCGTCCTTCGCCTTCGATACGTCGATCATCGATCTGTTCGCATCGCTGTTGCATGGTGGAACGCTGGTGGTTCCGCCGGACGGAACGCTCTCCATTTCGCAGCTTGCCGACGCCATCCAGAGCCACGGCGTCAACACGCTTTGGCTGACATCTGGTCTGTTCCATGCCGTCGCAGACGTTCGTCCAAAGACATTCGCCGGCGTGAAGCAAGTCATAGTCGGTGGCGACGTCGTCTCGCCCGCCCATGTCAGGCGTGTCGTGGCCACCTGCCCGAACGTCACCGTCATCAACGGCTACGGACCGACTGAAAGCGCCGTGACCAACGCGCACAAGGTCACCCAAGCCGATCTGTCACGCGGCATGCCGCTGCCCATAGGCCGCGCAATCCCCGGCACGCAATCCTACATTCTCGACGAGAACTTGAATCCGGTCCCGGACGGCATCATCGGCGAATTGTGCATAGCCGGGCGCGGCCTTGCGCTGGGCTATTGGGATCGACCCGAACTGACGGCGGAGAAATTCGTCACGGCGCCCTGGGACCCGACGCTGAAACTCTACCGTTCGGGCGACCTTGTGCTGAACCCCGGCGATGGTGTCCTGCGCTTCTTCGGACGGGCAGATACGCAGGTGAAAATTCGGGGCTTCCGTGTCGAGCTGACCGAAGTTGAGCAAGCGCTGGACGCCCATCCGGCCATTCGCCAGTCCGTCGCAGTGGCCACCGTGCCGCAAGGCCAGTCGGACAAGGTGCTGGTGGCCTATTTCGTGGCGCAGGGGCCCGCGCCCCAGGCCGCCGACCTGCGGCGCTTCCTTGCCTTGCGCCTGCCGGACTTTTCCATCCCGTCCTTCTTCGTGGCGGCGGACGAAATCCCGCTCAACGCCAACGGCAAGCCAGACCGGCGCGCGCTACCCGCCCTGCGCAGCCAGAGCGCAGACGACGACGCCGACACGACGCTGCGCGGCGAAATCGAAATGCGGTTGGCCGATATCTGGTCCGGAGTATTGGGCGCGAAGGTGACTTCGGCCTGCACCAACTTCTTCCAGATGGGCGGGCACTCGCTGCTGGCGGTGCGGCTGTTTGATCGCATCCGCAGCGAATTCGGGCACGACTTGCCGCTCTCGACCTTGTTCAGCAACCAAACGCTGCGCGAGCTTGCTGCATTGCTGGAAACTTCCAGCCCGGCTCCCGTCCACGCTAATCCAGACGCCGATTGGGATACGAGCACTGTAATCCATCCCGGACCCGATCTCGGCGAGCGCCCACTGTTCATCGCTGGCGGCGTAGGCGGCAACGTCAACAATCTGATGGAATTGGGAGCGCAACTGGGGCGGCGCCGCGCGGTGGTGGGCTTCCAGACGCGTGGCGTGCTCGGCCACGCGCCGCACGAAACCATCGAGGAAATGGCCGCTGCGAATATTCGATACATGCGCCGGCATCAGCCCAAGGGACCATATCTGCTGGCCGGCTACTCGGGCGGCTCATTCGCAGCTTTCGAAATGACCCGTCAGCTTGAGGCGGCGGGTGAAGAGGTCGAAAGGCTGTTCGTGCTCGACACCTATGCGCCGGGCTTCGCAAAGGATTTCCAGCCAATGGTAAAGCTGGGAATGGGCGAGCGGCTGCTCGATGAACTTCAGTTGCTGAGGCATGAGGGCCTGCCTCTCTTTTTCGAAAGGCTCACCAACGCTGCGCGCAACAAGATCATGCGCGGCTGGATGCTTCATCTGTTCAGGAATTCCAGCCTGTCGCATTATCGCTATCGGGTGATGAGGGACATCTGGATGGCCGCAGCCCGCAAGTATGAAGGCGGCAAGATCAGCGCGCCTGTAACGCTCCTCCGCACTCGACCTCGGCGCCTGCTGGCGCGCCGAACCCTGGAACTCGATCCGACCCTCGGTTGGGGGACAGTGTCCAATCCTTCGACAGTCGAGACGCCGTGGGTCGATGGCGACCATCTTGGAATGCTGAGAGACCCAAATGTCGGCCCGCTGGCGAAAATGATCGAGAGCTGCATCACGCCTGAGGATGAGGACGCGACAGACCTGGATATGAAGGAAACCATTGCAGCGGCCGGCTAGAACTGGGCGCACGGATACGCGCTAAGGCAGCGAAGCTGCCATTGGGCGTCAACGCCAACCGAGCGAGGGGCTTGCGCGGCCATGGGAGGCCTTCCCATTTAGAGGAGGAGGAGATCGTCATGGATGTCTCGCCCGCCTTCCTGGGTTACCTCGTCGGCTTACTGAGCGTAGGCGTGGTGTCGCTGGTCGTTGGACTTTGGCTTGGGGCTCGAGCCCAGATTGCTGCACCTCCCTCGGAAGAGGAGCAGGTTGCGGCGGCGTTTGGCGTTCTGAAGCGGCATTTCGAGAAGAAGGCGCTGGCTGAGATGCAGTCCTCTGGCGCAGCGCTCTGGACGCCGGACCCGGCCCGCGTCGCAGAGCTGTGCCATGGTTCAGACCTCGATTCGCCGGTGCCGGTGGGGCGTAACTTGAAGGCCAGCCCGCCGCCGCGCCCACCAGGCTATCCGGGCTAGTCGAGCGCGCGCCTATTCCTCGAAACCGACGAACACGGTCGCCTCGGCCACCGCCTTGCGCTCGGAGACTACGGCATTCGCCGGGAAGCTCTCGTCGGGCCAGCCCAGCGCGATGCTTTTCATGATGACCTGGTCGTCGGCGATGCCGGCGTGCTCTCGGACCACGGGGGACTGCATGATGCCCTGGCTGTTGATAACGGCGCCCAGGCCGCGGGACCAGGCGGCGTTGACCAGGGCGGTAGTCACCGCGCCGCAGTCGAAGGGCGTGTCGTCGCTGCCGTCCAGGGCCCGGTCGTAGGTCACGATCACGCAGACGGGGGCGTCGAACTGACGGAAGCCGCGCAGCACCCAGTCCTGGCGCATCTCCTTGTCTTCGCGGGCGATGCCCATGGCGGCGAACAACTGCTTGGCGACGCCGACCTGGCGGTCGCGGTGCGGGCCTTCGAATGCCTGGCCGGTGCGGAACTCGCGCGATTGCGGGACGCCGGCGATCATCCGCTCGGTGTTGCCTGCGCGGATCCGATCCAGCGGTTCGCCGGTGACGATGTAGAAGTTCCACGGCTGGGTGTTCATTGACGACGGCGCCCGCATCGCCAGACCGATAATCTCCTCGATCAGCGCTCTGGGAACAGGATCGGGCTTGTAACCACGGATGCTTCGGCGACCGAGGATGACGTCGTCAAACTGCATGAACGGGACCTGGAATTCGCGGTTTCTGTTGGTGGAGATCTGTCAGCTTTCGGCCGAGAAGCCAACCTCGGCTGTTGGTGCGAAGCCGCTGTTCGAGTGAGTCCTACCGGGCCCACCAGCTCCTTTTTTCAGACCTTCGTAGAGCGCAGCGTGAACGGGACGATCGAGCGTTCCGAGCGCGAGACGCTGAACTCACGATCCACCGGCGGGAAGGCGCGCTGGGTGCAGTCGTCGCGCTCGCAGATGCGGCAGCTGACGCCGATCCGGGCAGGGGGGCCATTCAAGTCCACCCCGTCGGAATAGACGAGGCTCTCGGCGTACCGGATCTCGCAGCCCAGGGCCAAGGCGTAGCGGCGATCTGGGGCCCCGTGGCTGGCCGAGCGCTTGAGCACGCTCCAGGCCAGGGAGAGGTAGCGGGCGCCGTCCGGCATCTCGGCCACCTGGATCTGGATCTGGCCGTCGCGGCCGAACGCTTCGTGCACGTTCCATAGCGGGCAGGTGCCACCGAACCGCGCGAACTGAAACCGCGTGGCGCTGTGGCGTTTGGTGATGTTGCCGGCTGGGTCGACCCGCACGAAGTAAAAAGGCACGCCCCGCAGGCCCGGTCGCTGCAGCGTGCTGAGCCGGTGGCAGGTCTGCTCGAAGCTGGTCTGGAACTTCAGGCAAAGGCGATCGATGTCGTGGCGCATGTCCTGCGCCGCTCGGCGGAAGGCCTCGTAGGGCAGTAGCAGGGCGCCGGCCGCGTAGTTGGTCAGGCTGATCCGGCAGATTTCCACCGCTGACGCGCTGCGCAGCTCTGAGGCTGCAAGCTCGGCCTCGATGAGCTCGCCGAGCTCTTCACCGACGATGTGGCAGGCTATCTGGAATGAGCGAGTCTCCGCTGGCTGGGCGGCGTTGACAGTCAGTTCGCGGGTCTGGGCGTCGAAGCGGCGCATCAGCTCGCCGCCGGCCGTCCAGCGCACCTGCACGCCCAGCCGCTCGCGCAGGTAGTCCTCGAGCACGGCCTCCATCGGCCGCTGGGCCGCCCCCGCCGCGCAGCGTTCGTGCAGCTGCTCGGCTGCGACGTCGAGGGCGTGGACATAGTTGTTCTTGTAGTGGAAGTAGTCGCGCACCTCCTCGTAGGGCAGCAGGGCGCTGGCGGCCGCGGTCTCGTCCAACGAAAGGGCCTGATCTGTGACGTTCAGCCGTTCCTCGAGCCGCCGATGCGCCCGGTGGAGGTTGAGGTAGTGGCGGGCGAAGGCCGGGGCCGTGGTCGCGATCTGCTTCAGTTCAGGGAGGGGCGGGGAGGCGCCGTCCCCGCTCCATTCGGCAGCCGCCTCGCGCAGGTCGGCGATCAGGCGCTGCTCGTCGTCGGCGTCCAGCTCGGCCGCGTCGACCCCGAACACCCGCATCAACGATATCAGCACCCGGGCGGTCACTGGCCGCTGGTTGGCCTCGATCTGTGAGAGGTAGCTGACCGAGAGGCCGAGCTGGGCGGCGCAGGGCTCCAGCTTCCAGCCCTGCGTCTCGCGCAGGCGCCGAACCTTGGGGCCAATGAAGAGCTTTCCAGTCATTTGCAATTTCGCAGTTTGTGGAATTGTGAAGGGCAAATTTTACAATAGCGCTTCTATTCACGTGACGTCACCATCCAGGCTGACTATCGCGTCAAGGCGTCCATGCCGGGCGTTGGACGGAGGCCGGAACGTGACTCAGCCGCTTCACAATTTTCCCTCGGCGGGCGCCCGCCACATCCTGGAAGAGCTAGAGAAGCGTCGTGGGGAGGCTCGGCTTGGGGGCGGCGAGCGGCGGATTGCGAGCCAGCACGCCAAGGGCAAGCTGACGGCGCGCGAGCGGCTGGACCTGCTGCTGGACGAGGGCTCGTTCGAGGAGTTCGACATGTTCGTCGAGCACCGGGCGGTGGACTTCGGGATGGCCGACAACCGGGTGCCGGGCGACGGGGTGGTGACCGGCTGGGGCCGGATCAACGGCCGGCTG
>NZ_JBFUIW010000012.1:0-151741 GCF_056401675.1 Phenylobacterium sp. P4_E10 | reverse complement strand
CAGCCGGCCGTTGATCCGGCCCCAGCCGGTCACCACCCCGTCGCCCGGCACCCGGTTGTCGGCCATCCCGAAGTCCACCGCCCGGTGCTCGACGAACATGTCGAACTCCTCGAACGAGCCCTCGTCCAGCAGCAGGTCCAGCCGCTCGCGCGCCGTCAGCTTGCCCTTGGCGTGCTGGCTCGCAATCCGCCGCTCGCCGCCCCCAAGCCGAGCCTCCCCACGACGCTTCTCTAGCTCTTCCAGGATGTGCTTCACGCGCGATCTCCGACTTGGCCGTCAAAAGCCGTAGTCGGACGATACACCCCTGGCAACAATGTGCTCAGAGCGCCTTGAACCAGCGCTCCAGCATGCGGGCCTCTTCCAGCAGGCGGGAGGTCCGCTCTGCGGCCTCCTCGTCCACGCCCCACTTCTCTTCCTGATAGGCCTCGTCGATCCGCGAGAGGCTCCACGCCTCCTCCGCAGTCAGCCAGCCGCGCTGGAGGGCGAAAGCCAGGACCGCGGAGCCGAATAGCGGCGTACCAAACGCGACCCCGGTCAGGGCGAAGTCGTCTAATTCCAAGGCCAGAGACTCGACCTTGGCCAGCGTCTCCTCGGGTTGCTCGGCGTGGACGATCCCGGTGGCGCGCTGGAAGACCAGGGCTAACTCCTGCTCAGCGCGGCGCAACACGGGCTCCCAGCCGGCGACCTGGCGCTCATAGAGGCTGTTGCCGCTTTCCGAGAAATAGCAGAGCAGATCCGAGGCTGCGTACTGGGCGATCTGCGCGGCGGTCGGCTCGCGAGCCTGCGGCACCGCCTCGGTGGCGGTGAAGGCCAGGCGGCTGACGTGCATCGCCGCCAACTCGATGTGCTTGCCCTGGGCGTCCCACTCGGCGGCGACCATCTCGGCCAGGGCGCGAGTCGGCACGGTCAGCTTGCCCCCCTTGGGCGAGCGAACATTGCGGCCGTCGAGCTTGACCGAGAAGCCTCCCTCCTCCGCAACGACGCTGACGTCCTTGTAGAAGCGCTTGGGCTTTTCGCCCGGCTCGATGAAACCCTTCTGCACGCTCGCCTCCTTGGCCGCAGGATACCGACCGCGCAGCCGGACGCTCCAATGACCGGCGCTGGCGCATTGCGCAAGCTGAGGCATGTCGGCGATGCTGGGGCGATGAGCGAAATCGTCCTCACTCCGCGCGACCTCAACCGCATCCTGCTGGCTCGCCAGATGCTGCTGAAGCGCGAGCCGATCGGGCCGGTCGCTGCCCTGGAGCGTCTGTTCGCAGTGCAGGCCCAACTGCCCCGCGCGCCGTTCCTCGGCCTCTGGGCGCGGCTGGAGGGCTTTTCCCACCAGGACCTCCTGGACGCCGTCCACGCGCGCCAGGTGGTGCGTTCGACCATGATGCGCGGCACCCTGCACCTGGTCAGCGCCGACGACGTGCTGGCCTTCCGCACGACCATTATGCCGCCTCGCGACGTGACCCTGCCCTGGGGTCACAAACCCACTCAGGAGGTGCTGGACGCCGTCCTGGAGATTGGCCGCGCGCACTTCGGCCCGGCGCCCCGCGACTTCGAGAGCGTGCGCCAGGTGCTGGAGGCCGATGGTTTCGATCCGGTGCGGCCGCTGGCCTTCGCCGTGCGCATGTTCCTGCCGCTGGTGCAGGCGGCCTCCGATGCCCAGTTTGGGCACGAGCCCGGGGGCGAGTTCACCCTGGTCAAGACCTGGCTCGGCCGTGACGAGCAAGCCGAGCCGCAACCAGCCGCCCTCGCCCGCCGCTACCTGGCCGCCCATGGCCCCAGCCTGCCCGCCGACCTCTCGGGCTGGTCGGGAATGAAGGCCGCGGCCTCCGTGCTGGAATCGCTCGGTGACGAGATCGTGACCTTCAAGGACGAGCGTGGGCGCCGGCTCTACGACCTCAAGGACGCGCCACGCCCTGACGGATCCGACCCCGCGCCGGTGCGGCTGCTGGCCGACTTCGACGGAGCGATACTCGGCCGCGCCGACCGCACTGGCGTCATCCGCCCCGAGCACGCGCCGCTGATGGCCAGCAAGAACGGCTTGATCCCGGCCATGGTGCTGGTCGACGGCGTCGTGGTCGGAACCTGGCGCATCGAGACCAAGAAGAAGTCCGCCGCCGCCAGCGTCCGTTTGTTCGCCAAGGTCGCCGCCCGCGACCGCAAGGCCGTCGAGGCCGAAGCGATTTCGGCCGCGAAGTTCCTGGCGCCCGAGGCGGCGGCGAGCGTGACCTTCGAGGACTAGCGCTTCTTGCGTGAGCGGAACGGCTCCGGATCGGCTTCGTGCTCGTCGAAGCCGAAGCGGGCGAAGCCTTCCTTCAACTCCTTGCTGATCGGCGCTTCGAGAATGAGCGTGCCGCGCGAGGGGTGCGGGATGGTCAGTCGCCGGGCGTGAAGCTGCAGCTTCAGCGGTCCGGAGACGTCGGCCGAGGCGTCGTTCTTGTACTTCGGATCGCCGAGGATTGGGTGCCCCATGGCCAGCATGTGCGCGCGAAGCTGGTGCGTGCGCCCGGTGTGCGGCCGCAGCGCCATCCAGGCGACGCGGTGCGCCGCGCGGCTGATGGTGACGAACTCGGTCTCGGCCGGATCGGCGTTGGGGTCCTTGGGATCGGCCGGAACCACCATCTCGCGGTCGCCGACGCCCTTCTTGACCAGATGCAGTTCCATCACCCCTTCGGAGGGCTTGGGATTGCCGACCACCAGCGCCCAATAGGTCTTCTCCGCCCGGCGGCGGGCGAACGAGCCGGAGAGCTTCGCGGCCGCGCCAGGCGTCTTGCCCAGCACCAGCACGCCGGAGGTGTCGCGGTCGAGTCGGTGAACCAGTCGCGGACGCTCCAGACCCTCGCCCCAGGCGCTGAGCAGCCGGTCGACGTGCTTGAGGGTCTTGGTGCCGCCCTGCACCGCCAGACCGGCGGGCTTGTTGAGGACCAGCACCTCCTCGTCCTCGTAGATCACGAGTGACTTGGCGTAGGCGATGTCGCGCGGGTCGAGACCCGGCTTCTTGTCGCCGGCCTTGGGCGCGTCAGGCAGAGGCGGGACGCGGATCATCGCGCCAGCGCTCAGCCGCTGGTCGGGCTTGGCGCGCGAACCGTCCACGCGGATCTGACCTGAGCGGGCCAGCTTCTGGATCTGGATCTGCGAGACGTGCGGCCAGCGGCGACGGAACCAGCGATCCAGGCGAACGCCGTCCTCACCTGGATCGACGGCGATATTGCGAACCTCCCTCACGCGAACGCCCTCCGCGCCAGCATCAGGCCCGCGAACAAGGCGGTGATCGACAGCAGGACCGAGGCGGTGGCGTAGGAGAACGCCTGCCCGTAGGCGCGCCGCTCGATCATCAGCGCGGTTTCCAGCGAGAAGGCTGAGAATGTCGTGAAGCCGCCCAGCACGCCGACGCCCAGCAGCACCCGCAGACGCTCCTGATCTGCGCCGCCGCGGTGGGCCAGCCAGCCCGCCAGCAGACCCATGGCCAGGCCGCCTGAGACATTGGCGATGAAGGTGCCAAACGGCCAGCCTGGCCCCCAAAGCCGAAACGCCTGCACCCCGACTCCATAGCGCGCCACAGCGCCCGCCGCGCCGCCTGCGGCCACCAGAAATACCTTTTCCATGCGCCCTTATGCGACGCACCACCCCTCCCGCGCAAACGGTCGGTTAAGCCAGGTCCGCCATGTTCTCGAACCTGCTGGCTTTTCTGGATGACGTGCGTGGCGCGCGAGACTGGTGTTGAGGCGACCGTCGGACCTTCCGAGGGACTGCCGCCCTGGACCTTCGTGACCGCGGAGCGGCGCATCTTCGCGCTCGACTATGCCATCGAGGAGCTTGTCAGCCTGAAACACTCGGCCGCCGCCGCGCTGCGGGTCCGGCCGGTGGTGCGCCATGTGAAGACCGGTACGATCATCCCGACCTGGGTTTACGGGCGGTTGTCGGACGCCGACATGGAGACGATCGACCGGGCCACGGTCGATTTCGCCGGACGCCTGCAACCCTCCGAGGCCGAGGCCAAGCTGCCGCTGATTATCCCGCAGTCGTTCCGCACCCTCGCTGGCCGACGCGGCCGCGCAGCGCTGACGCTGGCGACAAAGGGCTCGACGAAGGCGCTTAAGGCCCAGGTGATCGTCGAACTGACCGACATCGACCGAGGCACGCCGCCGGGTCGCCTGGACGAGGTGTCCAGTCTCGTCGGTGCGCTCTGCAAGGGCGTGTTCGCGCGCCTGCAGCCGGGACGCGATTCCATCGCCCCGATCCGCGAGACTCGGTTGCAGGGCGTGACCTTCGATGTCGGCGACCTCGCTGGTCCCGATCCTGACGCCGCCGGCGCGCTTCTGGAGGCCGGCGAACAGATGCAGGGCCTCGCCCCGCTGTTGATAGCCCAGGGGCTGGCGTCCGAGGTGTTCTTCGCCGTCGCCGAAGTGGCCGGGTTCACGCACGTGACCCTCCGGGCAGCGAGCGACGGCCCGGGCTAGGACGGCGGAGCGATGCTGTTGCGGACCTGGCGGGCGTCATAGGCGTCCAAGCCATCGGGCCGCGGCCCTTTCCCCATCAGGATCTCGAGCGTCTGATGCATCATCGGCCCGCCGCCGAGGTTGAAGGTGGTCCCAACGCCAACCCCGACTCCGCTGCTGTTATAGGCCCCGCCGCCGCTGCCGCCGCCGGCTCCGAGCGAGAATTGCGGACCGCTGGCGTTTCCCACCTGGGCCATGTAGCGATCGACCACCCGGAACCAGTCATAGCCGTCGTCCAAGGTCAGCTGCGCCGACCGCAACAGGGCATAGTCGGAAACCTGGGCTGCCGTGGCGCCAGATCCGCCGCGGAACGTCACCCGATAGCGCCCCGGCTCGATTTTCAGCTCGGAATAGCCGACCCCGCCCTCTCGCGTGGCTGGGGCGAAGACGGTCGGGCTGCTGGCGCAGCCGCCGAGCGCAGCGCACAGAAGGGCCGCGGCCATGAAGCGTCGCATCGACTGGACTCCTTCGCGGATCTCAGGAGCGCTAACGGCCAAGCCTGCCGGGCGTTCCGTCAGCCCAGGCCCAGCGCCTCGATCATCGCCTGCATATCTGCCGGGACAGGCGCCTCGATGCGCTTCGTCCCCCCTTCCGGATGCGGAAAAGCCAGGGCCGCCGCATGCAGCATCAGTCGCGGAACTGGGCGGCCAGCCGCCACCAACGCCCCGCCATAGCGGGCGTCGCCTGCGATCGGCCGACTGATGGAGGCCAAGTGCACGCGGATCTGATGCATGCGACCGGTTTGGGGATTGAGCTCAAGCAGCGCCGCCGCCTCCCCCCGCGACAGGGTTCGATAACGGGTCAGCGCGCTCTCGGCGTCGGCATGGTCGGCGTCACAGACCCGCATATAGGCTTCGCGCCCGGACTCCTCACGGCGCAATGGCGCCTCAATGACGCCGGAGGCCGGCTCGGGCGCACCCGGAGTCACGATCGCCTGGTAGGTCTTGGTCAGACGTCGGCCCATCATGTGCTTGCCGAGGAAACCTGCGGCCGGCTTGGTCTTGGCCGTCAGGATCACCCCGGACGTGTCGCGGTCCAGGCGGTGGATCAGTCGCGGCCGCGCCTTGCCGGGCTTGGCGAACGCCCACAGCAGCTCGTCCAGCGTGTTGACCTGCCCGCGCCCGCCCTGGCTGGAGAGGCCGGCCGGTTTGTTCAGGGCCATGACCTGCCCGTCCTCATAGATCACCAGGCTGCGGACCAGGGCGATCTCTTCGGCGCTGAGCTGAACGGGCTTCGGCTCAGACTTGGTCTTCGGCGGGGTGCGCGGTTTCACTTCTGGCGGTTCCGCTGCTCGGCCCAGCGGTCGAGGCGCTCCTTGATGCGGGCTTCGACGCCCTCGCCCTTCGGCCGGTAGAAGCTCTGCCGCTCCATGCCCTCCGGGAAGTAGTTCTGGCCGGAAAATCCGCCCTCGACGTCGTGGTCGTAGGCGTAGCCCTTGCCGTAGCCCAGGTCCTTCATCAGCTTGGTCGGGGCGTTGCGGATATGGGCCGGCGGCATCAGCGAACCGGTCTCCCGCGCAGCCCTCTGGGCGGACTTGAAAGCGGCGTAGACGGCGTTGGACTTGGGGGCCGCCGCCAGGTGCACGACCACTTGGGCCAGGGCAAGCTCTCCCTCCGGACTGCCCAGGAAATCGTAGGTGTCCTTGGCGGCGTTGGCCAAGACCAGGGCCATCGGATCGGCCTCGCCGATGTCCTCGACGGCCATGCGGATCAGCCGCCGGGCGATGAACAGCGGATCCTCGCCGCCGCCCAGCATCCGCGCCAGCCAGTAGAGCGCGGCGTCCGGGTCGGAGCCGCGCACCGATTTATGGAGGGCCGAGATGAGGTTGTAGTGCTCCTCCCGGTCCTTGTCGTAGGCCGGGCTGCGCTTCTGAAGGACCTGACCCAAGTCCTTGATCGACAAAGGCTTCGCGGTCCCGATGTTGAACAGGGTCTCCGCCAGGGTCAGCAGGTATCGGCCGTCGCCATCGGCCATCGCCACCAGGGCCTGACGGGCCTCGGTCTCCAGCGGGAGTTCGCGCTTCTCGTGCTCCTCGGCCTTGGCCAGCAGGGATTCCAGCGCTTCATCGTCCAGGCGCTTGAGGACGTACACTTGGCTGCGCGACAGCAACGCGCCGTTGAGCTCGAACGACGGGTTTTCGGTCGTGGCTCCCACCAACGTGACGACGCCCTCCTCGACGAAGGGCAGGAAGCCGTCCTGCTGGGCGCGGTTGAAGCGGTGGATCTCATCGACGAACAGGAGGGTCGACTGGCCGGCGGCCCGCCGCATCCGCGCCTGCTCGAACGCCTTCTTCAGATCGGCGACCCCTGAAAACACCGCCGAGATCTGCTGGAACTCGTAGCCGGCCTCCTTGGCCAGCAGCCGGGCGATCGTGGTCTTACCGGTCCCGGGCGGGCCCCAAAGGATCATCGACGACAGCCGCTTGGCCTCAGCCATGCGACGGATCGGCCCGTCGGGCCCCAGCAGGTGTTCCTGTCCCACGACCTCGCTGAGGCGCTGCGGGCGCAGTCGGTCTGCGAGCGGCGACGGCGCGTGGGGCGTCAGACCCGCAGCTTCGAATAGATCGGCCATGGGGCGTTCTAGCGCCCTTCGCCTAGGTCCGGAAGTTGGCGGTCACTTCCTGGCCATTGCGCTCGATAGTCACCTGCCATTGGCCTTGGCCTGAACCCAGCACGCCGGTCAGGTCGCGGACGCTGCCGATCTCCTGTCCGTTGACGCGCTTGACCACGTCGCCCGGCCGCAGGCCCGCATTCATCGCGAAGCCGCGGGCGATATTGGTCACCAGCACGCCACGCCCCAGGAACGGGTCGAGCCCCAGTTCCTCGGCCACCGCCGGAGACAGATTGACCACGGTCGCGCCATCGAAGGGATTGCGACCGCTGATCACCCGTTCGTCCCGGGCCGGCGAAGCGGGAGGCGGTTCGGCCCTCATGGTCAGTTGCTGCTCGCCGGAACCGCGACGCACGCCAAGCCGGATGGTGTCGCCTGGCCGGCGCGAGGAGACCGCGTAGGAGACCGCCGCGGCGTCGACGGCCTGGTGGCCATCGACCGAGACGATGATGTCGCCCTGGCGCAGGCCCGCACGAGCGGCCGGGCCGTTCGGCCAGATGTCTGCCACCAGCGCCCCCTGGGGCGTGCTCATGCCCATACTGCGGGCCATCTCGGCGCTCACGGTCTGGGTGCGCGCGCCAAGCCAGGGGCGAACCACGGCCTGACCGCCGCCAGCGGCGGTCTCGACCACACGCCGGACGATGGCGGCAGGCACGGCGAAGCCGACGCCGGACGAGGTGCCTGAGCGCGAGAGGATGAAGCTGTTCACCCCGATCAGGTCGCCGTCCATGTCGATCAGGGCGCCGCCGGAATTCCCGGGGTTAATCGCCGCGTCGGTCTGGATGTAGGCGTTGGAGGCGTCGCCGTTCGGATCGGCCGTGCGATTGAGGGCGGAAATGATGCCGTTGGTCACGGTTTGTCCGACGCCGAAGGGGTCGCCGATGGCCAGCACCAGGTCGCCGACCTGGGCCTCGCCCGAATCGTCGATGGCCAGGGTCGGCAGGCGCTCGTTGCCGACGTCGATCTTCAGCACGGCCAGGTCAGTGCGCGGGTCGGCCAGCAGCACCCGGGCGGTGTATTCGCGACGGTCAGCCAGGGCGACCGTGATCTCCTGACCGCCCTCGACCACGTGGTTGTTGGTCACCACGATGCCGTCGGCGCGGACAATGACGCCCGAGCCCAGCGACCCCTGAACGCGGTCGCGCGGGGCGCCCATGCCGAACATCTCCCAGAACGGATCGGGCCGCTGGCGCACCAGGCGCTTGGAGGAGATGTTGACCACCGCAGGGGCGGCTCGCTTCACCACAGGGGCGAAGGAGGACTTCATCGTCATGCTGTCGCTGGGGGCCGCGCGGGTCGGCTGGGCGAGCGGCGGACTCTGGGCGTTCGATTTGGCTGAAGGGTCCGAGCAAGCCGCCAGAACGGCTAGGGCGGGAATCAGGACGCGATAGGCGCGCATAGAGTCTCCAGGCATCGTCTCTTGCCTCGCACCTTGTTGAGATTTCAGGCGCAATGATGGCGCTGCTTTAGCCCGGCGCAAGCGGAGCTCCCTATTCCGCAGGCGCTCCGGCCGCGGCCGGAGTCCGTCCGACCCGCAGGGCCAGCAGGAACGCCGCGGCCAAGAGACCGGCTGCGAGGAAGATCGCCAGGCCTGGCTCGTGGAACTGGTTCTCGTGCCGGATCGACCAGGCGAAGGTCATGCCGAACAGCACCGGGCCGATCACCGAGGCGATGCCCTGCAGTCCCTGGTTCGCGCCCTGTAGCTGGCCCTGGGCCGAGGGCTCCACCCGACGGGTCATCAATCCCTGCAGGCCCGGCATCAGGAAGTTCATCAGCGCGAAGACCGGGATGCCGATCAGGTACGCTGCGCCCGTCGGCGCGAAGCCATAGATGGCGAAGCCGGTGGCCCCGGCGGCGGCTCCCAGAAGCAGCGCGCCGCGCTCGCCGATCCGGGCGACCACGGGGCCGACAAGCAGCGTCTGCACCACCACCCCGGCGATGCCGGTGCCCATCATGGTCAAGCCCATGAAGCTGGGCGTCCAGCCGTACCGATAGCCGGTGTAGAGCACGAAGATCGATGGCAGCACGGTGTGCGCCAGCTGGAAGAGGAAGCCGACGCTGGCCAGGCCCAGTAGGTCATTGTGAGCCCGCAGGAAGGCCAGAGAGCCGACCGGATTGGCCCGCTTCCAGTCGAACTTGGCCACGCGCTTCTCTGGCGGCAGCGATTCCGGCAGCACGAAGAAGCCGTAGAGCCAGTTGATGGCGGTCAGGCCGGCGGCCACGAAGAACGGAAGACGCAGGTCGATGTCGCCGAGAAATCCGCCCATCACCGGGCCGACGATGAAGCCGAACGAGAACGCCGAGCCCATCCATCCGAAGGCCTTGGCCCGCTTGTCCGGCGGGGTGACGTCGGCGACGTAGGCGTTGGCCGTCGAGAAGCTGGCGGCGGTCAGGCCGTTGATCACGCGCCCGACGAAAAGCCAGGCCAGGCTGGGCGCCAAGGCCATGAACAGGAAGTCGATGGCCAGCCCGCCGAACGAGATTAGCAGGATCGGCCGGCGGCCGTAGCGATCCGACAGCATGCCCAGGATCGGGCCGCAGAACAGCTGCATCACCCCCCAGACCGCGCCGAACACCACGTTCCACTCGGAAGCGGCGGCGGTGTCACCGCCCGCGAATTCCTTGATCAGGTTGGGCAGCACCGGGATCATGATCCCGAACGAGATCGCGTTGATCACCGCGGCGGCGAAGATGAAGCGGAAGGCGGCCGTCCAGCGCTTCGGGTCCGCGCCGCTGGCGCCGGCTGCTGGCTCTGTCATGTCTTCCTCCGGTTGGCCGCTTCGGCCTTATGTCGGTTCACTATCATATCCCCGGCAGTCCTACCCCGACGTGTCGCGATACGATGTCAGCAGGGTTCGCCACCACTCCGCCAGCCGCATAAGCAGCGCTTCGTCGGGGAATCCGTGCCGGGCTGCGCCCTCCGGCACCTGGTCGAAGCCGCGATGATCGACGCTGACTCGGGTCTCCTCGCCGACGGCCTCGAACCCCACCTCGACCTCGGTGTGAAGGTCCGGCGGGAAGTTGGCCTGGCGCCAGGAGAAAACCAGCCGGTGTGGCGGATCCCAGACGCGGACCTGGCCGATCTCGAAGACCTTGCCGTTCGCGAGGGTCTCAATTAGGCGGCCGCCCTCCCCGGGTTCGAAGGCCAATAGGCCAGGCGCACGCGGCGTGGTCTGGAAGAGGCCGTTCGGCCGCCACCAGGCTCCGATCTCCTCGACGAAGGCGGCGAAGGCCCGCTCGGGCGAAGCCTTCACCCGCAGCGCCACATACACCTTGGAGCTCACGGTGCGCTCTCGACGTGAGCCTTGAAGGCGGCAAGTTGCTCGCTCCAGAGCCGCTCGCTCTCCTCCAGCCATCTTAGAAGGTGAACCATGGGTTCGGGCCTCAAGGCGTAGATGCGCACGCGCGCGTCGAATTCCGGATGGCTCTCCTCGACCAGCCCGCTCTCGCGCAGGGCCCGCAGATGCCGGCTCATGGTCGGGGCCGTCAGACCGAGTGCGCGGGCCAGCTCACCCGCTGGCCGCGGGCCGCGGACGAGCAGGTCCACGGCGGCGCGGCGGTGCGGATCGGCCAGGGCGGCCAGGGTCGCGTCGAGCTTGGCGGCCGCGCTCATATCCAGCCGGTGATCTTCAGGCCGCTGGCGGCCTCGGCCTCTTCGCGACTGACCGACTTCACCGTCTGCGAGACGGTCCAGATGTGGCCCTCGGGGTCCCGGCAGCGATAGGTCCGGTCGCCATAAAACTGGGTTTCCGGCTCAGCGATGATCTCCGCTCCGGCCGCCTTGGCCCGTTCGAAATGGGCGTCAACATCGGTCTCGATTTCAATGCTGACGGTCTGGGTGTTCTTGCCTCCGACCGAACTCGGGCTCTTGTGGTCTTCGCTCCACTCCTGGCCGATCATCACGTAGCCGTCGCCGAAGCTCATCTGCGAGTGGACGACATTGCCCTCGGCGTCCTCGAGCAGCATGCTCAGCTCGAAGTCGAAGGCCTTCTCAAGCCAGGCCAGGGCGGCCCGCGGGTCCTGGTAGAACAGGGCCGAGCGAAATCCGGCGGACATGGGGTCTCTCCTTCAGGTCTTGATCGCGTGGCCGGTCGCCTGTTCCATCTCCTGCACGGAGAGGGACTGGACCGTCTGGCCAAACGACCAGGGGTGCTCTTCCAGATCGCGGCAGGTGAAGACGCGGTCGCCGTATGGCTGATCGGCCGGTTCGCGCTCGATCTTCGCGCCAGCGGCGCGGGCTCGCTCGCAGAGCGCGTCCAGCCCGTCTTCCAACTGCACATGCACCGACTGCGTGGCCCGGCCGCCGATCGCCGCCGGGCTGACGGCGCTGCCCGAGGGGGGGCCGACCACCATGATGTAGCCGTCGTGCAGCCGGAGCTCCGAGTGGATCACCCCGCCCTTGCCGTCCTCGACCACCATGCGGGTCTCGAAGCCGAAAGCCCGCTCGAGCCAGCCGATGGCCGCCATGGGGTCTTGGTACCAGAGCAGCGGACCGATGGTGGGAAGCTTGGTTCGATCACTCATCTCACGCCTCCTTCGGCAATGCGGTGTGGACCTTCAGGCCGGTGGCCGCGGTCATCTCCTCGAAGCTGACGATCTGGAGCTCCTGGCTGAAGGTCCAGACGTGGCCCTCCAGGTCGCGGGCGCGATACGTACGCGCGCCATAGAACTGATCCTGCGGCTCCTGGGTGATCGTCGCTCCCGCTGCCCGCGCCACCTCGCAATGCGCGTCCAGCCCGTCCTCAAGCGCGACGTGAATGAACTGGGTAGCGGCCCCTTCGAGCGAGACCGGGCTGAGCATGCGCGCGCCGCCCAGCACCTCGCCCGCCCATTCGCCGGCGACGCCGATACCGCAGTTGCGGAACGTCATCTCCGCATGGCCCACCTTGCCGTCGGCGTCGGTGAGCAAGAGCGTGGTTTCGAAGCCGAACGCCGCTTCGAGCCAGCGCAGGGCGGCCATCGGGGCGCGATAGAAGACTGTGGGTGTGACGGCGGATCTCAGGTCGCTCATGGGCGCCTCCCGGATACGATTTCACAATCCTACAATAGTTTCCCGTTTTCGCAATCAATAATCACGGGCGATCCTTCACGGCGCCAGGGCGGCGTCGGACAGGGTGCGACCGCCGTCGTTCGGCTCCGCCTTCACGGCCAACAGGTCTGTCAGCACCCCATAGACATCGACGTTGTCGGTGGTGGGGGTGACGACGCCGCGCCGGAAGCCGGGGCCATGACCGATGAACACCGCCGCCATTTCCGGCGCATAGGGGTCAAAGCCATGGTCGCCGCCCCTGAGCGGCCGCTTGGCGACCCACTCGCGGGTGGTGATCTCCCAGCCAGTCTGCGACAAGCAGAAGATTGGCGAGACCCGGCGGTGGGTCCCGAACTGGTAGCGCGCCGGGATCTCGCCTTTGCGCCAGCAGGTCATGTGATCATGCGGCTTGATGAGCGCCGCCTCGACCTCGGCCTCGCGTCCGGCGGCGGGGTAGTAGGACATGAAGGCGCCCTGGGCGACCGACTGGCCGGCGTCCTTGGGCAGTATCTCCTCGATATAGATCGCCCGCTCCGGCGCGACCGGCGCCATGCCATGATCGGCGGTGATGACCAGGTTGGCGGTCAGCCCCCGGGCGGCAAGGCCATCCATCAGCCGGCCGACCGCTGCATCCGTCCGCCGAACCATGTCGTTCAACTCCGGCGAATCCGGCCCGCTCCAGTGACCCGCGGTGTCGATCTCGTCGAAATAGAGGGTCACGAACCGGGGCCTCTCGGCGGCGGGAGCGTCCAGCCAGGTCAGCACCTGGTCCACCCGCGCCGTCGCCTGCAGCGCTTGGTTGAATGGCAGCCACAGGCTCGGCCGCACGCCATGGATCGCCGCCTCCGAACCCGGCCAGAACATGGTGGCCGAACGTATTCCCGCCCGCTCGGCGCTCACCCAGATCGGCGTGCCGTCGTTCCACCAGCGCTCGTCTGTCACGGCCGCCTTATTGGACAGTGCGAACTTCACGCCCGGGATCTCCGGATCGAGCATGTTGTTGTCGACGATCCCGTGGTGGTCGGGGCGCTGGCCGGTCACCAGGGTGTAGTGGTTGGGGAAGGTCTTGCTCGGGAACGACGGCCGGATCGCGCCGTGGACGCCCTCCTCCGCCAGCCGCGACAGGTTCGGCGTGATCCCTCGATCGAGGTAGTCGGCTCGGAAGCCGTCAATGGAGACCAGGATCAACAGAGGGGGCGGCGGCTTGGCCGTCAGCTCCGGCTGGGCCGGAAGCTGCGCGCAGGCGGCAAGCACCAGGATGGCGAGGGCGCCGGCCCAAAAGTTTCGGATCAGACTCATGACAGCCAAGCTAGCCGACTGTCGTGACAACCACACATAGCAAAAGCCCCGGACGTTCCCATCCGGGGCTTCGCTGAAGTCTTTTGGTCGGGTCGGCTTATTCGTCGCCGAAGGCGCTGACCTGCACGGGGCCCGAGTCCTTGCCCTTTTCAGCCGGGTCGCGATCCACGAACTCGATCACGGCCAGCGGGGCGTTGTCGCCGTAGCGGTAGCCGGCCTTCAGGACGCGGATGTAGCCACCCTGACGTTCATTGTAGCGCGGGCCGAGGACGGCGAAGAGCTTGCCGACTTGTTCGACGTCGCGAACCTTGCTGATCGCCTGACGGCGGGCGTGCAGGTCGCCGCGCTTGGCCAGAGTGATCAGCTTTTCGACGACCGGACGCAGTTCCTTGGCCTTCGGCAGAGTCGTGACGATCTGCTCGTGCTTGATCAGGCTCGCCGCCATGTTGGCGAACATCGCGGTGCGGTGAGCGGTCGTACGACCCAGTTTGCGGTGGGCTTTGCCGTGACGCATTTCATATCTCCTGGGCCGCTTGGCCCGCTGGACGCTCCCGATCCCCGAGAAGACGTCCTTGCCTGATCAAGTCCCAGCCTGCTCCCGCCTGGGTCAACACGAAGCGCCGGGGACCTCCACCGCGATTGCGGCTTCCTCGGGCCCAGGCCGCCGAAGCGGCCCGAAGTCGGCGCACGGAACACGTTGGGCGGAAGCCGCCCGAACGTGCTCCAATTCTATAGTCCAAGATCCGCCAGGCAGATCTTGGAAGGCCTTACATCTGATCGTCGAACTTCTTGGCGAGTTCTTCGATGTTCTCAGGCGGCCAGTTCGGGACGTCCATGCCGAGATGCAAGTTCATGCCCGCGAGCACTTCCTTGATCTCGTTCAGCGACTTGCGGCCGAAGTTCGGGGTACGGAGCATCTCCGCCTCGGTCTTCTGGATCAGGTCGCCGATATAGACGATGTTGTCGTTCTTCAGGCAGTTGGCCGAGCGGACCGAGAGCTCGAGCTCGTCGACCTTCTTCAGCAGCGCCGGGTTGAACGGCAGTTCCGGCTTGCTCTCGCCTTCGACCTTCTTCTTCGGCTCTTCGAAGGTGATGAAGATCTGCAGCTGGTCCTGGAGGATACGGGCGGCGAAGGCCACTGCGTCCACCGGCGAGATCGCGCCGTTGGTTTCCACTTCCATGATCAGCTTGTCGTAGTCGAGGCTCTGCCCCTGACGGGTCGGCTCGACGCGGTAGGCGACGCGCTTTACCGGCGAGAACAGGCTGTCGACGGCGATGAGGCCGATCGGGGCGTCTTCCGGGCGGTTATGCTCGGCGGACACGTAGCCCTTGCCGTTGTTGACCGTGAACTCCATGCGCACGGTGGCGCCGTCGTCCAGCGTGCAGAGCACATGGTCGGGGTTCAGCACTTCGATGTCCGACGGGACTTCGATTTGGCCAGCGGTCACGGCGCCCGGCCCCGTAGCCTTCAGCGTCATACGCTTGGGGCCTTCGGAGTGCATGCGCAGCGCCAGCTGCTTGATGTTCAGGACGATGTCGACAACGTCCTCGCGAACGCCTTCCAGCGACGAGAACTCATGCACAACGCCGTCGATTTGGACGGCGGTGACAGCCGCGCCCTGCAGCGACGACAGAAGCACCCGGCGGAGGCTGTTGCCGAGCGTCACCCCGAAACCGCGCTCGAGCGGCTCGGCCACCAAACGCGCCTTGCGGTTCGCGTCGGTTCCGGCTTCGATCAGCGGCTTCTCGGGACGGATAAGCTCGTTCCAGTTTCTTTCGATCACGTAGAGATGTCCCTCGAAACGCAGGATCGCCGGACACGAAATGCTCGGTCCGGCGCGTGGGGAGTGCGGTACTGCGGTACTTAGACCCGCCGGCGCTTCGGCGGACGGCAGCCGTTGTGCGGGATGGGGGTCACGTCGCGAATGGTGGTGATCGTCATGCCGACCGCCTGAAGCGCCCGCAGAGCCGACTCACGCCCAGAACCCGGGCCCGAGACGTTCACTTCCAGGGTCTTCACGCCATGCTCGGCAGCCTTCCGGCCGGCGTCCTCGGCCGCCATCTGGGCGGCGTAAGGGGTCGACTTCCGGGAGCCCTTGAAGCCCATCATGCCGGCCGACGACCAGGAAATGGTGTTCCCCTGCGCGTCCGTGATGGTGATCATGGTGTTGTTGAACGAGGCGTTCACATGCGCCACGCCCGAAGTGATGTTCTTGCGTTCGCGGCGTTTGACGCGAGCCGGTTCTTTGGCCATCGCTAGGTTCTCTTACTTCTTCTTGCCGGCGATCGGCTTGGCCGGACCCTTGCGGGTACGGGCGTTGGTGTGGGTGCGCTGGCCACGGACCGGCAGACCCTTGCGGTGACGCAGGCCGCGGTAGCAGGCCAGATCCATCAGCCGCTTGATGTTGACAGCGGTCTCGCGACGCAGGTCGCCCTCAACCACGTAGTCGCGGTC
Organism: Phenylobacterium sp. P4_E10; assembly: GCF_056401675.1. NCBI lineage: Bacteria > Pseudomonadati > Pseudomonadota > Alphaproteobacteria > Caulobacterales > Caulobacteraceae > Phenylobacterium > Phenylobacterium sp. P4_E10. Next base: position 135,858 of record NZ_JBFUIW010000012.1, on the reverse strand, counting down.
GATCGCTTCGCGGATCTGCAGCACCTCGGCGTCGGTCAGCTGATTGACGCGGCGAGCGTCCTCGATGCCAACCTTCTGGACGATCTCCTTGGCTTTCGCCTGGCCGATCCCATGGATGTACTGCAGCGCGATGACGACGCGCTTGTTAGTCGGAATGTTGACGCCAGCGATACGGGCCACGCGTTGAATCTCCTAGTCACGCAGAGAAGCGCGAACGGCGCCCCGGCCCAGAATCCCAATGGGAAGGCCGGCACGTCCTTCGCGCCCTTTCGCGGAAGCGCACCGTTATAGGGAACGTTGCGTTTCCGTCAATGGAGCAATCGCAGGAATCTGAAGGTTTTCAGACTCCAACAATCGCTGGGCGGTTTGGTGCTGGGTCTCAGGCCTCGAGGGCCTGGTCGATTCCAGCAGCCACTTCTTCGATCGAGCCCATGCCGTCCACCTCGGCCAGTTTTCCTTGGCCTTGGTAATAGGGCAGCAGCGGCGCGGTTTGGTCGTTGTAGGCCGAGAGCCGCACCTTGAAGCTCTCAGGATTGTCGTCGGCGCGGCCCGACTCGGCGAACCGGCCGGCGACGCGCTTCAGCAGTTGCTCGTCGTCCACCTTGAGGCGGACCACTAGATCGATTCGCGCCCCGCGCTTGGCCAGCATCGCGTCAAGCGCTTCGGCCTGAGCGAGGGTCCGCGGGAACCCGTCGAAGATGGCGCCGCCGGCCGCTTCGGCCTCAGGCAGACGCTCTTCGATAAGCGCGATGACGATCTCGTCGGTGACCAGCTCGCCGCGCTGCATGACGCCTTCGACACGCTTGCCGAGCTCGGAGCCCGAGGCGATCGCGGCGCGCAGCATATCTCCGGTGGAGAGCTGGACCATCTTGCGGCCCTCGACCAGACGTTTGGCCTGAGTGCCCTTCCCCGCCGCCGGCGGGCCGAACAGAATCAAATTCATCGCTTTAAAAATTCCCCTCCCCGGCCACCCCTTTGGCCGGTCGCTCCTTAGCGTGCGCGTCCCCCGCGCAGCTTGGATTTCTTGATAAGGCCTTCGTACTGGTGCGCGAGCAGGTGCGACTGAATCTGGGTCACCGTATCCATCGTCACGCTGACCACGATCAGGATCGAGGTGCCGCCGAGGTAGAACGGCGCCTTGAAGTAGCCGATCAGCGCCTCAGGCATCAGGCAGACGAGGGTGATGTAGCCGGCGCCGATCACCGTCAGACGGGTCAGCACGTAGTCCAGGTACTCCGCGGTCCGCTTGCCGGGCCGGATGCCAGGCAGGAAGCCGCCGTACTTGCGCAGGTTCTCGGCGGTGTCGTCGGGATTGAACACGACCGAGGTGTAGAAGAAGCAGAAGAAGATAATCAGCAGCGCGTACAGCACCATGAAGGCGGGCTGGCCGTGCTGCAGCTGGCCCACCAGGCCGGGCAGCCATTGCGCCCAGGGCGGCAGGTTGGCGGTGGCCAGGAAGCCCATCGCGGTCGTCGGCAGCAGCAGCAGCGACGAGGCGAAGATCGGCGGGATGACGCCGGCGGTGTTGATCTTCAGCGGCAGGAACGACGTGTCGCCGCCGAACATCCGGTTGCCTTGCTGGCGCTTGGGATACTGCACCAGCAGGCGGCGCTGCGAGCGCTCCATGAAGACGATGGCGAACACGACGGCGATGGCCAGGGCGATGATCGCGAACATCGCGAACGCCGACAGCGAGCCGGTCCGGGTCATCGTGAACATCTGCCAGATCCCGGTTGGCAGGACCGCGACGATGCCGGCGAAGATGATCAGCGAGACGCCGTTACCGACGCCGCGGCTGGTGATCTGCTCGCCCAGCCACATCAGGAACAGAGTGCCACCAGTCAGGGTGACGACCGTCGAGGCCAAGAAGAACAGGCCCGGATTGAGCACGAGGCCAGGGCTGTTCTGCAGCCCGGTGGCGATGGCGAACGACTGGAACAGCGCCAGCACGACCGTCAGGTAGCGGGTGTACTGGTTGAGTGTCTTGCGGCCCGCCTCCCCGCCTTCCTTACGCAGCTTCTCCCACGGCGGATAAACCGTGCCGAGCAGCTGAACGATGATCGAAGCCGAGATGTAAGGCATCACGTTCAGCGAGAAGATCGCCATCCGTTGGACGGCGCCCCCCGAGAACATGTTGAACATGCCGAGGATGCCCTTCGACTGGCCTTCGAAGGCCTGTGCGAAGGCGGCCGGATCGATGCCGGGGATCGGGATATAGGTCCCGAGCCGGTAGGCGATCAGCGCCCCCAGAGTGAACAAGATGCGCTTGTGCAGCTCCGTCGCCTTTTGGAAGGCGCCGAAGTTCATGTTTGCGGCGAGCTGTTCGGCGGCCGAAGCCATTTAGAACCCCAGACTGAAGGACCGCACGTAAATAGGGCGTCCGTCCTGCGCTGTCATCCGGCGTCGATCCGACCGGCCCCACTTTGAGCGGGACAGGTCGTCACACGACGCCGGATGGTCGGCTTTTGGGACCCCGCCGAAGCGGGGCTCGTCTTGCTTATTCGGCGGCTTCGGCGGCGGCCGGAGCGGTCGTCGTGACCTTGCCGCCGGCCTTTTCGACGGCGGCCTTGGCCGCGGCCGAGGCCGCATAGACGGTGATGTCGATTTTCGACTTCAGTTCGCCCTTGCCCAGCAGACGCACGCCGTCCTTTTCACGACGCAGCACGCCGGCGGCCACCAGGGCCTTGCCGTCGATGGCCTTCTTGGCGTCGAGCTTGCCGGCGGCGATCGCCTGCTCCAGGCGCCACAGGTTCACTTCGGCGAATTCCTTGGCGAAGGGATTGTTGAAGCCGCGCTTCGGCATACGCATGTGGAGCGGCATCTGGCCGCCTTCGAAGCCGTTGATGGCGACGCCGCTGCGCGCCTTCTGGCCCTTCACACCGCGACCGCCGGTCTTGCCCTTGCCCGAACCCGGGCCGCGGCCGACGCGCATGCGATTCTTGGTGGAGCCTTCGCGGGGGCTCAGTTCGTTGAGCTTAGTCATATGACGCCTCTCCTTGGAGATCTGTCGCCCGGACCCTTGTCCAGACTCGGCTGATTTCAATCTTGGCCGCCGAAACGGCCGAAGAGGCGACGCTTTTGGCGCCGCCTCTCCTAAACGTCCAGTCGAAAGGCGTTTTAGCCTTCGACCACTTCCACCATGTGCTGGACCTTGGCGATCATCCCGCGAACGGACGGGGTGTCTTCAAGGACCGACTCGCGGCCGATGCGATTCAGGCCCAGACCGATGAGGGTCGCGCGCTGATCGCTCTTGCGGCGGATGGGGCTCGCCGTCTGACGAACGGTCACCTTAGCCATGGATTACTCTCCGTCAGCGGCGGCCACCGCCGCGCTGTCGGCCTTGCGGCCCAGCACGTCAGCAACCTTCTTGCCGCGCTTGGCGGCGACCTGGCGGGGCGAAGACTGAGCCTTCAGCGCCTCGAAGGTCGCGCGCACCATGTTGTAGGGGTTCGACGAGCCGACCGACTTGCCGACGACGTCCTGGACGCCGAGGGTTTCCAGCACGGCGCGCATCGGACCGCCGGCGATGACGCCGGTGCCCGGAGGAGCCGAGCGGACCATGACCTTGCCAGCGCCCCAACGGCCGTTGCCGTCGTGGTGCAGGGTGCGGCTCTCGCGGAGCGGCACTCGGATCATCGACTTCTTGGCTTCTTCGGTCGCCTTGCGGATGGCTTCCGGCACTTCACGCGCCTTGCCATGACCGTAGCCGACGCGGCCCTTCTGATCGCCCACCACCATCAAGGCGGCGAACGAGAAGCGCCGGCCGCCCTTCACAGTGGCCGCGACGCGGTTGATGTGAACCAGCTTCTCGACGATTTCGGAATCGACCCGCTCATCTTGCGGGGCGCCCCGGTCACGACCGCGACGCTGACCGCCGCCTTCGCCACGTTGTTCGTTTCCACGAGCCATCAGCGTACCCTTAGAAGTTCAGGCCGGCTTCGCGCGCGGCGTCGGCCAGGGCTTTCACCCGGCCGTGGTAGATATAGCTGCCACGATCGAAGACGACGTCCTTGACACCCTTTTCGATGGCGCGTTGCGCCACGAGCGCGCCCACGCGGGCGGCGGCGTCCTTGTCAGCACCCTTGGCCTTGTCGCCTTCCAGCGTGGAGGCGGCGGCCAGGGTCACGCCGCGTTCATCATCGATGATCTGGGCGTAGATGTTCTTGGACGAGCGGAAGACCGACAGACGCGGCCGACCATTCGCCACCGACCGCAGGCGGATGCGCGTGCGCTCAGCGCGGCGCTTGGCGGTGTCACGGGGTTTAAGAGCCATGGCCTACTTCTTCTTGCCTTCCTTGCGGCGAACCTTTTCGCCGGCATAGCGCACGCCCTTGCCCTTGTAGGGCTCCGGCGGACGCAGGCGACGGATCTGCGAGGCGATCTCGCCGACGACCTGCTTGTCGATGCCCGAGATCTTGATCTCGGTCTGCTTCGGCACGGCGAAGGTGACGCCGGCGGGCGGCGGCACGTCCACGTCGTGGCTGAAGCCCAGCTGCATGGAGAGCGCATTGCCCTTCATCGCCGCGCGATAACCAACGCCGACCAGTTCAAGGGTCTTCTCGAAGCCTTCCGTCACGCCCTGGACCATGTTGGCCACCAGAGTGCGCGAAAGACCCCACATGGCTTGCGCCCGCGTGGTTTCGACCCGCTTGGTCAGGAGGAGCTCAGCGCCCTCCTGCTTGACTTCGATTTCGTCGGCCACGGTCCAGGCGAGCTGGCCCTTGGGGCCCTTCACCGTGACGGTCTGGCCGTCGATGGTCACCGTCACGCCCGAAGGGACGGCGACCGCCTTCTTTCCAATCCGCGACATCTTAGTAGACCCGCAACAGGACTTCGCCGCCCACGTTCGCGTCACGCGCGGCCGTGTCCGACATGACGCCCTTCGGCGTCGACAGGATCGAGATACCCAGGCCGTTCTTGATCGGCTTCAGGTCCTTGATCGACGAATAGACGCGGCGACCAGGCTTCGAGATCCGCCGGATCTCAGCGATCACCGGCTGGCCGTCGAAGTACTTCAGCTCGATCTCGAATTCCGGGAAAGCGCCCGGCTTCTGAACGAGTTGATAGCCGCGGATGTAGCCTTCCTCGGCGAGCACGTCGAGGACGCGCGCACGCATCCTCGAGGCCGGCGTGGAAACCTTGGAACGGCCGCGGGTAGCGGCGTTCTTGATGCGGGCGATCATATCGCCAACGGGGTCGTTCACCATGAGACCCTCCTCACCAGCTCGACTTGACGAGGCCAGGAATCTGGCCGTTCGAACCGAGTTCGCGCAGCGCGATCCGGCTCATCTTAAGCTTGCGATAGTAGGCGCGCGGACGGCCCGTGACTTCGCACCGGTTACGGATGCGGGTCTTGGACGAGTTACGCGGCAGTTCGGCGAGCTTCAGCCGGGCTTCGAAGCGTTCTTCGAGCGGCAGGCTCTCGTCGTTGGCGATCGCCTTGAGGGCTTCACGCTTCGCGGCGAATTGCTTCACCAGCTTGCGGACCATCTCGTTGCGATTGACAGCGCTTTTCTTGGCCATTTGTTCTTTCCTTCCCGCCGTTACGCTTGAACGAACGGGAACTGGAATTCCCGGAGAAGCTGACGCGCTTCTTCGTCGGTCTTCGCAGTCGTGGCGACGATGATGTCCATGCCCCACATCTGATCGATCTGGTCGTAGTTGATCTCCGGGAACACGATGTGTTCCTTCAGACCCATGGCGTAGTTGCCACGACCGTCGAACGAGGTGGGCTTCAGGCCCCGGAAGTCCTTCACGCGCGGCAGAGCGATCGTGATCAGACGGTCCAGGAACTCGTACATGCGGTCCTTGCGAAGAGTGACCTTCGCGCCGACCACCATGCCTTCGCGCAGCTTGAAGCCGGCGATGGAGTTACGGGCCTTGGTGGCGACCGGCTTCTGACCAGCGATCTTGGTCAGATCGGCGATCGCGGCTTGCACCTTCTTGGAGTCGGTCACGGCTTCGCCGATGCCCATGTTCAGGACGATCTTGTCCAGCTTGGGGATCTGCATTTCGTTCGAGTAGCCGAACTGTTCCTTCATCGCCGCGCGGATGCGCTGGCGATATTCGGACTTAAGCCGGGGTTCGTAAGCTTGCTCAGCCATTGATCACCTCACCGGTCGTCTTGGCGACACGGACCTTCTTGTCGCCTTCGACCCGGAAGCCGACGCGGGTCGGCTTACCCTTGGAGTCGACGATCGCCACATTCGAGATGTGGAGCGCCGCTTCCTTGCTCTTGATGCCGCCTTGCGGATCCGTCTGCGTCGGACGGGTGTGACGCTGAACCAGGTTCAGGCCTTCCACGACGACGCGGTCTTCCTTGGGCAGCACGCGCAGGACGGCGCCTTGACGGCCCTTGTCCTTGCCCGTGAGGACGACAACGCGGTCGCCCTTCTTGATCTTCGCAGCCATCACAGCACCTCGGGGGCGAGCGAAATGATCTTCATGTGGTTCTTCGCGCGCAGTTCACGGGGAACCGGGCCAAAGATCCGCGTGCCGATCGGCTCGGATTGCTTGTTCACGATGACGGCGGCGTTTTTGTCAAAACGGATCACCGAACCATCCTTGCGCTTGATCGCCGAGGACGTGCGCACGACGATCGCCTGCAGCACGTCACCCTTCTTCACGCGACCGCGCGGGATGGCTTCTTTCACAGAGACGACAATCTTGTCGCCAACACCGGCGTAGCGACGACCAGCGCCGCCAAGCACCTTGATGCACATCACACGACGGGCGCCGGAATTGTCGGCGACCTCGAGGTTAGTCTGCATCTGAATCATGGGATGAGACTTTCTTTAAGAGGCTTGCTGGGTGGCGCCCTTCGGCAGCGCTTCCCAGGTCTTGGTTTTGGACTTCGGCGCGCATTCGATGATGCGGGCGATGTCGCCGGCCTTGTAGACGTTGGCCTCGTCATGGGCGTGGTACTTCTTCGACCGACGGACGGTCTTCTTCAGCACCGGATGCAGGAAGGTACGCTCGACCTTCACCACGATCGTCTTGTCGCCCTTGTCCGAGACGACGACGCCTTCGAGAATTCGCTTCGGCATGTTCGTTGTCTCCTTAGGCCGCGGTCTGCTTGGAACGCAGGACGGTCTTGATCCGCGCGATGTCCTTGCGGACTTCGTCCACACGGTGGGTCTTCTCGACCTGGCCCGTCGCCGCCTGGAAGCGCAGGTTGAACTGCTCCTTCTTCAGGTTCAGCAGAGCTTCGCCGAGTTGGTCGGGCGTCATGCCCCGGATATCGTCGATTTTCATCACGCGTGCTCCACGGCGGCGTCGATGCGGGTGACGATGCGGGTCTTGACCGGAAGCTTGGCAGCGCCGAGGCGCAGGGCTTCACGGGCGACATCGTCCGGCACGCCGTCGATTTCAAACATGATGCGGCCCGGGTGAACGCGCGCGGCCCAGTACTCGACCGCGCCCTTGCCCTTACCCATCCGCACTTCGGCCGGCTTGTCGGTGACCGGCACGTCCGGGAAGATCCGGATCCACACGCGGCCTTGGCGCTTCATCTGGCGAGTGATTGCCCGACGAGCCGCTTCGATCTGACGAGCGGTGATGCGTTCCGGTTCGACGGACTTCAGACCATAGGAACCAAAGTTCAGCGAGAAGCCGCCCTTGGCCGTTCCGTGGATCTTGCCCTTGAACTGCTTACGGTACTTGGTTTTCTTCGGAGACAGCATGGCTCTACCTTAGGCTCCAGCTTGCTCACGGCGGTCACGGCGCGGGCCGCGGTCACCACGGTCGCGATCACGGCCGCCGCCCTCGCCGGCCGGGCCGGATTCGGTGGCCAGGCGCTTGTCGAGAGCCATCGGGTCGTGGTCGAGGACCTCGCCCTTGAAGACCCACACCTTGACGCCGATGATGCCGTAGGTGGTCGAAGCTTCGGTCACGCCGTAGTCGATGTCGGCCCGCAGGGTGTGACGCGGAACGCGACCCTCGTGGTACGATTCGGTACGGGCGATTTCGGCGCCGCCCAGACGGCCGGCCACTTCGATACGCATGCCCTTCGCGCCCAGACGCATCGCGCTTTGCAGCGAACGCTTCATGGCGCGACGGAAGGCGACGCGGCGCTCGAGCTGCTGGGCGATGTTCTCGGCCACCAGCTGGGCGTCGGTTTCCGGCTTACGGATTTCGACGATGTTCAGGTGAACTTCGCCTTCCGTGATCGCCGCAACGTCCTTGCGCAGCTTGTCGATGTCCGCACCCTTCTTGCCGATGATCACGCCAGGGCGCGCGGCATAGATGGTGATGCGGCACTTCTTGTGGGGACGCTCAATGATGATCCGCGAAACGCCGGCTTGATACAGGCGCTTCTTCAGCTGCTTACGGATCTTGAGGTCCTCATGCAGGAGCTTGCCGTAGTCCGCCTTCTTGGCGAACCAACGCGAGTCCCACGTGCGGTTGATGCCGAGGCGAAGCCCGACCGGATTGACTTTTTGACCCATCAGGCGGCCTCACCCAATTCGCGGACCACGATGGTGATCTCGCTGAACGGCTTTTCGATGCGCGAAGCGCGGCCGCGAGCGCGGGCGGCGAAGCGCTTCATCACCAGGTTCTTGCCCACGAAGGCCTCGGCGACGACCAGGTTGTCGATGTCGAGGTTGTGGTTGTTTTCGGCGTTCGAGATGGCCGAGTAGAGCGCCTTGCGCACATCGCGAGCGATGCGCTTGTGGCTGAACTCCAGCTCGTTGAGGGCGCGTTGCACCTTCAGGCCGCGGATCGACTGAGCCACTAGGTTCAGCTTACGCGGGCTGGTGCGCAGGGTCGTGACCTTGGCCATCGCCTCAACGCCGGTCAAACGGCGCGCTTTAGCTTGCTTTGCCATGGTTACTTCCTCTTGGCCTTCTTGTCGGCCGCGTGGCCAGGGAAGTACCGGGTCGGGGCGAACTCACCGAGCTTCATGCCGACCATGTCTTCGCTGACCAGCACGGGCACGTGCTTTTGACCGTTGTGAACGCCGAACGTCAGGCCGACGAACTGCGGCATGATGGTCGAGCGGCGCGACCAGGTCTTGATGACGTCCTTGCGGCCCGAAGACTGAGCGTTGTCAGCCTTCTTAAGGAGGTATCCGTCGACGAACGGACCTTTCCAGACAGAACGGGTCATGGGCTTAGCGAGCCTTCCGAGCGTGGCGAGAACGGATGATGTACTTATCCGTCGTCTTGTTAGAGCGGGTCTTCGAGCCCTTGGTCGGCTTGCCCCAGGGGGTGACCGGGTGGCGACCGCCCGAGGTGCGGCCTTCGCCGCCGCCGTGCGGGTGATCGACCGGGTTCATGACGACGCCGCGGACGTGGGGGCGGAAGCCCATGTGGCGCGTGCGGCCGGCCTTACCAAGGACCTGGTTCATGTGGTCCTGGTTCGACACGGCGCCGACGGTGGCCATGCAGGTGTCCTGCACCATCCGCAGCTCGCCCGAGCCCAGACGGATCTGGGCGTAGCCGGCGTCGCGGCCGACCAACTGGGCGTAGGCGCCAGCCGAGCGGGCCAGCTGGCCGCCCTTCAGGGGCTTCAGCTCGATGTTGTGGATGATGGTGCCGATCGGCATGCCGCGCAGCGGCATGGCGTTACCCGGCTTCACGTCGGCCTTCTCGGCGGCGATGACGACATCACCGGCCTTCAGGCGTTGCGGGGCCAGGATGTAGGCCAGTTCGCCGTCCTCATACTTGATGAGGGCGATGAACGCCGTGCGGTTCGGGTCGTACTCGAGACGCTGAACCGTGGCCGGCACGTCGAACTTGCGACGCTTGAAGTCGACCTTGCGGTACAGGCGCTTGGCGCCGCCGCCGCGGAAGCGGACGGCGATACGGCCACCGCCGCCCCGGCCGCCCGACTTGGTCAGGCCTTCGACGAGCGACTTGATCGGGCCGCCTTTGTGCAGCTCGGAACGGTCGACCAGCACGAGGCCGCGACGGCCGGGCGAGGTCGGTTTGAATTGCTTCAGAGCCATCGGACTAGAGCCCCGTGGTGATGTCGATGGACTGGCCTTCGGCCAGGGTCACGACAGCTTTCTTGACGTCGGAGCGACGACCCGGACGGCCGCGGAAGCGCTTGGTCTTGCCCTTGACCACCAGGGTGTTGACCTTGGTGACGTTGACTTTGAACAGCGCTTCGACAGCGGCGGCGATTTCGTCCTTGGTCGCGTCCTGGGCGACGCGGAAGACCACCTTGTTCTGCTCGGAGAGCAGCGTGGCCTTTTCCGTGATCACCGGCGACAGGATCGCGTCGTAGTGGCGGGCGACGGGGTCGGCCATTACGCGGCTTCCTTCTCAGCAAAGCGTGCGTTGATCGCTTCGACCGCGTCCTTGGTCAGGACCAGGGTGTGGCGACGCAGCACGTCGTAGACGTTCAGGCCGGCGTTCGGCAGCACGTCCACGTTCGGGATGTTGCGAGCGGCCATCGCGAAGTTCGCGTCGACTTCGGCGCCGGCGATCACCAGCGCGTTCTTCAGGCCGATCTTGTCGAAGTTCGCGCGCAGGGCCGAGGTCTTCACCTCGGTCAGGGCGACGGTGTCGACGACAACCAGCGAGCCCGACTTGACCTTCGAGGACAGCGCATGGCGCAGGGCCAGGGCGCGGAACTTCTTGGTCAGGTCGAAGGCGTGGCTGCGCACGACCGGGCCGTGAGCCTTGGCGCCGCCGACGAACTGAGCCGCACGACGCGAGCCGTGACGAGCGCCGCCGGTGCCCTTCTGCTTGTACATCTTCTTGCCCGTACGAGAGACCTCGTTGCGGACCTGGATCTTGTGGTTGCCCGAGCGGCGCTTGGCGAGCTGCCAAGTCACCATGCGCTGCAGGATGTCGCCACGGATCTCGTCGATGCCGAACACGGCGTCGGACAGTTCGATCGAACCGCCCTTGGCGCCGTCAAGTTTGATGACGTCGAGTTTCATTACTGTTCTTCGCCCCCAGCTTCGGCCGGAGCCTCTTCCACCGCAGGCGTCTCGGCGGCCGGAGCAGCAGCAGCTTGGCCAGCCTTACGGAAGCCGCCCGGGATCGGGGCTTCAGCCGGACGAGCCGACTTCACCGCGTCGCGGATCTTCACGTAGGTCCCCTCGGTGCCGGGCACGGAGCCCTTCACGAGGATCAGGCCACGCTCGGCGTCCACCTTCCAGACGGTGACGTTGAGAGTGGTGACGGTCTCTTGGCCGAGATGGCCAGCCATCTTCTTGTTCTTGAAGGTCTTGCCCGGATCCTGGCGGTTACCAGTCGAACCATGGGCCCGGTGCGAGACCGAGACGCCGTGGGTCGCGCGCATCCCGCCGAAGTTCCAGCGCTTCATGGCGCCGGCGAAACCCTTACCGACGGTGAGGCCGGTGACGTCGACCTTCTGGCCGGCGACGAAGTGGTCAGCGGTGAACTCCGCGCCGACTTCGATCAGGTTTTCTTCGGTGACGCGGAATTCCGCGACTTCGCGCTTCGGCTCGACTTCAGCCTTGGCGAAGTGGCCGCGCATGGCCTTCGAAGTGTTTTTGGCCTTCTTGGCCCCAGCGCCGAGCTGGAGAGCCACATAGCCGTCCTTGTCCTGGGTGCGTTGGCCCGTGACCTGGCAGCCGTCGAGGCTGAGCACGGTCACCGGCACGTGGACGCCAGCTTCATCGAAGAAGCGCGCCATGCCCAGTTTCTTGGCGATCACGCCGGTACGCATCGACCGATCCCCTCTTACAGCTTGATCTCGACGTCGACACCAGCCGACAGGTCGAGCTTCATCAGCGCGTCCACAGTCTGCGGGGTCGGGTCGACGATATCGAGCACGCGCTTATGCGTGCGGATTTCGAACTGCTCGCGCGACTTCTTGTCGATGTGCGGCGAACGGTTGACGGTGAATTTTTCGATTTGCGTCGGCAGGGGGATGGGCCCCCGGACGGTCGCGCCGGTGCGCTTAGCCGTATTGACGATCTCGCGTGTGGAATGGTCCAGCACGCGGTGATCGAAGGCTTTGAGCCGGATGCGGATGTTCTGACGATCCATATCGCTCTTTAGTTTCCCCTACAGACGACGAACGTCCGCGTGACATTGACCATTTCAAAGACCAACCCGAACGTCTCGAGAGACGCTCGTACGCGTAAGTCCGCAAAAACGACGTGAGCCCGCGCGAACAGTTCGCGTGGGCCCTGTCCCGAAGCCCCGACTTCCGCCGGTTTTCGGGCCGTTCTGCGAACCGCGTCTGTGCTTCAAATCACTTCGAAGCACACAGCCGGTCCAACAGGAGGCGCGTCTATACGTGGGTGACTCGTCGGCGTCAAGAGTAGGAAGCCCCTAGGGCCGCGACGCCGCGAACGAGAAATTGTGCGCCCGCCGCAGACGCCGCGGCGGCGCCCCTCCCCTAGCCGATGGTGACGGCTCCCGAGCCCACAATGGCCTTGGAGACCTCGCCCTTCACGGCCTTGACCCGGACGTCGCCGGAGCCGGCGATGCGGGCCTTTAGGCTGTCGGCCGCGCCGCCGAAGTCGACGCCGCCTGAGCCGGCCACAGAGACGGTCATGTCGCCGCCCTGGCCGCCGGCGACCTTCACATCGCCCGAGCCGGCGATCTTCACGCTGAGTGGGCCGTTCACCGAAGCGGTCCAGACATCGCCAGAACCGGCGATATTGACGTCGAGCGAGCCCGCCACGCCCTGGGTCTTCACGTCCCCGGAGCCGGCCACCCGCAGCTTGGCCGAGCCGGCCGAGCCGGCCTGGGTATCACCGGAGCCGGCCTGGTTCAGCCGCATCTCGCCGGCGACGTTGGCCACCGTCCAGTCGCCGCACCCGGCGTTGGAGAGCTCCAGGCTGGCCGACTTGCCGACCGTGCCGAACACGGCCCCGCCGGCCTCGATATTGACGTCCTTGGGGGTGCGGATCACCACCTGGGGCAGGTCCGCGTAGCGGATGGTCTTGCCCTCGACGTGGACGCTCGTGTTGGAGCCGGAGCGGTTGCAACTGCGGATCTTGTGATCCAGCCCGCCGTCTATGATGACCTTGTCCGCCTGCGAGCGAACCTCCATCGGCAACGAGGGATTGGTGGTGAGGAACTCCACCTTGATGTCGCTGCGGGCCTCGGGGATCACCGTGACGCGCGCGACGGCGTCCTTGATCTCGACCCGAGGGCTGGCCGCCTGCGCGGTCCCCGCCGCCAGCACCACGCCAAGTCCCGCGAAAATCATCGGAAGACGCATTCGTCTCCTCCGTCTTGATGAACAACCCTGAGCGGACGGTAGGACCCGGGGCCCTACAGGTCAGCTTAATTCGCGGTCATGACCCCGGCGTCATCTTACTGATCGGACAAACAAAACCGTCGTCCAGGAGATCCATGGGCCTCTCACGAAGCACCCTCCCCGCCATGGTGAGTTCGTCCCCATGCGTGTCGTTCGTGGCCAAACAGGCCCAAACAAAAAGGCCGCCGGATCGCTCCGGCGGCCTCTTCATTTTCAGTGCGTGGGCTAGATCGCTTACTCGACGATCTTGGCCACGACGCCGGCGCCGACCGTACGGCCGCCTTCGCGGATCGCGAAGCGCAGGCCTTGGTCCATGGCGATCGGGGTGATCAGCTCGACGTCCAGCTCGGCGTTGTCGCCCGGCATGATCATTTCCACGCCTTCCTTCAGACGGATGATCCCCGTCACGTCGGTGGTGCGGAAGTAGAACTGCGGACGGTAGTTGGTGAAGAACGGGGTGTGACGGCCGCCTTCTTCCTTGGTCAGGATGTAGGCCTCGGCCACGAACTTCGTGTGCGGGGTGATCGAGCCCGGCTTGCAGAGCACCTGGCCGCGTTCGACGTCTTCACGCTTGGTGCCGCGCAGCAGCACGCCGACGTTGTCGCCCGCTTGACCTTGGTCCAGCAGCTTGCGGAACATCTCGACGCCGGTGCAGGTGGTCTTCTGGACCGGACGGATGCCGACGATCTCGACTTCTTCGCCGACCTTGACGATGCCCTTTTCGATCCGGCCGGTGACCACGGTGCCGCGGCCCGAGATCGAGAACACGTCTTCCACCGGCATCAGGAACGGCAGGTCCACCGGACGCTCCGGCTGCGGGATGTAGGCGTCGACCTGGGTCATCAGCTCGAGGATCCGGTCCGCGCCGATTTCCGGGTTACGGTCTTCCACGGCCGCCAGGGCCGAGCCCTTGACGATCGGGATGTCGTCGCCCGGGAACTGGTAGGACGACAGAAGTTCGCGAACTTCCATTTCCACCAGGTCCAGCAGCTCGGCGTCGTCGACCATGTCGACCTTGTTCATGAACACCACCAGCGCCGGCACGCCGACCTGACGGGCCAGCAGGATGTGCTCGCGGGTCTGCGGCATCGGGCCGTCAGCGGCCGACACCACCAGGATCGCGCCGTCCATCTGCGCCGCGCCGGTGATCATGTTCTTCACATAGTCGGCGTGGCCAGGGCAGTCGACGTGGGCGTAGTGACGGTTCGGCGTCTCGTATTCCACGTGCGCGGTGTTGATGGTGATGCCGCGGGCCTTCTCTTCCGGCGCAGCGTCGATGTCGGCGTAGTTCATCGCCTTCGCGCCGCCGGTCTTCGCCAGCGTCAGGGTGATCGCGGCCGTCAGCGTCGTCTTGCCATGGTCGACGTGACCAATGGTGCCGATGTTGCAGTGCGGCTTATTGCGTTCGAACTTTTCCTTGGCCATCGGGGTCCTGCCGGCGTTGAAATTCTAAAAGGTTGGAGCGGGTAGCGGGAATCGAACCCGCATCCTCAGCTTGGAAGGCTGCTGCACTACCATTGTGCTATACCCGCCGCTGAAGGATGCGCGGGGTCGCGCCAGTCTCCTTAAAAGTCACGCTCCGACGCGTGGTGGGGGAAGCAGGACTCGAACCTGCGAAGGCGTACGCCAGCGGATTTACAGTCCGCCCCCTTTGCCGCTCGGGACATTCCCCCGCGCGCTCGGAGCCAGATCAGAAGCCTGGACATTAGGTCTGCGCCTGAGCGAAGAACCTGTCCGGCCCCCAATTTGGAGCGCGTCTTATAGTGTCCTCCCCTCGTGAACGCAACGCGCCCTGGAAAGGTCCGCGAAAATCGGGTTCAAAACCCTTCAACCGCAAGCCAGACAACGCTTCGGACGATTGGCTGTGGGGCTGGCACGCGGTTGCAGCCGCGCTCGACAATCGCAAAAGGGGCGCCCCGATCCGCCTTCTGGCCACCGCCGACCGGGCCAAGGAGCTCGAATCGAGATTCGGCCGACCCAAGACGCTCGAAGTCGTCGAAGGCGTCGCGATCAGCCAGATTCTTCCCCAGGGCGCCGTGCACCAGGGGATCGCCCTGCGCATCCCGCTGCTCGACTCCGTGGCGCTCGAGGACTTCGAGGCCAAGCGTGGCGGCGTGCTGCTGATGCTCGACCAGGTGACCGACCCGCAGAACGTCGGCGCCATCCTGCGTTCGGCCGCCGCCTTCGGGGCCAGCGGCGTCATCCTGCAGGACCGCCACGCGCCCAAGCTGACCGGCGCCCTGGCCAAGGCGGCGGTCGGCGCGGTCGACAAGATTCCCACCGCCCACGTGGTCAATCTGTCCCGCGCGCTGGAGACGCTGGCCGAACTGGGCTGGCGGGCGATCGGCCTCGATGGCCATACCGACACCTATCTTGATCAGGCCCTGGACGGCGGCCCGACGATCCTGGTGCTGGGATCCGAGGGCGAAGGCCTGCGCCGACTGGTCTCCGAGCACTGCGACGAATTGGCCAAGATCGCGATGCCGGGCGGCTTTGAGAGCCTCAATGTTTCGGCCGCCGCCGCCGTCGCGCTTTATGAGGCCAGCCGCCCGCGCGGGTGAGCTGGCGCCACAGTACCGATAGCTAGAGAGCGGCAGCGCTGAAAAGTGGACTGGCAATGCTGCTAAGCGGTTGCGGCGACGCAGCGGCTGTCGCATTCAGGGCATGATGATCGAAAGTCTCTTTGCGCCCGGCGCGTTCGCCGCCCTGTTCTCCGTCCTGATGATCGACCTGGTGTTGGCCGGGGACAACGCCGTGGCCGTCGGCCTTGCGGCGGCTGGCCTGCCGCCGGAGCAACGGCGCAAGGCGATCCTCTGGGGTCTGGCCGCCGCCGTGACCATGCGGATCGGCTTTGCGCTGATCACCGCCCAATTGCTCGGCGTCGTCGGCCTGCTGTTCGCCGGCGGCCTGCTGCTGCTTTGGGTCTGCTGGAAGATGTGGCGCGAACTGCGTGAGCAGGCCGCGCCCGAGGAAGCCGTTGCCGGCGCGGTGATGGACTCCGATCCCTCCACCGAGCCCAACAGCGCGATCGCCGCCCGCCAGCCGAAGACCTTCGGCGCGGCCTTCACTCAGATTCTGATCGCCGACCTGTCGATGTCGCTCGACAACGTGCTGGCTGTCGCCGGCGCGGCGCGCGAGCATCCGGCCATTCTGGTCTTCGGCCTGCTGCTCTCCATCGCCCTGATGGGCGTGGCCGCCAGCTTCATCGCCCGCCTGCTGCACCGCTACCGCTGGATCGGCTACATCGGCCTGGCCATCGTGCTCTACGTGGCCGTGCACATGATGTGGCAAGGCCATCACGACGTGGTCCGCGATCTCGGCCTCACCGCCTCCTACAATGCCGCCGTGCCCAGCTTCATGCAGATCGAGCCGCAGGCCCCCGCCCCGGCTCACTGATCAGCAACGCGCTAGCGCTTGGCGCTCATGCCCTGAGCGTCGATCGGCGACAGGCTCTTGAGCTCGGCCATTCCGTCGATGCTCTTCTTGGCCCACTCGTCGAACAGCTGGGTGAAATCGGAGCGGTTGCTGATCGTCGATCGCGGCATCGACTCCACACCCTCCACGTCGCGGCGGTCGAGCGCGCGCCCAAGCACGGCGCCGGTCAGCGAGTCCCGCGCCTCCAGCACCAAGGTCGCCTGCCCGGCGTCCACGGCGTAGACGCGGCGATAGTCCTCAGTCTTCGGCTTCGGCGCGGCGACATAGAGGTTGGCCACGCTGGCCTTGACGCGGATCACGTCCGGGCCCGGCGCCGTCACCACCTGATAGCCGGCGCCCGCATAGGCCTTGGCGAACACCTCGGGCACGCCCTTGCGCACCTCGTCGGCGATCGCCTCGGCGTCCTTGTCGCGGACCTGGCCGCGCAGCGGGTCGGCCGAGCCATCGTTCATGTCCCGCATCCAGTTCTTGGCGAACGCGACCTCGGTCGGGTCCAACATCACCTTGGTGTAGGGACGAAAGTCCGCGCCCGGCAGCAGGTAGACGGCCTGCAGCCGTTTCGACGGCGCCTTGACCAGATTGTCCCAGGTTTCGGGCGGTCCCGCCGGGGCCGCCGCGGCCGGGGTCGCCGCCAGGCTCACGCCGACCATAAGTAGAGCAAGGGTCTTGCCGATCATATCCGGGTTCCTCCGATCGGATCGGCGCAAGCATGGACCACCGCCCCGCGGCGCCTATCAGGTGTTCACCCGACCTCCACGTCGCGCGACGCCGACCCATCCACACCCGTTGCAACGCAAGGCTTTGCGGGCCTTTGGTTAATGGGTGAACCGCGTCGCTGATTTCGCTGGATTATTTCCGAGCCGAAACGGGTAAATGCAAACAATGTACCCGCAGGGCGCGAATTCGATTGCCGTCCCATACAGCCTGAGGTTAACAGCCCATCAACCAACGTTCTGCGCGTGAGGCCTCTCCCCGACCGCGCCGCTCGATTTTGGGTTGTCCGCGGTTCGTATGGAGAATTTACCAGTGCAAGCAGTAACGAAGTTCGCGACCGGAGCGGCTGTCGCCGCCGCCGTCGCCCTCACCGGCGCCGCCGCCAATGCGGCGACGCTGATCAACGGCAGCTTCGAGTCGGGTGTGAACCCGGGCTCGTTCACCACCCTCGGCCACAACAGCACCGCCATCGACGGCTGGACCGTCAAGGGTAACGGCGTCGACTATGTCGGCAGCTACTGGAAGGCCGCCGACGGCGTGCGCAGCGTCGACCTCTCGGCGCTCAACGGCGGCAGCATCCAGCAGACGATCACCACGATCATCGGCAAGACCTACAAGGTCAGCTTCTGGCTCGCCGGCAACCCCGACGCCGGCGCGGGCGACAAGCTCATGGCCAGCTCGGTCAGCGGCGACTGGGTGAACAACTTCACCTTCACCGTCACCGGCGCCAACAACCACGACAACATGGGTTGGAAGCAGTACAGCTACGAGTTCACTGCGTTCGACACCTCGTCGACCCTGGTGTTCAACTCGCAGACCCACACTCCGTACGGCCCGGCGCTCGACAACGTGTCGATCTCGGCCGTTCCGGAACCGGCGACCTGGGCGATGATGATCATCGGCTTTGGCGCGGCCGGCTCCATGGTCCGCAGCCGCCGCAAGGTGGCCGGCGCGACCCTGGCCTAAGACTTCCGCAGCCAGACGGTTTCGAGCGCCGCCGGTCCCCAGGGCCGGCGGCGTTTTCTTTGCGCGCTGGATCAGAAGGCCAGCGAGAAGTCCGTCAGGAAGGTGAAGCCTTCCGCGCCCACCGGCACCGGATAGGCCGTGTACCCGACCGGGGACTTGTCGGTGTAGAGCCCCATCATGTTGACCCGGACGTCGCGGCGCGCGAACGGGAACCAGTTGACCCCAAGCGCGACGTCGTAGGGGTCGCCGTATTCGCCGAAGATCTGGGATCCCGACAGATAGAGCTGCAGGGTCTTGGGAACCAGCATGGCGGCGGCCTGCAACTGGAAGCCGCTGTCGAACAGATCGCTGACGGGGATCACCCCCTCGACCCGAAAATCATCGAGCCACCGCGCGTAGTACTCGAACTCCAACGAGTAGCCGCGGTACTTCACGCCCGCGTTCAGGGCCATCATCTGGTAGCGGGCCCTGGTGATCCGACCCGGCGTGTCGAAGGCGTCCACCCGGAAGAGCAAGGTCCCGTCGGACAGCCGCAGTTGGGTGTTTTCGATGGAGTCCGTGCCCGGCTGCGACTGTGGCGTTTCCGTGCTGTGGGTGTAGTGGGCGCTGAACAGCGTCGCGACGTCCTGATGGTCCTCGAAGTCGCCGAACCCGGCCGCCGGCCCGAATTCGCCCGTGGTTGGCATCCAGGTCAGGGCGCCGGAATAGGTGTCGATCTTGCCATCGAGCTGGCCGGCATTGACCCCGAGCGCGCTGAGGTTGTTGGCGAGCATCACGCGATAATCCAGGCCGCGGGCGATCTTGCCTTCCGCCCACAGACCCTGGGTGTAGGACCCGCGGAAGAACTCGTCGGCGATCGGCCGGTTGTCGTTGCGCACCCAGTACGGGAAGGTCCGGTTCGTCGATCGCGTCGACGGCACCGAATGGATGCCGGCATAGACCCGCAGCGCATCGCTGAAGATGAAAGACAGGTTCCCCGCGCCGACCACCTGGGCCCCCTGCCCCTGGCTGGCGTTGGAGGTCCAGAAGTAGGCGTTGTAGTTGAAGCGCGGATCGAACAGCCAACCTCTGAACGTCAGCTGCACCTTGGCGAGCTGGAAGTCCTGCCGTGGGTCGAGCTGGAACGTGCGCCCGAACGAGTCGGTGTAGCTGTCGTCGATGCCTTCCTGGTTCAGGTAGCGCAGATAGCTGACGATCCCCAGATCGACCTCGCCGATATCGGAGCGCATCAGGATCAGGCCCTTGCCGGGCTCGAACCCTCCCCACTTCACCGGCGGCTCCGGCTCGGTCTGCGACACGGTCTGCAGCTCCGGCGCTGCGCTGGGCGCGGGGGCGGCCGGGGCGGCCGTCGTCGGCGCCGCGCTCCCATGCAGCTCGACCTCGATCGCCCGGATCCGACGATCGAAGTCCGAACGCATGCTCTGAAGTTCCCGCAGCTGCTGCTCCATGCGCAGTCGCTGGGCGTCTGCGGTCGCCACCGGCGCGGCGTCCGCCACAATGGCCTCATCCGCGCGGGCCGCCCCCCCGCCGAGCGCGGCGAGACCAAGACCCAGGCAGGCCAGCGCCGCTCCGGCCCGAATCCGCTTCGGATTGGCTGCGATCCTCATTCCAACTCCCCCAAGCGCATCGTCTGGCTCCGACCTAGGGACTATTCCCAGCGGGGCCGCCGCCTAGCGGAGCAGTAGCGCCCAGCCCATTGATGGCAGGACGTCCGTAGAGCCGCACTCCGTTGCTACCCGGGGGTCCCTCAGGTGATCACCTGAGGCGTATCCCCAAAATTTCAGGCCTCGGCGGCCTTTCCGGGGGGCGGAGGTCGGGGTTCCGCCCCGAGGGCCCAGTCCGCCTCGATGCTTGCCAGGCGCGCGCTCAAGCCCCCTTCTGTTCCTCCGCCCAACCGAGGAACGAACACCGTGGCTGATCCGCATGAGTTCCATACGCCCAAGTCCAGCTACACCAAGGACGACCTGATCCTCTCTGGCCGCGGCGGATACTTCGGTCCTGGCAATGCGCAACTGCCGGCCCCGCCCATGCTGATGATGGACCGGATCACCGGCCTCAGCCTCGACGGCGGCGAATTCGGCAAGGGCCTAGTCGTCGCCGAGCTGGATATCGCCCCCGACCTCTGGTTCTTCGACTGCCACTTCCCTGGCGACCCGGTCATGCCCGGCTGCCTGGGGCTCGACGCCATGTGGCAGGTGCTCGGCTATTGGCTGGGCTGGTCGGGCTCGCCGGGCAAGGGCCGAGCCCTCGGGGTCGGCGAGGTCCGGTTCCGCGGCGACATCACGCCGAGGACGAAGTTGGTCCGCTACGAGGTCAGCATCCGTCAGGCCCGCCGCGGCCAGCTCGCCCTGGGCGTCGCCAGCGGCAAGCTGTTCGCCGACGATGAGTGCGTCTACTGGGCGACCGACCTGCGGGTCGGCATGATCCGGCCCACGCCCTGACGGCGCGGGCCGCACCCGCTTCTACTTCGGCTGCGGAACCAGGCGCAGATAGGGCTTCAGGGTTTCCCAACCGGCCGGATAGAGCCCGGCGGCTTCCTCGTTGGAGACGGCCGGGACGATGATCACCTTGTCGCCGTCCTTCCAGTTCACCGGCGTGGCGACCCGGTGCTTGGCGGTCAGCTGCATCGAGTCCAGCACCCGCAGGATCTCGTCGAAGTTGCGCCCGGTGGTCATCGGATAGGCGAGCATCAGCTTGATGCGCTTGTCGGGCCCGATGATGAACACCGTCCGCACGGTCGCATTGTCCGCCGCCGTGCGCCCTTCGGAGCCGCCTTCGATCTCTTCCGGCAACATGTTGTAGAGCTTGGCCACCGCCAGATCGGTGTCGCCGATCATCGGGTAGTTGGGCGCCGTGCCTTGCGTCTCGGCGATGTCCTGGGCCCACTTGGCGTGGTTGTCGACCGGATCGATGCTGAGGCCGATGACCTTGGTGTTCCGCTTGTCGAACTCAGGCTTCAGCTTGGCCATGTAGCCCAGCTCGGTCGTGCAGACCGGGGTGAAGTCCTTGGGGTGCGAGAACAGGATCGCCCAGCCGTCGCCGATCCACTCGTGGAAATCGATCGGACCCTCGGTGGTCTGCGCCTTGAAGTTCGGGGCTTCGGAATTGATGCGGAGAGACATCGGCGTTCCTTTCGATAAGCGTTTTCAAAATACCAAAGTTCTCTGCGCCCGTCAGTCGCAGGCGAGGTCGCAACGATCAAGCCTAGGAACTCCGTGCGCGCTCCCGCAGCGACATCAGTTCGGCCAGGCGCGGGTCGCTCTTCCAGATCGCCGCGAACCGGGCGTGGCTTCGCACCGGCGCCGGGAACGGATTGCGCCCGTAGGGCAGCGAGGCGGTCCAGTTCAGAGACCGGGCGTTCACCGCCCGCTCCAAGGCCGCGAGCGCTGGGTCCACCGCCCCGCACCAGGCGTATTCGAGCGAGGCCAGGAAGATCAGGTCGCTGCCTCGACGCCCGCCGCGGGTCGCATTGAGCTCGACGAGATCGCGCATCGAAGCGTCGATCAGCGCCAGCAACCCTTGCGGCCGCCCGCGCAGCGCCTCAGCCGCGGCGCCGATCCGCTGCAGCAGCCGCCCGGTCTCGCCATCGGCGCCCGCCCCCAGGAGCGCGCGCGCCTGAACCAGCAGCTCGTCGAGGCCCGCCGCGCTCCCTTCGGTGAGATAGGTCATGTAGAGCTCGCGCAGGTCGAACAGGTTGGCGCGTCCCTTGGCCAACATCGCTTCGTAGCCCGCCAAGGCTGCCTTGCGCTCACCCGCCGCATACTGCAGCCGCGGCAGCAGATAGCCCCGGCGCGAAGCGTTCTCCGGATCGAGCAACACCAGTTCGCGCGCCTGCGCGATCCCTTCCGCCGATCGGTTCAACGTCCCCAGCAGAGTGCCATAGGCCCATCGCGCCTCGACCAGGCCGGGATCGGCCATGATCGCCCGGCGCAACAGCGCCTCGGCCTCGCCCCACCGCCATTCGCGCCGATACTGGTCGCCGAGCGCCGCCAGGGCGGCCGGATCGTTCGGATCGGCGAGCAAGGCCCGCCGCACAAATCCCATCGAATATTCCGTCAGGTCCATTTCCGAGGGTCGGCCCGCCATCAACTGCTCGGACCATCCGTTTCGCGCCAGGGACCACAACACCAGCAGCGCCCTCACCTCGCCCGGATCGATGACAAGGGCGGCGTTGGCTTGCGCATAGGCCTCATCGGCCGCAGCGCCCGTATCTCGCGCGCCGAGCTGCAGCGTCCGCGCCTCGAGGAAGGCGGCCTCGGCGCGCAGCACATGCTGGAAGGCCAGTGGATTGGAGGCCCGGCGCGGCGGCAGCGCCGCGCCCGCGGCCGCCGGTGCGATGAGGCGCACCAGACGTTCGGTCACCAGCGACGAAAGCTGCGCGCCCAGCGTGGCGAGGTCGGCGCTCGCCGCCGTCGTCTCCGACCAGATCACCGTCTGATCGCGCCCGTCGACCAGCTCGACACGGCCCGCATACCCCCTTCCCCGTCCCTGCGCGCTTCCCATCACCAGCAGGTCGGCGCCCAGCCGCCCGGCCAGCGCGGCGACGGACATACCCTGGCCTGCGAGGCTGAAGGACGAGGCCTCCGACACCGCGCGAAGTCCGGAAATGCGCGAGAGGCTTTGGCGGACCTCACGGGCCACGGCCGGGCCGATCCATCCCGGCGCACCGGCGACATCGAAGGGCATCACCGCAACCGTCGGCGGCGCGGACGCCAGTCGGCGCTTCGCGGCCAACCACAGCCCGCCTCCCGCCAGCATCGCGGCGAGCCCCCCCGCTCCGATCAACAGGCCGCGCCGGTCGACCGTCTTGGCCGGCGCCGCCTCGGCCCGCGCCGAGACGTCGAGGCGATAGCCGACCCTGTTCACGGTCACGATCTCGAAGCTGCCCGCCCCGATCCCGGCCGCCAATGCACGGAGGATCGAGATCACCCGATTGAGCGATCCCTTGCTGACCACCCGGCCGTCCCAGCAGCTGTCCTGCAGGTCCTCGCGTGAAATCACCACGCCCTCGGCGCGCGACAGGGCGGCCAGCACCTGCATCACCCGCGGCTCGATCACCTCGACGCGCCCGTCGTCGTGGCTCAAGCGGCGCAAGGACGGCGAGACGTCCACGCGGCCGAGTTTGAAATCACCAAGATCGGAAAGCACAATCCGCGAGCGCGCGGCATGCGCAGAACCGCCCGTCATCGCCGGAGCGACCACGACAGCCATGGAAACGACCTGCCTCTCGCCGCAGTGACGATCGGCGACGGCCGGCGACGCCCCCCGCGTCACCTCGCCATCCCCTCCCCCCGCGGAGGGCGCCAAGGAAGCAGCGTTCGCTCAACCCGGCAACGGAGATGGAAGGCCGCGAACCGAAAGTCGGGTCTAAGCCGCGACCTCCGCCGCCGGGATGCTCGGCCCAAGCCCCGGCGCCGTTGCTCCAAGGTCCAGGACGCGGCCCGCCCGTCCAGCCGCCAGAAAGTACGCCAGCGCCGACAGACCCGGCAGGACCGCGGTCATCATCCAATAGGCCGACGGCCCCAGCACCTCGAAGAACTGCCCCAACCAGCCCAACAGAAAATAGCTGCCGGCCGTGCAGAGGCTGCCTGCCGCCAGGATTGTGGCGGCCACCGCGCGCGGCGCATTTCGGGTGATGAGCGCCAGCTGTGGCGGATCGATCCAGGCGTAGGCGGCGTCGGCGATCGCGTAGAACAGAAGCCACAGGATCAGCGGTGCGATCGGCAGCCTGGCGACGAAGCCCAGGTAGACAAAGGCTAGCGATATCATCGTAAAGCCGATGGCGGCCTTGTTCAGGTCGTTCGGCTCGCGCCCACGCGCCGCCAGCGCCTTCCAGACAGCCGCCCCGAGATACACCCCGGCGATGGTCATGACGCCGTCGGCGGTGATCAACCAGGTCACAGGCAGACGAAAGCCGGCGACCTGAAGGTCAACGGCCTTCTCGCCCCAGACCAGCATCAGACCGTAGCTTTGGAAGGCGGCCGCATAGCAAAGGAGGCCTGGAATTTGCAGGCCGGCGATCACGGTCACTCGGCGCCACTCTTCGCGGCTTAGGGGCGGAGGCTTCTCGCCTCGGACCAGTGTGTCGGGCGGCATGTGCCGGCGCCCGGCCACATAGGTGACCAGGCCGATCATCATCCCGACGGCCGCGGCGCCGAATCCCCAGTGCCAGCCCACCTTTTCGCCGAGCGTGCCGGCGATCAGCGGCGCCAGCAACGCGCCGACATTTAGGGCGATCAGGTAGAGGCCGAAGGCGCGGGTGCGCCGGTCGTCTTCACGTCCGTAGAGCAGGCCGAGTTGGGCGCTCATATTGCCCTTCACCAGGCCGGCCCCAAGGATGATCAGCGCCAGGGCCGCCAGGAACCATCGCTCGGAGGCCATCGCCAGATGCCCTGCCGACATCAGCACGCAGCCCAGCGTGATCACCGGCGTCCGGCCGACCACGCGGTCGCCCAGCCAGGCCCCGAGCAGCGGCGTGAGATAGACGCATCCGGAATAGAGCCCGAAGACTTGGCTCGCGAACGCCAGGTCGCTGAGCGAGCCATCCGGCGAGACCAGCCGACGTAGCGCCGTCAGGCCGACGACGCCGTCGGCCACCGCCGGCGCCAGCAGATGCTGCGTCAGGTACAGCATCAACAGCGCCTGCATGCCGTAGAAGGAGAAGCGCTCCCAGGCCTCGAGCCCGACAATGAAGCCAAGCCCGCGTGGATGACCGAAGAACGCGGAGTCCTCCAGCCTTTCTCGGTAGCGCTTCTCCTTCCCGGCGACCTCCCCCAAGGCCGCCGTTCCGTCTTCCAGCATCGGCATGCGCCTACTGCCGGATGGCGGTGAACGCGCTGCTTGCGCCGCTCTCCTTGTCGTCCACCTGCAGCTTCAGTGTCTTGCCGTCTTCCGCCACGGCGTAGGTCTGCACCAGCACGACCTTGCCCTTCAGCAGGCTGATTTCCTCAATGACGCTGGGTGATGGACGGCGCACCGACACCACGGCCCCGCCGACATCCCCGACCAGTGGAACCGCCGGACCGCCGACCTTCGCCTGATAGCTGAGGCCCGTAGCGGAGCTGAATCGCACGCTGTCGCCCTCGACGGCCAGGGTCATCAGTACCGCATTGTCCGACGCGTCTTCGTACTTGGCGATGCGCCAGGAGCCGGAGATCGGGTGCGCCCCGGCCGGGCCGGACGACAGCCGCTGGCGGGTGGTGCTCGTGATCGCTCCCCCGGCCGTGTAGCTATCGACATAGGTCGCGCTCATCTCCTTGCCGTCAGCCGACAGGTGGAGCATGCCGTTCATGACGACCCGGTCGTCCTTCATGGTGACCAGCATCACCGTCTGCGGGTCGATGACGCTGATCGCTCGGCGATCGGCATAGGCGTTGTCCTTGAGGGGATGGAACCGACCGTCGGCCGGAATGCTGTAGGCTGGAATGCAGCTGTTGCAGGTGAAGACCCCGTCCTTGAGCTCCAGCACGCTCGGCCGCTCGGGGGTCTTGGCCGACGCCATATCCAGCTTCCAGGTGCCGTCGAACGGGCTCGCCGCCATCGCCGGACCAGCCGCGAACAGCAGGCCGATAGTCACCGCCATCGTCTTCATGATTTGCATCCAGTTCTCGCGCCGCGCCCCCCGCGCAGCGTACGAACCCAAGCTTGGCCATGACGCGTCCCGCGCCAACCGATTGCCGGTGATCTTTCGCTTATGAACTGATGATTTCAGTCACGCACTCAACAGAAGGGCGGGCGCGCGCCGCAGCCCCTGTCGCCCGGCGAGCCTTTGCCCCTGGATGTGACGGCCGCCTGCGCGGGGCTGTCGTCGGGAAGCGCCGACAACGGTGGAGCTCAATGTCTCAACTGGCGCTCGACCAGGTCGAGAGCACCACCTCCCGTTCGACTTCGTCGGCGTTCTGCAGGGTCAGGGTCCAGTTTCCCTTGGAGATCGGCCGGTCGACGAAGAGCGACCGGAAGATCTGGCTGGCCTCGGGTTTGCCGGCCAGGTTGGCGCCGACGACAGCGCCCTTGTCGTCGGCCAGGGTCGCCGAGACCTTGCTCGCGGCGACGAAGGTCAGGCCGAGGTTCCGCGCCTCCTTGACCGGAATGGCGACTGTCGTGGTCTGGCCAGGCGCCAGCTTCACGATCTTCGAGAAGTCCGGCGCGACCGACGCGGCGTCGGCAGGCCCGCTGTCGGCGGCGTCGGCCCCCTGGGCGAGCGCGTTGAGCGCGGGCGACAGGGCCGACAGCTTGGCGGCCGATTTCTGCTTGCCGGGTCCGATGGCGACGCGCGGCTTCACGAACGATGAGAAGCCCTCCGTGCCGGTCATGCTGGTGTGCAGGACGCTCTGCTGCTCAGTGTCCGTGATGGTCCAGGTCGCAGACGGAACGGTGACCACCCCGTCGTTGGCGTTGTACATGTAGCAGATGGCCGGCAACGGGTTCCCGGCGAGGACGGAGAACTCCACGCCCTTGCGTTCGGTGTGGGTGGCGTTGAATTCCGCGACCACGCTCGGCCGCAGTTCGCGCAGCGCGTCCATCGATCGGCCGGCGGCCTCCAGCGGGGCGCTGATCAGGTCCGCGCAGCGGCTGCCCATGTTGGGGGTGCCGAGCATGACCAGATGGGCGACCTGCGGCTTGCCGTCAGGATAGGTCGGCATGGTCGCGTGGATGTAGCGCCGGCTGATCAGCCCCCCCATCGAGTGGGCGACGATGTCGACGTGCCAGGCGTTGCGGTCCTTCTGAGCGTGTTTGACGTAGAGCCCCAGCTCGATGGCGTTCTGGCTGATAGTGTTGGTTTGCCCGAGATTGCCCATCTCCTCGCCGGTGTTCATCCGGCCATGCTGGGCCTCCTGCCCGACTGGGAACGCCTTCCAGTCATAGGAATGGGTGGTTGTCAGGATGTTCTGCCAGCTTTCCCACGCCGTCCAGTTCGACCATAGGCCGTGCACGAGCACGATCGGCTTGGGCGCGATCTTCAGGTTGAGGGTCTTGTCGTCGACCTTCTTGCCCGCATCCTCGACCTCGGTCTTGATGCGCTGGATCAACCGCGGGCGGCCGTCGTCGTACCAGGCGTAGCCCGAGGAATCCCATTTGAACGTGACTTCGCGCTGTTCGCCGGCCGGCACCTTGACGGCGAGTTCCTCCAACAGCCCGTCGGGGCGAGACCCGTCCCACTTGTCGCCCTTGTAGGTGTCGCGGAACTTGACCGTGGCCGACTTCTCGTCGGGACCGTCATTGGCGACGACCGCGGTGATCCGGACGATGTTGCCGTCGATCGTGCCCTTCTGTTCGTTGATTTCCTGCCAGGCCTCCCAGGTCGGAAAGCGCATGTCCTCGAACTTGACGTCGACCAGGCGTAGGTCACCGCCGCAGCGGCGCAGATTCCAACGAAGCGTTTCGGTCACCCCATAGGACGAGACCGAGTGGCTGCCGGACAGCCGATTGGGATCGGAGGGCAGGACTCGGTCTTCGCCGCTGGTGGAGAACGTGAACCCGTCGATGGTGGTTGGCGTGTCGGCGATGCTGTGGTTCACGCCCTGCTTGGGGGTGCACTGGCCGGCGAAGCTCGACGAATTTGATCCGGAAACGGTCCCCTTCACCTCCGGAAGCCGGACGCCGACGCTATAGGTCCCGTCCGAATCCATCGTGATGTCGACGTTCGTCTCCAGCCCGCTCGCGTTCGCCCGGGTCTCGCTCTTGGTGACGAAGCTGCCAGACATGGTGCGCGGCGTGGTCGTATGGGGGCAAATCTGCTGGTCCTGGGCGTTGGTCGTCTCGGTCGAGACGGAGTTCAGGGTGATGTTCGCCCGGCCGACGCTGAGATCTGGCTCGGGCGCCGCGCGCACCGCGACCTGCGCCGCATACTCATAGGTCATTGACCAGTTCGTCGTGTCCGTGCCCTTGCGGGACACGCGCTCCACGGTCTTGGAACTGTTGTTGGCCTGGGATCGAGAATACTGCACCGATCCCGTCCAGCCGCGCGTGCATTGGGCGGCGGCGGCCGAGGTCGAGAAGGCCGTGCTCGACAGTATCAAGCTGATCGCGAGCGCCGGCAAAGTACGTGAAACGACGGCGCAGATCACCGGACACGATTTCATTGACTGGGCCCTCGGCTCGCAAAAGTTGAGCCGCGTTAGCCTCGAAACACAGGCGCGTCGCGGAGCCGAACGACCAAACTCGCCCGACATGCGCTTGATCGCCGAGATGCAGGAAATGGGCGTCCAAGGCCCGGTCGAGCGAGGCGGTCCAGGACGGCCTGGCATCTCAGACTGGGGCGGCCACGCGCCCCGCGAGGTCTTCGCCGCGCGGGTCAGCAGCCAAGCTCCTCATCGACGGGTGGGAGCACCCACGAACCGCGGGGGCGACGCCCGAGCATTCGCCTTCATCTCCTTGTCGCACCGTTGAGCGCTTTCGACGGACAGGCATGGTCAGGCTGGCCGTTCGCGTCGAACAGAATGCATGCGTTCGTGCATTCAAATTCGCCGCCTCGGCGGCGGCGGCAAGGGGGCCGTCCAATATGCGCAAGATGATGCTGGGGGCCGCGATGGCCTTGCTGCTGGCAGGAACCGCTCAGGCTGCGCCGCCGCGCGAGGTGGTCGGCCAGGTCGCCGACGAGATCTCGAAACGCTATTTCGACAAGGACCGCGGCGCCAAGCTCGCCGCCGAACTCAAGGCCGAGGCGGCGCGCGGCGACTATGATCGCTACGCCGTGCCAGAAGATCTGGCGAACGCGCTCACCGTCCGACTCAAGCCGCACGACGCCCACTTCCAGGTTAGCTGGTCGGCGTCGCCGCCGCCTGCTGCGCCCCACACCCCGGCGCCGGCGAGCTCGGAGCGCCGCCAGAACTACGGCTTCCGCGCAGCCGAGCTACGGCCGGGCGCAGTGGCGGTCGTGCGAATGAGTTATTTCGCGCATTTCGAGGGCCTCGACGGCCCGGCGAAGGAGATGGCCGACGCCGCCATGGCGATGACGGCGGGCGCCGACGCTGTGATCTTCGATCTGCGCGACAACATCGGCGGCTCGCCCGCCATGGTCGCCTATCTGGTCAGCCATTTCGTGCCGGAAGGCGCCAACGTCTACAACACCTTCAAGACCCGCGGGGCCGACGAGCTCGAAGGTCCGCCGGCCCCGCCGAAAACCGGCCGCCGGCTCGACCAGCCGCTCTACGTCCTGGTCAACGGCCGCAGCGCCTCGGCGGCGGAGAGCTTCAGCTACATCCTGCAGGCGGCCAAGCGTGCGGTCATAGTCGGCGAGGCCAGCATCGGCGGCGCGAACCCCGGTGAAGAGTTCCCGGTCGGCGACGGGTTCGCCGCCTTCATCTCCGACGGCAGCCCGGTGAACCCGATCACCGGCACGAACTGGGAGGGGGCCGGCGTGATCCCGGACGTGAAGGTCTCGTCCGGCGACGCCCTGGTGAAGGCCGAGCAGCTAGCCCTGGCCAAGGTGCTGGAGAGCCAGCGCGAACCGGCGCTCGCGACCGAAGGCCGTTGGGCGCTCGAAGCCCTGCAGCCGCCCGTTCAGGTCCAGGCGTTGGCCGACTACGCCGGCGCCTACGGCTCGCGCAAGGTGGTCATGCAGGACGGCCGCCTGCAGGTCGTCCAGAGCCGCCGTTCGCCGCTGTCACTGAAACCCATCGGACCCGACACCTTCGTCGTCGAGGGCGCGGCGATCCCCAGCAAGGTGACCTTCGACCGCGACGCCGCGAGCAAGATCACCGGCATGGTCCTAAGCCTCAGCACCGGCCAGTCGGCGCGGTTCGCCCGGGCCGACTAGACCGCGCCGGCGATCCGCTCCATCACCTGGGCGATCTGGGCGTCGTTGCGGCGGTAGAAGGTCCACTGCTTGATCTTCGTCGCGGTGACCAGACCGGCCTGCACCAGGATGCGCATGTGCTCGCTTAGGGTCGGCTGAGTGACCTGAAGCTTCTCGGCCAGGAACACCGCGCAGACCCCGTCCGCGACCAGGTCGCCGTCCACCTGCGGCGGGAAATGCGCCACCGGGTCCTTCAGCCAGTCGAGGATCTGGAGCCGGCGCTCGTTGGCGAGAGCGCGCAGCAGATGGGCGATGTCCATGTTGGGACTTTGCCAATTGACTAAGTTGTGTCAAGCCGGAGCTCTCCCTTCTCCGGCCTGGACGGCGCATATGACCAGCTATCCCTTCGTCACCCTCGACGTGTTCACCGACACCCGCTTCGGCGGCAACCCGCTGGCCGTGTTTACCGACGCCCGCGGTCTGACCGACGCGCAGATGCAATCCCTTGCCGCCGAGATGAACCTGTCCGAGACCACCTTCGTTCTGCCGCCGCAGGACCCGGCCAACACCGCCCGCGTGCGGATCTTCAACCGCACCGCCGAGATGCCGTTCGCAGGCCATCCGTCGGTCGGGACCGGCTGGACGCTATCTCAGATGGGCCGGGGCGAGGCCCTGCGGCTGGAAGTTCCGGCCGGCATCGTCGAGGTCAGCATCGTGGACGGCGGCGGCGTCATCGCCGCGCCGCAGCCCCTGTCGCTCGGCGAGCCTTTGCCCCTGGATGTGACGGCCGCCTGCGCCGGGCTGTCGCCGGACGACTTCGTGACCGCCGGCCACGCCCCCGTCGAGGCCTCGGTCGGCGTCGCCTTCGTGTTCGCCGAGGTGACGCCCGAGGCGCTGACCCGAGCCGCTCCCGACCTCGCCGCCTTCAAGCAGGCGGCGATCGACTACCCGCACTTCGGCGACCGCCTATCGCTGCACCTCTACGCCCATGATGGCGAGGGCCGCCTGCGAGCGCGGATGTTCGCGCCCAATTCCGGCACGGTCGAGGATCCGGCCACCGGCAGCGCCAACGCTACCCTGGCCGCTCTGCTGCTCTCGCTGACGGACAAGGAGACCGGCGCCTGGGACATCATCCAGGGCGTCGAGATGGGCCGGCCCTCGAAGCTGCGGGCCAGCGCCCGCCGGGCCGCTGACGGGGTGCGCGCCACCATCGGCGGCGGCTGCGTGCCGGTGCTGCGCGGCGAGGCCAGCCTCGCCTAACGGCACGATGGTGGGATTTCGCGCGGAAAACCTGCCGACGAGGCGCCGATAGCGCCTCGCCCTGCCGATAGCGCCGATGGGCGGTTAGGCGGCCGCCTCGGGTCCGCCGAACCGCTCCAACCAGGCGGCGACCTGGTCGTTCTCGACCTTCTTGAACAGCACTTCCGGGGCCGCGACCGTGCGGCCGGCGGGCAGGATGTCGAGCACCGCGGCGCCCTCGCCGGTCGGCCAGACGCCGGGGAACGGCTCGCCCACCGCCAGCGCGATCTTCTCGCAGGCAAAGGGAATAAAGGGTTCGGAGACCTTGGCGAACAGCGCCACCAGGTTCAGCCCGGTGCGCACCACCACCGCCGCGCGCTCCGGGTCGGTCTTGATCGCGGTCCAGGGCGCGGCCTCGGTCAGGTACTGGTTGCCCAGCACCCAGAGCTGCCGCAGGGCGGTGGTCGACTTGCGGAATTCGCGCGCTTCCAGGAGCTCGGTGAGCTCGGCGAGCTTGGCGCCCACATCGGCATATAGGCGGGTTTCCAGTTCGGCAGGCGCGCCCCCTGCCGGTACGACACCCTCGAAGCGGGTCTCGGTGAACTTCAGGATTCTATTGACGAAATTGCCCAGGACGTCGGCCAGGTCGGCGTTCACCTGCGCCTGGAACTGTTCCCAGGTGAAGGTCGAGTCCGAGGTCTCCGGGGTGTTGGCGGTGACCCACCAGCGCCAATAATCGGCCGGCAGCAGCTCCAGCGCGTGGTCCATGAAGACGCCGCGCTTCTGCGAAGTCGAGAACTTGCCGCCGTAATAGTCCAGCCAATTGAAGCCCTTAAGCTCGTCGACCAGCTTCCAGGGGGCGTTGTCCGCCGGCGTCCACGAGCCGTCCGCCTGCAGCCGCTCGTTGATCCCGATCAAGGTGCAGGGGAAGCCAACCGTATGAAAAGGCACATTATCTTTGCCCATGAACTCGACATAGGTGACGTCCGCCGCCTCCGGCCCGCGCCACCAACGTTCCCACTCGGAATCCTCGGCCGGACCGCGCCCAGCCTCGGCCGCACGGGCGTCGGCCCATTCCCAGGTCGCGGCGATGTACTCGATCGGCGCATCGAACCAGACGTAGAACACCTTGCCCGCCAAGCCTTCGATGTCGGGCGTCTTGCCTTCGGGGTTGGGGCCCCACTGCCAGGCGTTGACCGGCACGCCCCACTCCAGGTCGCGCGTGATGCCGCGGTCCTGCAGCCCTTCATCCAACCATTTCAAAGCGATGGAGGTCACCAGCAGCGGCCACTGCCCCTTCTTGCCGTCGATCCACGCCCGGAGCCGATCCGAGAACAGGCTCTGGCGCAGGAACAGGTGCTTGGAGTCGCGGATCTCGATGTCCTCGGACCCCGACACCGCCGAGCGCGGATGGATCAGGTCGGCCGGGTCCAGCACCCGCGTGCAGTTCTCGCACTGGTCGCCGCGCGCCGCCGTGTAACCGCAGTGCGGGCAGGTGCCGATCACGTAGCGGTCGGGCAGGAAACGCTTGTCGGCGTTGGAATAGACCTGCTGGGTGATCCGCTCCTCGATGAAGCCCGCTTCCCAAAGCTGCTGGGCGAACCGCTGGGTCAGCTTGTGGTTCTGCGGCGAGGACGAACGGCCGAAGTGGTCCCACGACAGCCCGAACTGGCGTCCCAGGTCGTGCTGCACCTCGTGCTGCGCGGCGCAGAAGGTCGCCGGATCCTGGCCGGCTTCGGCGGCAGCCAGCTCGGTCGGGGTGCCGTGTTCATCCGTGGCGCAGATGTAGAGCGTCTCGCGGCCCCGCGAGCGTTGGAAGCGCGCATAGACGTCGGCCGGCAGCATGGAGCCCGCAAGCGTTCCCAAGTGCTTGATCCCGTTGATGTAGGGCAAGGCCGAGGTGATGAGGATGCGGGACATGGATGCTCTCGAAATGAGGAGGAGCGCGGCTTATAGGGCGCCCGCGCCGCGCGCTAAAGCGGTCCCTTGAACACGAACAGCGCGCCCACTGCGATGAATCCGAAGCCGACGGCGTGGTTGAGCGTGAACCGCTCCCCTAGATAGGTGATTGAGAACACTGCGAACACCGCGAGCGTGATCACCTCCTGCATGGTCTTGAGCTCGGCCGGCGAATAGACGGCGCGTCCAATCCGATTGGCCGGCACCGCCAAACAGTATTCGAAGAAGGCGATCCCCCAGCTGACCAGGACCAGCAGCCAGATCGGCCGATGCTCCACCTTCAGGTGTCCATACCAGGCGAACGTCATGAACACGTTGGACGCCACCAGCAGCAGGATCGGTGCGATCGTCGCCATACTGAAGGGCACTAGGTAATCTCCTTGCGCATTAGCACTTAAATTCCGACGCCTTGGCCCTATAAGCTGCACTCCTGGCGAGTGGGAGAGCGGGATGAAGAGTTGGACAAAGACTCTGGGGGTGGCGGCGGCCTTGCTCCTGAGCGTGAGCCTGGCGGCGTGCGGCCAAGGCGGCGGCGGCAAACCCCAGACGCTGAAGATCTACAACTGGTCAGACTATATCGACCCGGCGATCCTTGCTGACTTCACCAAGGAGACGGGGATCAAGGTGCAGTACGACACCTTCGATTCCAATGAGATCCTCGAGACCAAGGTCCTTCAGGGCAACACCGGCTACGACATCGTCGCCCCGTCGAACCACAACATCCCGCGCTACATCACCGCCGGCGCGCTCGCCACGCTCGACAAATCCAAGCTGCCCAACAACAAGAACCTGTGGTCAGACGTCATGACCCACATGGAGCCGTTCGACCCGGGCCAGAAATACACCGTGCCCTATATGTGGGGCACCATCGGCATCGGCTACAACGTCAAGGAAGTCGCCAAGCGCCTGCCCGGCGTGAAGATCGACAGCTGGGCGGTGGTCTTCGATCCCGCGAACCTGGCCAAGTTGAAGGACTGCGGCGTCTACTACCTCGACGCTTCGGAGGATATGTACGCCGTCGCCCTCAACTACCTGGGCAAGGATCCGAACTCCGAGCACGTCGCCGACTATCAGGCCGCCACCGAGATGATGGTCAAGGCGCGGCCGTTCGTGCGCAAGTTCCACTCCTCGGAGTATGTCGAGGCCCTGGCCAACGGCGACATCTGCGTCGCCATCGGCTACTCCGGTGACATCCTCCAGGCCAAGACCCGCGCCGTCGAAGCCAACAACGGCGTCGAACTCGCCTATGTCATCCCCAAGGAAGGCAGCCAGGTCTGGTTCGACGTGTTCGCCATCCCGGCCGACGCGCCGAACCCTGAGGCCGCGTACAAGTTCCTCGACTACATGCTGCGCCCCGAGGTGATCGCCAAGGCGTCGAACTACACCCAGTACGCCAACGCCAACCTGCCGGCGACGCCGATGGTGGACGCCTCGGTTCGCGGCGATCCGAACGTCTATCCGACGCCGGAGGTGTTCAGCCGCCTCTTCGTGACCACCACCAAGGACCAGGATCTGCTGCGCGAGGTGACGCGCATGTGGACCCGGGTGCAGACCGGACAGTAGGAAGCAGGGTCGATGACCGAGCGCTCCCGCCCGCGCCTCAATATCGGCGCGGTCCGTTCGACCTTCGCGCCATGGGCCGACCCGACGGCCAAGCCCTTGGTGCGGTTCGAAAAGGTGGTGAAGCGCTTCGACGGCGAAACCGCCGTCAATGGTGTCTCCCTTGACATCTATCCGGGCGAGTTCTTCGCCCTGCTCGGCCCGTCGGGGTGCGGCAAGACCACCCTGATGCGCCTGCTGGCCGGCTTCGAGACGCCCGACGAGGGCCGGGTTCTGCTCGCCGGGGAGGACCTTGCGGGCAAGCCCCCGCACGAACGGCCGGTCAATATGATGTTCCAGTCCTACGCGTTGTTCCCGCACCTCAGCGTGGAGCGAAACATCGCCTTTGGCCTGAGGCAGCAAGGCATGGACAAGACGCAGATCGCCGATCGCGTGAACGAGATGCTGGATCTGGTCAGGCTTCAGGGTCTGGCCAAACGCAAGCCGCATCAGCTCTCCGGCGGCCAGCGCCAGCGAGTCGCCCTGGCCCGCGCCATCGCGCCGCGACCCAAGATGCTGTTGCTGGACGAGCCCCTCGCGGCTCTGGACAAGAAGCTGCGTGAAGAGACCCAGTTCGAGCTGATGGCGCTGCAACAGCAGCTGGGAATGACCTTCCTGATCGTCACCCACGACCAGGAAGAGGCCATGGTCACGGCCGACCGGATCGCGGTGATGCGGGCGGGCGAGATCGTGCAGATCGGCCGTCCGGCCGATGTCTACGAGGCGCCCAACTCCCGCTACGTGGCCGATTTCATCGGCGACGTGAACATCTTCGAAGGCAAGGCCGAGCTGGCGGACGGAACGACAGTCCGCATGTCCAGCAGCGAGTCCCCTCAAGGCTTCGACGTGGTCGAGGACGACCGCATTGAGGTCGGCGCGACCGCTTGGCTGGCCGTGCGCCCCGAGAAGATCCAGGTGCACCTGGACGAACCCCCGCCCGGCCCGAACCGGATCGCCGGCAAGGTCGCGGACATCGGCTATCTCGGGGACTGGACCACCTATCTGGTCGAGCTTGAGAGCGGCCGGACCATCCGCGCGGCCCGGGCCAACGCCTCGCGTTTCGTGGATCGGCCCGTCGACTGGGACGACAATGTCTGGCTGACCTTCGCCCGCGACGCGGGCGTGGTGCTGACCCAGTGAAGCGCCGCGGGGACCGCACGGCGCTGGCCGCCGCCGCGCCGTTCCTGTGGCTCGGCCTGTTCTTCCTGTTCCCGTTCCTGCTGGTGGCCAAGCTATCGCTGTCGGAAACGGCGCTGGCCATGCCGCCCTATGCCCCGCGCATCGACTGGTCGGCGGGGTTAGCCGGTATCAGGACCTTCATCGCCGGCCTGGATTTCGAGACCTACGCCCGGCTGACGTCCGACCGGCTCTACATCGTCGCCTATCTCTCCAGCCTGAAGTTCGCCACCGTCGCCACCTTCATCCTCCTGCTGCTGGGCTACCCTCTCGCCTACGCCATGTCGCGCTGCTCGCCGGGGATTCGTCAGGGGTTGCTGATGGCGGTGATCCTGCCGTTCTGGACCAGCTTCCTGATCCGGGTCTATGCGTTGATTGGCATACTGAAGCCCGAAGGCCTGCTGAACGTCGTGCTCCACTCCGTGGGCCTGCCGAGCGTCGCCATCCTCAACACCGACACGGCGATCTATATCGGCCTCGTCTATGCCTACCTGCCGTTCATGGTCCTACCGCTCTACGCGGTGCTGGAACGCCAGGAGCACGACCTCCTGGAGGCGGCGGCCGACCTCGGCTGCACGCCCCTCCAGGCCTTCTGGCGCGTGACCTTCCCGATCTCGCTGCCGGGCGTGGCCGCTGGATCCCTGCTCTGCTTCATCCCGATGGTCGGCGAGTTCGTGATCCCCGACCTGCTGGGCGGCTCCTCGACGCTGATGCTGGGCAAGGTCATCTGGACAGAATTCTTCGCCAACCGCGACTGGCCGGCCGCCTCGGCCGTGGCCATCGTGCTGCTGTTCACCCTCGTCGTTCCCATCGTCCTCTACCAGCGCCAGCAGGCCAAACTGATGGAGGCTGGGCGATGAAGCGCGGGCTGACCTGGTTCAACCTCACCGCCCTGATCGTCGGCTTCGGCTTCCTCTACCTGCCGATCGTGCTGCTGGTGATCTACTCGTTCAACGCCAGTCGGCTGGTGACGGTGTGGGGCGGGTTCTCCACCAAGTGGTACGCGTCGTTATTCCGCAACGAACAGCTGCTGGACGCCATCTGGGTCACATTCAGGGTCGGGCTGATCTCGGCGACCATCGCCACCATCCTGGGCACATTTGCAGCCGTAGCGCTGGTGCGGGCCGGGCGCTTCCGCGGCCGGACGCTCTTCTCTGGCATGGTGTTCGCCCCGTTGGTGATGCCCGAGGTGATCCTTGGCCTGTCGTTGCTGCTTCTGTTCGTCTCGCTTGGCCTGCCGCGCGGTTTCTGGACGGTCACGGTGAGCCACGCGACCATCACCACCTGCTACGCCGCGGTGGTCATCCAGGCCCGTCTGGCCGCCTTCGACCGCCAATTCGAGGAAGCCGCCCAAGACCTGGGATGCCCCCCATTCAAAGCTTTCTTCCTGGTGACCTTGCCCAACATCGCCCCGGCCGTCGCCGCCGCCTGGATGTTGGCCTTCACCCTCTCGCTCGACGACCTAGTGATCGCCAGCTTCACGTCCGGCCCGGGCGCCACGACGCTGCCGATGCGCATCTACAGTCAGGTGCGGCTGGGGGTCAGTCCTGAGATCAACGCCGTCTCGACCCTGCTGATCGGCATGGTCGCGACGGGCGTGATCGCCGTCTACCTGTTCCAGATGCGCCGGCGCAAAGCCGACGCCTAGAGCGTCGGCACGCGGTCGAACCAGGGCCGCGCCTTCTCCAGTTGCCCCGCCAGGCGGAACAGCAGCGCCTCCTCGCCCATCCGCGCAACGAACTGCATGCCGATCGGCAGGCCGCCCTTGCTCTGGGCCAGGGGCACGGTCATCGCCGGTTGGCCGGTGTTGTTGAAGGCCTGGGTGTTGGGCATGAAGTGGAACAGGCGCTGGGTGTATTCGCGCACGTTTTCGGTCAGATGTCCGACCGGAATGGCCGGGCTGCCCAGGGTCGACAGAAGCAGCACGTTGTAGCGTTGGAACAGGCCCGCCACCGCGCGGCCGTAGGCATGGATAGCCGCCAGTCCGCGGACGTAGTTCGCGCCTGAGACCTGCTTGCCGCGCTGGTACATCAGCCAGGTCAGCATCTCGACTTCGCCCTCGACGACCGGCCGCCCGCGCCGCTCGCCCTCGGCGTCGAGGGTGGCGGCAATGCTGGCCGCGATCACATCGCCGGCCCCCTGCTGCATGGCGGCAAGATCGCCGGGAACCTGCACCTCCTCGACAATGTGGCCTAGGCTCTCGCAGAGCTTCGCCGACTCCAGCACCGCCGCTGCACACTCCGGATCGAGCCCGCTCGAGGCCAGGGCCGCTGTGGTGAAGCCGATGGCCAACCTCCCAGGGTCGCGATCGACCTCCTCGAAGAACGGCCGCTCGGGAGGCGCCAGAAAATAGGGATCGCCGGGCTGCGGCTGGCAGACGATGTCCAGCAACACGGCGCTGTCGCGCACCGATCGGGTCACCGCGTGTTGGATCGAGGCGCCGCCCCAGCCCTCACCCGTCGGGGCGAACGAGACCCGCCCGCGAGAGGGTTTCATGCCGAACAGGCCGCAGGCCGAGGCGGGCGTGCGGATCGACCCGCCGCCGTCGCTGGCGTGAGCAGCCGGCACAATGCCCGCGGCGACCGCCGCGGCAGCCCCGCCCGATGATCCGCCCGGTGTCCGATGGACGTCCCATGGATTGCGGCAGGGGCCGAACAGGACCGGCTCGGTCACCGGCATCAGGCCGAATTCCGGGGTGTTGGTCTTGCCGAAGGTGACCAAGCCCGCCTGCTTGTAGGCGGTGACGATGGCGCTATCGGAGCTGGCGGTGATGTCTTTGAATACCGCTGAGCCGGCGCTGGTCGGCGAGCCGGCCAGCTGTGCGCCCAGGTCCTTGAGCAGGAACGGCACGCCGGCCAGCGGTCCGCTCCAGATGTGGCGCTGCACGTCCTGGCGGCCCCACTCGGTGAGATCCATGGTGACCGCGTTGATCTTCGGATTGACCTCGGCCATCCGCGACACCGCGGTCTCGAGCAGTTCCGAAGGACTGACCTGGCCGCTGGAGACCAGGCCGGCCAAGCCAACGGCGTCGTGCCTGCGATAGTCCTCGAAGTTCATCGGTGGCCTCCCGTTGTCGTTTTCGACAAGGGAGCACGAGGGCCAGAGCGCGCCAAGCCCCGGCTCGGTCGGATCGTCGCCTCAGACCATCCCGACGTGCTCGACCGGCGCGCCCTTCATGGAATGGGTCTGCTGCACAGGCAGGCCGTCGGCTTCGAACTCAGCCTTCAGCTCATCCTTGCGGACGGCCATCTGGCGGCCCAAGGCGTCCATATCGAGGCCAGCGTCACGGGCCTGGGCGAACATGCCCTCGGAGCGCATCTCCTCTTCCTTGACGTGATGCTTGATCTCCTCTGACAGCACCTTGACCTTGGCGTCGTAGAAGGACTCGTCCGGCTCGCTCTCGCTCAGTTCGGCGATCAGCATCTTGGCCCCGTCGTGCTCGACATAGGCTTCGTCCAAGGTGTCTTCCTCGACCTTCCCGCGGCAGGCCGGGTAGAAGATCTCCTCCTCGATCATGGTGTGGACGGTCAGCTCCATGCAGATCTGCCGAACCAGCGCAGCCTTGCGCGCCGGGCCACGGGCCTTCTCGAAATCCTCAAACAGACCTTCGACCTTGCGGTGATCGGCCTTCAGCAAGGCGATGGCGTCGAGCGCAGTGGTAGTGGTCATGGGGTACTCCTAGGGAGGTGTCGACGCACCCGCGCCGAAAAAGGGTCAGACCCTCAATCCCAGGGCGCGAAGACGGTTCCTCTGTCGGGAGTCCGACGGGGCGATGGTGCCGGCTACAGGAATCGAACCCGTGACCTTCGGTTTACAAAACCGCTGCTCTACCAGCTGAGCTAAGCCGGCCCCTGCGACGCGCAACGTCGCCGCGGGACCGATGCCACGCCCCGCCGCCGCTGCCAACCCCCCGCATCTGGCACGCCTATTGCGACGCTCCCCTCGTCCACCTGGACAGAATCCCATTTGGAGACTCACAAATGACGACCAAGACGAAGACTCTGCTGGTGGGCGCAGCTTTCGCGGTCGCCGCAGCGCTCGGCGCCGGTTCGGCCAATGCCGCCAGCGTCGTCAACGGCAGCTTCGAGTCGGGTGTGAACCCGGGCTCGTTCATCACGCTGGGTCACAACAGCACCGGCATCGACGGCTGGACCGTCAAGGGCAACGGCGTCGACTATGTCGGCTCCTACTGGCAGGCCGCCGACGGCGTCCGCAGCGTCGACCTCTCCGCGCTCAACGGCGGCAGCATCCAGCAAACGATCGATACCGTCGTGGGCCAAGCCTACAAGGTCACCTTCTGGCTGGCCGGCAACCCGGACGGCGGTCTGGGCGACAAGTTTGTCGCGACCTCGGTCAGCGGCGACTGGGTGAACAGCTTCACCTTCAACGTCGGCGCCGGCAACACCAAGGAGAACATGGGCTGGAAGGAGTTCAGCTACATGTTCACCGCGTTCGACACGACGTCGACCCTGGTGTTCAACTCGCAGACCCACACCCCATACGGCCCGGCGCTCGACAACGTTTCGATTTCGTCGGCTGTCCCGGAACCGGCCACCTGGGCGATGATGATCGTCGGCTTCGCCAGCGTCGGCGGCATGGTCCGTTCTTCGCGCCGCAAGCAGGCTCTCGCCTTCGCCTGATCGCCTACAGGCACTATGAAGGACGCCGCCGGTCATCAGGCCGGCGGCGTTTTTCGTGTTCGGAAGGTCCAGTGACCAGCAAGCCCATCGAGATCTTCATCGACGCCGACGCCTGCCCGGTGAAGGACGAGATCTACAAGGTCGCCCAGCGTTACGGCCTCAAGACCTGGGTGGTCTCCAACGCCTTCATGCAGATCCCGCAGTCGCCGCTGGTGGCGAGGATGATCGTCGACGCCGGCCCCGACGCCGCCGACGACTGGATCGCCGAGATCATCGCGCCCGGCGACGTGGCGATCACCAATGACATCCCGCTGGCCGAGCGCGTGCTGCAGGCCGGCGCCCACGCCCTGGCCGCCAACGGCAAGCCCTTCACCGAGAATTCGATCGGCGCGGCCATCGCTCAGCGCGCTCTGATGGAGCAACTGCGTTCCACCGGCGAGATCCTGGGCGGACCCAAGCCGTTCGACCGCAACGATCGCTCGCGCTTCTTGCAGAGCCTGGACGAGACAATCCAGAAGGAACGCCGACGCCGCGCCTTGCAACGCGGCGGCGCATGACTAGCTTGCGGTCACGTTTGTTAGCCAAGGGGTTCGAGACAATGCGCAACGCGACCATGCTGACGCTAGTGGGGGCCTGCGCCCTGCTCGCCGGCTGCGGCCAGGGCGGCGGCGAGAAGTCCCCCGCGTCGCCGGCCGCCACCGAGGCCGCTGCGCCGCCCGAGCCCACGGCTGCCGAGAAGCAGGCCCTGCTGTCCAGCCTGCCCGCACCCTACAACACCGCCGACATCGAGAACGGCAAGATGAAGTTCGGCATGTGCCGGTCGTGCCATACGATCGTGCCGGGCGGCGCGAACCTGACTGGCCCCAACCTGCATGGTGTGTTCGGGCGCAAGGCCGGGACCCTGGAAGGCTACAAGTACTCCGACGCAGTCAAGAACGCCGGCTTCAACTGGGACGCCGAGCATTTGGACAAGTGGCTGGCCCAGCCGCGCGACTTCCTCCCCGGCACCAAGATGTCGTTCGCCGGCCTCAAGACCGAGAAGGATCGTGTGGACCTGATCGCCTATCTGAAGGTGGAGACGGGCTACAAGCCGCCAGCGTCGTGAGACGCTAACTCTCCAAAACATCAACCTTGACGAGAATATGGAACGGCCGCAGGATCATGCGGTCGAGGCTGCGCTTGCATCTGTCAGCCGAGATCCTGCGCCGGCGCCTGTGACACCCCCTTGTCGCAGCCGGCGCCACCCCGACAACTCGCCTCCCCCGCTGGGGGAGGCTTTTTCGTTTGTGAGATAGACGTCTCGCCTATTCGGCGGCGTTGGCGGCCCGGGCCTGTTCGGCCTCTTCGAAGGCCTCGATGCGGCGGGCGGTGGCCTGCGGCGACTTCGTGAACCGAGCCAGCATGTTGTAGAACACCGGCACGATGAACAGGGTCAGCAGGGTCGAGAAGATGGCCCCGAAGAAGATGACCACGCCGATGGTCTTGCGGCTGGCGCCGCCGGCCCCGCCCCACAGGATCAGCGGGATGGCGCCGGCCGCGGCCGAGATAGAAGTCATGATGATCGGACGCAGGCGCAGCGAGGCGCTTTCGATCACTGCCTCGCGGATCGACAGCCCTTCGTCGCGCAACTGGTTGGCGAACTCGACGATCAGAATGCCGTTCTTGGCCGCGATCCCGATCAGGATGATCAGGCCGATCTGACTATAGGTATTGATGGTCGAGCCTGCGATCAGCAGGCCGAACAGCCCGCCCAGCGCCGCCACCGGCACGGTCAGCATGATCACGCCCGGGTGAATCCAGCTTTCGAACTGGGCGGCCAGCACCAGGAACACCAGCAGCAGAGCCATGCCGAACGCCAGGCCCACGGCGTTGCCCGCTTCCAGGTAGTCGCGGGCCATGCTGCCCCATTTCACCTGCGGACCAGGAGGCAGCTTGGCGATTTCGCTCTCGAAGAACTTCACCGCGTCGCCGACCGGGTAACCGGGATTGAGCTGGGCTGTGAGGGTGACAGACCGCAGGCGGTCGACCCGCGCACGGTCCGGGGTGTCCCCACGGATCTCGGTGGTGACCAGTGTCGAGAGAGGGATCAGCTGGCCCGAGTTCGCCCGGACATAGAGATTGCCGATGTCCTGCTCGGTCTGGCGCTTGTCGCGATCGGTCTGCAGGAGGACATCGTACTCCTGGCCGTTCTTGATGTAGGTCGTCACCCGGCGGGTGCCGAAGTTGCTCTCCAGCGCACGACCGACCGCCTGGGCGGAAACGCCCAGGGTCGCGGCCTTGTCGCGGTCGATGCTGACCAGCACGCGCGGGCTGGTGGGTTCATAGTCCAGCCGCGCCCGGGACAGGCCGGGATTTCCCTCCGCCGCGGTCAGCAGCGGTTTGATCCAGGCGGCGATCTGCCCGTAGTCGTCGCCGACTGCGATGACGTCGACGCTGTTGCCGCCGCCACCGCCGCCGCCGCCGCGCTGGAAGGCGGGCCGCACCGAGGCGATGGCGCGCACCGAGGTGATCGACGACAGTTCGCGATTGAGCTCGGCGGCCAGGTCGTTGGACGTGATCTTGGCGTCAGGCCCCAAGGTGGTGTTGCCGAAGCCGCTGTTGAACTGGGTGCCGCCGAACCGCGGCACGCCGATGATGTAGCGGGTGGTGACGCCTTCTTTCAGCAGCTCCTGCAGCCGGGCCTCGACCTGCTTCACCGCCTTCTGGGTGTAGTCGTAGCCCGCGCCTTCCGGCCCGATAATATTGATGTCGACCCGGCCGCGGTCTTCCTCCGGCACCAACTCGCGCGGAAGCACCGTGAAGAGACCGCCCGCACCGACCGCCAGCACGGCGACCAATGCGCCGGTGGCGATAGTCGCGCTGCGCCGGCCCAGCAGCCACTCCAGCGAGGCGTGATAGGACGAGCGCAGATTGTCCATGCCGCGATCGACATTGCGGGCGATGAAGCCCTCGCCATGCGCCGGCCGCAGCAGTTTGGAGGCCAGCATCGGCGAGAGGCTGAGCGCCAGCAGGGCCGAGAAGGCCACGGCGGCGGCGATGGCCACCGCCAGCTCGACGAACAGCCGGCCGATATAGCCAGGCAGGAACATCAGCGGCGCGAACACCGAGATCAGCACGATGGTCGTGGCGACCACGGCGAAGAACACCTGCCGC
The DNA here is from genome assembly GCF_056401675.1 of Phenylobacterium sp. P4_E10. Classification (NCBI taxonomy): domain Bacteria; kingdom Pseudomonadati; phylum Pseudomonadota; class Alphaproteobacteria; order Caulobacterales; family Caulobacteraceae; genus Phenylobacterium; species Phenylobacterium sp. P4_E10. Next base: position 92,046 of record NZ_JBFUIW010000012.1, on the reverse strand, counting down.
GCCCCGCGCTGGGCGGCGACGATCGCCGGCTCGCCGTCGTCGATGCGGCGCTGAATGTTCTCGACCACCACGATCGCGTCGTCGACCACCAGGCCGATCGCCAGCACCAGGGCCAGCAGGGTCAGCAGGTTGAGCGAGAAGCCAAGCGGGGCCAGGACGATGAAGGTCGAGAGGATGCAGATCGGAGCGACGACCGAGGGGATCAGCGCCGCGCGCCAAGTGCCCAGGAAGATGAAGTTGACCAGCGCCACCAGGGCCAGGGAAATGCCCATCGTGATCCAGACTTCCTGGATCGCGTGCGCGGTGAAGACGGTGTAGTCGACCGCCACCTCCAGCGACGTGCCCTTGGGCAGCGACTTGTTCAGTTCCGGCAGCAGGTCGCGGACGCCCTTGGAGATCTCCAGGTCATTGGCCTGGGACTGGCGGGTGATGGCGATGCCGACTTGATCGCGGCCGTTGGACCGGAAGCTGCGGCGCGGCTCGTCTGGCCCCTCCTCCACGCGGGCGATGTCGCCAAGACGGGTGACATAGCTTTGGGTCGCGTTGCCGGTGGCCGCGACGGTGCGCGCGCCGGACGGCGTCACCGGCAGCTCGGCGAACTGCGCGGGCGTCGAGTAGCCGCGAGCGACGCGGATGGTGAAGTCCTTGTCCTTGGCTTCCAGCGAGCCCGCCGGAAGCTCGAGGTTCTGGCTGTTCAGCGCGGTCTCGACGTCGTCGACGGTCACGCCGCGAGCCGCCATGGCGTCCGGATCGAGCCAGATGCGCATCGAGTAGAGCTGGCTGCCGCCGACATTCACCTGAGCCACGCCCGGGATCGTCGAGAACCGCTCGACCAGATAGCGCTGGGCGTAGTCGGATAGCTGCAGCCGGTTCAGGTTCGTCGACGCAAACGAGACGAACATGATCGGCGAACCATCGGCGGTCGCCTTGGCGATCTGCGGCGGGTCCGCCTGCAGCGGCAGGTTGGCCGCCACGCGGCTGACCGCGTCACGGACGTCGTTGGCCGCATCATCCAGGTCCCGATCGAGCCGGAAGGAGATGTTGATGTTCGAACGGCCGTCGCGCGACGAAGAGTTGACGCGATCGATACCCTGGATGCCGGAGATCTGGCGCTCGATCACCTCGGTGATCCGCTCTTCCACGACCTCGGCGGAGGCGCCGCGATAGGTGGTGGAGATCGACACCACCGGCGGGTCGACGCTGGGCAGCTCGCGCACCGTCAGCGAGGCGAACGCCGCCAGACCGACCACGCAGAGAATGATCGCCGCGACCGCGGCGAAAACGGGCCGGCGGACCGAGATATCCGACAGCATCATGCGCCGGGCCGCGCGCCGCGCGCTCCTGGCTGAAGGCCGGCCTCGGCCTCACGCGGGCCTTGGCTCGCCTGCACCCGCACCGGCTGGCCGGGTTGGATCTTGTTCAGTCCGTCCGCCACGACCTGTTCGCCAGATTGTAGTCCATCGCGGATCTCAACCAGACCGTCCTGACGCACGCCGGTCAAGACCGGACGCTGTTCGGTCTTGGTCTGCTCGCCCTCGCGCTTCAGCACATAGACGAAGGCGGAGTCGCCTTGGACCGACACTGCGGCCTCAGGAACGGCCACCACCTGGCGCTGGCCGCGGGCGATGGCGATGCGCATCATCATGCCCGGCTTCAGCTTGCCGCCGGGATTGGGAAATTCGGCCCGCGCGGTGATGGCGCGGGTGCGTTCGTCGATCCGCGTGTCGAGCTTCTGGATCTTCCCGTTGATCGCTTCGCCCGGGTAGGCGTCGACGCGGGCCACGATCGGCTGGCCTTCGCGGACCGACGCCAGGTAGCGATCCGGAATCTCGAAATCGACCCGCACGGCCGAGACGTCGTCGAGGGTGACGACCGGCGCGCCTGGATTGATCAAGGCGCCGGCCGTGATGTCCGACAGACCGACGACACCGGCGAACGGCGCGCGAATGGTGCGGTCCGCCTCTCGCGCCCGGGCCGCGTCCACATCTGCCTTGGCGGCCAGATACGTCGCCTCGCGCTGGTCGAGTGCGGTCTTGGAGGCGAACCCCTGCGCGGCCAGCTGCTTCCAGCGATCGAAGTCACGCTGCGCCTGCACCAGTCGCGCCTGCGCCTGCGCCAAGCCGGCCGACTGTTCGGTGGACTTCAGTTCGACCAGCACAGCGCCCTTGGGCACGAACTGCCCGTCGCTGAAATGGACCTCGTCGACCAGCTGGGTCGCCGCGGCGCTGAGCGTTACGGACTTGCGGCCCTTGGCCACCCCGATCACGTCGATGGCGTCGGTGAAGACCTTCGACTGGGCGCCGACCAGCGAGACCGGCGTCGGACCGCCCATGCCGCCCATTCCGCCTCTGCCGCCGCCAGGGCGACCGCCGCCGCCGGGACCGCCCGGGCCCTTCTGTGCGGCCATGGCGCCGCCGGGGCCTCCATGAGCGTCTTTCTTGCCCAGGGTCAGCTTCCAGCCGCCCGCGACCACCATCAGGGCCAGGATCACAATCGCGCCGACGAGGAAAAAGTGGCGTCGTAACAAGTCGCGGAAACTCCTGGGCCTAACTCCAGAGTGGAGTTGGAAAACAAATGAATCGAAGCGGGTCTTATGGCGACGACATAGGCGCCGTCCAGTGACAGAACGATGGCTTTGCGTGTCGGTCCTGAAATAGAGCGCCGATATGCCCAGCGACGACACTCATCGCCGGCCGCGAAAGCGTATTGGACAGTTCCCGCAAACAAAACGGGCGCCCGTTGAACGAGCGCCCGTCATACCAATCCTTGATATTGACTCTAGCTGTCGTAGCCGGGGAGCGCCCGGTCAAGTTGCCGCAGGGCGCCCGGCCAGGCCAGCTTGCCGCCCAGGCCGCGGGCCAGCTGGGACTTCACCTCGTCCTGCGCCGCCTCGGGGGCGAAGAGGACGTTCTCACGGCCAGCCGACAGGGCCATCACCTGCTGTTTGCAGGCCCGCTCCAGGTAGAACATGTTGATCCAGCAGTCGGCGGCGGTTTCGCCCACGGTCAGGGTGCCGTGGTTGCGCAGCAGCATCATCTTCTTGTCGCCGATGTCGGCCACGAGGCGCTCGCGCTCGTCGAGGTTCAGGGCGATGCCCTCATAGTCATGATAGGCCAGCTGGGTGCGCACGATCAGCGCATGCTGCGAGAGCGGCAGTAGCCCCTCCTTCTGCGCCGCCACGGCCACGCCCTGGTCGGTGTGCAGGTGCATGACGAAGTGGGCGTCTTCCCGCGCGGCATGGATGGCCGAGTGGATCGTGAAGCCCGCCGGATTGATGAAATACGGCGTCTCCTGGAGGATGTTGCCCTCCAGGTCGATCTTCACCAGCGAAGAAGCGGTGATCTCGCCGAAGTACATGCCGTACGGGTTGATCAGGAACTGATGTTCGGGTCCCGGCAGGCGGGCCGAGATATGGGTGTAGATCGCGTCATCCCAACCATAGAGCGCCACCAGCCGGTAGAGCGCCGCGAGGTCGACGCGCGCTTGCCACTCCTCGGCGCTGACCTTGCCCTTCAGCGAATTGACGCCCGCGAGCGAACCATCGGCCATAGCGGTCTCCCTTCAAGTGTTCTGATATCTCGTTGGGCCGCAGAGTCGCGCCCGGCGCCGCCAGCGTCAAGCGCCGTGCTGGGCGAGTTCATTATCGGCCTGGTTAATTGACTTCCCCCTCCGAGGGGCGGAAAACCATTAACAAGAACAATAACTCTCCGCGCATCACGCAGTCAGTTCCTGAGTTGGCGCCTGTCCCCTAAGCGGAACGACGGGCGCCCTGGAAATTCCTCGTTGCGAAGCGGAGTGTCATCGTGTCCCAAACCAGCATCAAAATGCTCGCCTTGGCTGCAAGCCTCCTGCTCGCGGGATCGGCCGAGGCGGCCACCTTCTACAAGGCCACTCTTCTAGGCTCGAACGAGAACCCGCCCAACGCCACCACCGGCACCGGTACGGCCCTCGTGACGATCGACGGGACCAACATGACGTTGGACGTCGCGTTCCAGAACATGACGAACCCCACCACGGTCGCGCACATTCACTGCTGCGCCACGCTGCCGGCCAATGCGGGCGTCGCCACGGGAGTTCCGACCTTTCCCGGTTTTCCCACCGGGGTGACTAGCGGGACTTACCTGCAGACCTTCGATATGACCCTGGCCAGCAGCTACAACCCGGCCTTCGTCACCGCGCAGGGCGGCGTTGCCCAGGCCTTCGCCGCGCTGGTTGGCGGTCTCGGATCAGGCAGGGCCTATCTGAACATCCACACGGCAGTCTTCCCGGCCGGCGAAATCCGCGGCAATTTCTCGGCGGTGCCTGAGCCGGCCACCTGGGCGCTAATGATCACCGGCTTCGCCTTGGTCGGCGTCGCCGTCCGTAGTCGGCGGCGGCTGCTGCCCGCATAGCGCTGCCTAGGCGCTGGTCCGCACCCGGGCGACCGCATCCAGCCAGCGGGCATAGGCCGCCTCGCGATCGTGCGTGTTGAGCGACGGCTCCATCCGCTCGGTCGTGGGCCGGGCGGCGATCGCCTCCTCGACGGTGGCGTAGACCCCAGCGCCCAGGCCCGCGAACAGGGCCGCGCCCAGCGCAGTGGTTTCCAAGTAGCTGGCCCGCCCCACGGCGATCCCGGTCAGATCGGCCAGTCGCTGGCTGAACCAGGCGCTGCGCGACATGCCGCCGTCGATCCGCAACTCGACCTCGCGGCCGAAGGCGCCGGGCGCGTCGGCCCGCATCGCCTCGATCAGGTCGCGGGTCTGCAGGGCGCAGGCGTCGAACGCCGCCTGGGCGATCTCGGCCAGGCCGGTGTCGCGGGTCATGCCGAACAGCGCGCCGCGGGCGTTGGCGTCCCACCAGGGCGCGCCAAGTCCGGTAAAGGCCGGCACCAGCACCACGCCGTGATCGTCCCGGGCCGTCTGCGCGAGCTTCTCGACGCCAGCGCCGCCTCCCTCGACCTTCAGGCCTTCATTGACCCATTGGAGGGCCGCCCCGGCGATGAAAATCGAGCCTTCCAGCGCATAGGTGGTGCGGCCCTTGAGCCGCGCCGCGACCGTGGTCAGCAGCCGTGAGCGCGACGGCGCCAAGTGCTCGCCAGTGTTGACCAGCATGAAGCAGCCCGTGCCGTAGGTGGCCTTCATTTCCCCGGCGCGCACGCAGCCCTGGCCCATCAGCGCCGCCTGCTGATCGCCGGCCACGCCGCGGATCGGCACCGCATGGCCAAGCAGTTCAGGCGCGGTGGAGCCATAGTCGTCCGCGCAGTCCAGCACCCGCGGCAACATCGGCGCAGGCACCTCCAACATCTCGAGCATGTCGGCGGACCAGGCCTGGGCCTTGATGTCGAACAACAGGGTGCGGGAGGCGTTGGTCGCGTCGGTGGCGTGCACAGCCCCGCCGGTCAGCTTCCAGATCACCCAGGTGTCCATGGTGCCGACCAGAAGTTCACCCGCCAGAGCGCGTTCTCGCGCGCCCTCTACGGCTCCCAATATCCAGGCGACTTTGGTCCCCGAGAAATACGGGTCCAACAGCAGGCCGGTGATCTCGGTGACCTGCGGCTCCTTGCCGGCGGCGCGAAGCCGCTCGCAGGTCGCAGCCGTGCGGCGGTCCTGCCAGACGATGGCCCGATGGATCGGCTTGCCGGTGGCCTTGTCCCAGACCACCACCGTCTCGCGCTGGTTGGTGACGCCGATGGCCGTCACCTCTGCCATCGAGCGCCCGGCCTTCTCGACCGCCTCGCGCAGCACGGCGACCGAGGCTTCGAAGATTTCCTCGGCGTCGTGCTCAACCCAGCCGTCGTCCGGATAGAACTGCTCCAGCGGTCGGCCGGCCTGGGCCAGCGGCGCGCCCTTGGCGTCGAACAGGATGGCGCGCGTCGAGGTGGTGCCCTGGTCCAGGGTCAAGATCAGCGGCTCAGCCATGCACCCCTCCCGAGGCGCGAGTCGCCCCACATGGTCAGCAGGTTGTAACCATGTTTTCATCCGCGGGGCGCAGATTTGCGGTCCCTTCGCGGAGAAGCTCTTGAGCGTGGCGACCACGACCGACGAGTTACTGGACCTGGCGCGCAGCCGTGCGCCGGCCGACCGCGAACGTCTGTTGCTGGCGATCGTCGACCTGTGCGATGCGGGCGAGAGCGCCGCCGGCATGATGTCCAGCGAACCGGCCCAGGCGCTGCTCAACTCGATCTTCATGAGCCTGGTCGTCGAGGCCGAGCGCGACATCCGCCGCCGCCTGGCGGAAAAGCTGGCCCGCGCCCCCTGGGCGCCTCCGGCCCTGATCAACGTACTGGCCCTGGACGACATCGAGATCGCCCGCCCGGTCATCGCCTCCAGCCCGGTGCTGGATGATCGAGCCCTGGTGCGTCTGCTCGTCGAGGCGACGATCGAACATCAGATCGAGGTCGCCCGCCGTCCCAACATCGGCCGGCCGGTGGTCGCCGCGATCCTTCGGCAGAGCGAGCCTGCGGTGCTGACCGCCCTGGCCGACAATCCGACCGCCGCCATTGACGAGGGCGATCTCGCCGTTCTGGTGCAGGCATCACAGAAGATTGCGGCCCTGCGCTCTCCCCTCGCCCGCCATCCCGGCCTGAACGACGAGTTGGCCCGCGGCCTCTACCTCTGGGTTGGACAGGCGCTTCGGCTATCCATCGCCGCCCGCTTCCGCCTCGACCCTGCCGAGCTGGACGGCGCGCTCGCCGCCTCGGTGCGCGAGGCGCATGGCGGGACCTGCGAGCAGACACCGGCCGAGATCAAGGCGCGCGAGCATCGGCGCGAGGAGATGGAACAGCGGCTTGTCGACAAGCTCGAGGCCGCCGGCCAGCTGCGCCCCGGCTATCTGATCCGGGCTCTCAAGGAAGGCCGTCTTGGCCTGTTCCTCCTCAGCCTGGCGACCCTTGGCCGCTTCGAGCCAAGCCACGTGCGGCGGGCCGTGGACTCCGACCGGCCGGAACTGCTGGCGCTCGCCTGCGCGGCCGTCGGCATCGATCGCAGCGTCTTTCCGAGCATCCTGGAAATGGTCCGCGACTTGAACGGCGGTCTCCCCGGCGGCGGCCAGGAAGGCGCGCGCCGGGCCAGCGGCGCCTTCGGTCCATTTGAGGCTCACATAGCCGGAGCCGCCTTCCGCCAGGCCCTAAAGCCCGGTTGACGGCCCGCCCGTTTCCGGGACTTCTGCCCGCGCATGTTCAAGCCTGAGCCTTTCGTGACCCGTCTCGCCTTCGCGGCCAGCGACCGCCCTGAGGCGCAGGACGCCCGCCACCTGCTGGTCGGCCGCTATGGCGAGGCCAGCGAGGAAGACGCCCAGGTGATCGTCGCCCTGGGCGGCGACGGCTTCATGCTCGAGACCCTGCACGAGAACCTCAAGAGCGGTCGGCCGATCTACGGCATGAACCGCGGTTCGGTTGGGTTCCTGATGAACGAGTACAGCGAGGACGCGCTGCTCGAACGGATCAACGCCGCCGAGCAGGCGGTCATCCATCCGCTGTCCATGGTCGCCATCGACGCCTCCGGCCGGCGGCACGAGGCTCTGGCGATCAACGAAGTCTCGCTTCTGCGCCAAACGCGTCAAACCGCCAGGCTCCGCATCTCCATCGACGGCAAGGTCCGGCTGGGCGAGTTGTCCTGCGACGGGGCTCTGGTGGCTACACCGGCCGGCTCGACCGCCTACAACCTCTCAGCCCACGGCCCGATCATCCCGCTCGACGCCAAGATCCTGGCCCTGACCCCGATCAGCGCCTTTCGGCCGCGCCGCTGGCGCGGGGCGCTGCTGGCCCACACCGCCAAGGTCACCTTCGAGATCCTCGAGGCCGACAAGCGCCCGGTCAGCGCAGTGGCCGACAACTTCGAGGTCCGCGACGTGGTCGCGGTCCAGATCGCCGAGAACCGCGACGTCGCGCTGCACATGCTGTTCGACGCAGGGCGCAGCCTTGAGGAGCGGGTGCTAGCTGAGCAGTTTTCCGTTTGAATTCGGCGACTTCCCGGCTCATCCGTTGTTAACGCATGGCGCATATCGTCCGGGCGTTGTCCTAGGAGGCGCGTTATGAGCCAGCAAAATCCGGTCATTCAGCCCCCCAGTCTTCGCCTGAAGGTCGGCGGCCGTTTCGGCGCGATCGATCCGAGCGCCATTGCCAAGGCCGAAGCGGCTCTGAAGAGCCTGTCCGGCAACTTCGCCCAATGGCTTTCCGATGAAGTGGTCAAGCTCGATGGCGCCCGCCAGCGCGTGCGCGACGAAGGCGTCACCGCCGAGACCATGGAAAGCCTCTACCTGCGCGCCCACGACCTGAAGGGCCTGGGCACGACCTATGAATTCCCGCTGATCACCCGCATCGGCGCCTCGCTGTGCCGCCTGATCGACGACAAGGACAAGCGCTTGTCCGTCTCGCTCGCGCTGGTCGACGCGCACATCGACGCCATCAAGGCGGCGGTCCGCGACGACATCAAGACCGACGAGCATCCGGTCGGCCGCATCCTCATCGAGGAACTTGAGCGCAAGGTCGCCGCGGCGGCCTAAGCGCTACATCACGTTCGACAGCGGCTCCTCGACCACGCCGTAGCCGGCGTCCGGCGGCAGCACCAGGACCTTGCCGCCCGGCCGGTCCTGGATCTGCGGCTCAACCGTCACCAACATCCGATCATTGGCCCGCGCCACACAGTCGTCGGCGCTCGCAGCCTCGGCCAGCAACTGCACGTTCATTCGCGTCGGGAAGATCACCTTGCGCTCGCCGGCCAGCGCCAGGCGCAGCACTTCCTTTGGCGAAATCCATTCGGCGTCGACCGTCTCGCGCCCATCGCAGGCGGCCAGCTGATCGTCAGGCGCGACCGCTGCGTAGAACCAGGTGTCGAACCGCTTCGGCGTTAGCGGCGGGGTGATCCAGCGCGCAAAAATCGTCAGCGCATTCAAATCGATAGACACGCCCAGCTCACGCACGACATCAAGGAAGGCGAGTTCACCGGCGTCGACCTTGGCGCGGACCTCCAATGGCGCGGACTCGCCGCCGATGGGCGAACCGTCGTCGCGCACGCCCAGCAGGATGCCGGCTTCCTCGAACACCTCGCGGATCGCCGCGATCCGTAGTCCGCGCTGCTCGGCGTCGTAATCTCCGAACCCCAGCGCCCGCTCAGCCCAGGCTGGATCATGGTCTCCGGCGTGGCTCTTGCCGCCCGGAAACACCAGCGCGCCGGAGGCGAAGTCGATCTGATGGTGGCGCTTGACCATCAGCACTTCGAATTCCGGGTCGTCGCGCAGCAGCAGGATGGTGGCTGCCGGCTTGATGTCTTGCGAGGTCATGACGCCAGCTTGGGAGCCTGACGCCGGCCACGCAAGTATGACGCTAGGTCAGGCCCGCACCGCGACGCCGCAGGACTCTCGCGCCGCGCCCGACACGGAGTCCATCTTCTCAAGCAGGTAATCGACGTCCTCGCGGCCGACCACCTCGGGCTGGGTCAGGAACCGCTGCAGCATCCGCTCCTGGAAGCGCTCGTGGTCGCGCAGCCCCCCGTCGAATTCCATGGAGTGGTAGGTGTCGACCCCGGCTCGGAAGGCGCCATAGAGGCGGGCCGGCAGACCGGCGCGGTCGTAGATCGCCTTGAGCCCCAGATCCCCCGCGTCGTGGATCATCAGCCAGGTCCGGTGGTGAGGCACGCTGGCGAGCTCGGCCAGCCCCCACTCCAGGAAGGTCATGTGGCCCTGAGCCAACGCCCGCAGCAACAGCGAGGCGGTCAGCCGGTCGTTGCGGTGCAAGTGACCGACAAAGCCGCGAACGTCGTTGGTCCGCCCGGCCTGGTCCACCAGGTCGAGGGTCGCCCGTTCATGGGCGCCCATGGCGATCTCCAGCGCCAGCTCGGACGAGATCTGGTGGTGGTTCAGCAGGTGGTCGCGGACCTGCTCGCTGACCATCTTGACCAGCCGTTCGGTCACCGAGAGCGGCAAGGCGTTGCGATAGGCCACTGCCGCCAGCACCCGCTCAGAGGCCTCGAAGCGATCGACCACCACCTGCAGCGACGGCTCGGCGAAATCGGCGTTGTCATTGGCGCAGGCTGCTTCCACCGCCCGCTCGGCGCCGTGTTCGGCCAGGGCCGCGGTCACCGCCAGCGAGACCGCCGGCCGCTTGGCGATCACCACCTGCCGCACCGGTTCGCCAAGCCTGACGATCTCCACTAGGTCGGCGTCGGTAAAGGCCGGCGAGCCGCCGAGGATCGGCAGGCTGACGCTCTCGACGTCTTGGGCCAGCTTCAGGGCGACGTCGTGAGGCACCAGCGGCGAGACCTTCAAGGTCACAGCCAGCGCCCGCCGCACCACTTCGGCCGCGTCCTGCGCCATCACTCGCAGGATGTCCTGGGCCCGCGCCCTGTCCTCGTCGGACAGCGTCGCTCCGTCGAGCCGGCGGCAGATCTTCTGGGCCGCGGCCGCGCGCTCGTCAGGGGTCGCCCCCCTCACCAGCGCACGGATGTCGTTGTCCGTCAGCGCCGCACGCGTGGTCGCCATAGCCCCTGCCCCAAATCGGAGTTCCTCGCGTTTGATAGTCGACGGTTAAGCTTAATGAACGGTTGCCTAAAACCTGTGCTTTTCCAGCGCCGCGTAACCTCTCGCCAACACTGTCCAGATAAGCTCCCAGGCTATCCCCGAGGAACACGTTTGATGCTGCCTACGACCGATAGTTTGGAGCCTCGCGGCGGATTGTCGGTCACCCAGCAGGCGCTCGACACCCAGACCTCGCTGCTGCCCTACGCCCTGGCCGCATTCGCGGTCAGCCTGCCGCTCTACGTGTGGGCCGGCTCCTATGCGCCCAACGCCGTTTGGATGACCGGCAGCTTCGCGATCTTCGCCGCGGCCTGGGGCGTCTTCTACGCTGTGGTGAACTGGATGAAGCGGCCGGATTCGGCCCTCGACATTCGCCGCCGCGGCCACCTCCATATTGCCGGCGGCCTGGTCTGGACCCTGGCCGTGGCGCAAATCGCGGCCTTCGCCGACAGCGCGGGCCCGGCCCGCGACATCCTGATGATGATCTCGGTGGCCGCCGCGGCCATCATCATCTTCTTCACAGCCCCTTGGCTGCCGAGCCTGCTGATCGTCGGCTTTGCGACGGCCGCCGCTCCGCTCTTCTTCCTGCTCGGTCGCTCGGATGAGACCAAGACCGCCAACATGGCCTCGGGCGCCCTGGCCCTGGCGCTGGCCCTGGCGCTGATCCTCAACCGCATCCTGCGCCGCCAGTTCGCCCTGGCCGCCGAACGCGAAGTACTGATCGCCGAACGCGCCGGCCGCATGGAGGCGGCGCGCCAGCTCGCCCAATCGAAGTCCGACCTGGTCGCCACCCTCAGCCACGAGATCCGCAACGGCCTGACCGGCGTGGCTCACGTGCTGGCCTCCGCGGTCGGCCACAACGGTCGCTCAGCCCCGTCCCGCGAACAGCTCTCGGCGGCCCTCGACGCGGCCAACGACCTGATCGCCGTCCTCAACACCACGCTCGACTCCGAGACCGCCGAGGCCGGCCGGCTCGAGGTCGACACCCACCCGTTCGACGCCGTCGCCCTGGTCCGCGACCTGGTGCTGCTGAACCGCCCCAACGCCGCCGCCAAGGGCCTGGAGCTCACCCTCCACGTCTCCAGCGAACTGGCGGCCATGGATCGCGGCGCAGCCGTCGCCGACGCGCACCGCGCCCGCCAGATCCTCGCCAACCTGCTCGGCAACGCTCTGAAGTTCACGTTGCGAGGCCGCGTGGAGGCCCGCATCGAACTCGCGCCCTCCGGCCGCCTGGCCGTCGAACTGGCCGACACCGGCCCGGGCCTCTCGCCCGAGGAACTCGAACAGGCCTTCGAGCCCTTCAACCGCATCGCCCGCACCAGCGCCGGCACCTCCGGCGCGGGACTGGGGCTTTCGCTCTCGCGCCAGCTCGCCCGCCTGATGGGCGGTGAACTCCTGGCCCACAGCGCCGTCGGCGTCGGGTCCTGCTTCCGCCTGGAACTGCCCTTCGACAGGGACGTCCAGCCGGAACGCGAGCTGGACCAGCCCGTCGAAGCCGCCAGCTCGGCCGCCGCCGCCGGGCCGCGCCGCCTGCGGGTGCTGATCGCCGAGGACGACGCCCTCAACGCCGCCATGCTGCGGGCCGTGATCGAACAGCTTGGCCACCAGGTCGTGCACGCCATCGACGGCCGCCGAGCTGTCGATCTGGCCAAGGTCTGCGAGTTCGACCTGCTGATGATCGATGGACGGATGCCCAACCTCGACGGCCCAGCGACCATCGCCGCCATCCGCAATCTCGACACCGACATGGCGCGGGCGCCGATCGTCGCGGTGATCGGCGGCGACGCTGACGAGGCCCGGGAATGCAGCCTGGCCGGCGCCGACGCCGTGCTTCGCAAGCCGGTCAGCGTCACCGCCGTCGCCCGCGCGGTGGCCGACGCGGTCGCCGTCGAGCGCGACGACAGCCCCGCCCAAGCGTTCGGCTAGGCCGCTTCCACGCGCGGCCTTGAGGCCGACGACCGGCGGCTCCACTATGCTTCTCAAAACAACGGGAGGAGCGCCTGGTGCTGCTGCAGGGTCTGAAGGTCGTCGAGTTCGCCTCCTACATCGCTGCGCCGGGGGCCGGCGGCATCCTGGCCGACTGGGGCGCGGAGGTGATCAAGGTCGAGCGGCCGGAAGGCGATCCGATGCGCCATGTGTTCGGCGACGCCAAGGGCGAGATCACCACCAACCCGACCTTCTGCCTCGACAACCGCGGCAAGCGCGCCGTGGTGCTCGACATCTCCAAGGACGAGGGCCGCGAAGCCCTGGCCCGCCTCGCCGCCCAGGCGGACGTCTTCCTGACCAATGTCCGCCCCGCGGCGCTCAAGCGCGCCGGCCTCGACGAGGCGACCCTGCGGGCGGCCAACCCGCGGCTGGTCTACACCATGGTCACCGGCTATGGCCTGGAAGGCCCCGACGCCGGCAAGCCCGGCTTCGACGTCACCGCCTTCTGGTCGCGCGCCGGCGTCGCGCACATGCACGCGCCGAAGGGCGCGGACCCGTTCATCCTGCGCACCGGGGTCGGCGACCACATGACCTCGCTGGCGACCGTCTCGGCGATCCTCGCGGCCCTCTATGAGCGTGAGAAGACCGGGGTCGGCCGCGCGGTGCAGACCTCGCTGCTGGCGACCGGGGTCTACGCCGTCGGGTCCGACCTGGCGGTGCAACTGGCATTCGGCAAACTCGCCTCGAACCGGCCGCGCAGCGCGCCGTTCGACCCGCTGGCCAACTTCTACCGCAGCCGCGACGGCCACTGGTTCGTCCTCAACCCCCGCGGCGCCAGCAACGACTGGCAGCTGCTGTGCAAGACCTTCGGGCGCGAGGACCTGCCGGCCGACGAGCGCTTCCGCACCGGCCGCGTGCGCCGCGAGAACAGCGCCGCCCTGGTCCAGGAGTTCGACGCCGCCTTCACGGCGCTCGACTTCGCCGAGATCGCCCGTCGCCTCGACGAGGCGGACCTGGTCTGGGCCCCGGTGCAGACCCCCGCCCAGGTCGCCGCGGACCCGCAAGTGGCCGCAGCCGGCGCCCTGCTGGAGGTCGAGGACGGCCAGGGCGGAACCTATCGCTCCCCCGCCGCCCCGGCTCGCTTTCCCGGCGCGGACGCGCTCGTGCGCCCGGCCGCCCCTGGCCTCGGACAACACACCCGCGAGGTGCTGGCCGAGATCGGCTATTCGCCCGACCAGATCGAAGCGATGCTGAGCGCCGGCGCGGCGGTGTAGCGATGAAACCTGCGCAGACCCGAGCCCTCTATGCAGGCTCTTTCGATCCGATCACCCGCGGCCACCTCGACATCATCCAGAAGGCGCTGAAGACCTTCGACCAGGTCCACGTCGCGGTGGGCGTCAACCCGCTGAAGACGGGCCTATTCGAGGTGGACGAACGGCTCGACCTGATCCGCCGGTCCGTGACGGAACTGGATCCCGCCGGCGCGTTCCCTGAACAGGTGGAGGTCGGCTCCTTCGCCGGCGAGAGCGTCATCAAATACGCGCGTCGCATCGGCGCCACCCACGTCGTGCGCGGCCTGCGCCAGTTCTCCGACTTCGACGACGAGTTCCGCTATCACGGCGTCTTCGGGCGGCTCGAACCGTCGATCCCGATGATCCACATCATCTGCCACGAGACCTTCCTGCACGTCAGCTCGAGCACGGCGCGCGAACTCGCCGCTCTGCACGAGGACGTCTCCTGGCTGGTCACCCCCAGCGTGGAAGACGCTCTGCGGCGCAAGTTCGGAGCCTAGGCCGCCGTTCCAGGCCAATGCTCACGCCAGTTGGGGTATCCACCCGATATCGATGTCGTTTGCCCCTGCCCTTTGCTGAGCGGGGGCCGGAACTCTCCGGTTGCGGTCCCGCCCCTGCAACACAGGAAGCTGGCCATGGCGAATACGCGCGCGTTTCTGACCCTCGGCGCGGTCGCCGCCATGAGCGTCGGCTTCACGGGCCTGGCCCAGCCCAGCGCCGCGCGTGAACCGCAGCCGACCGTCGTTCCGAAACCCGAACCGACGCCGCCTGTGCCGGTTTTCAAGCGAAGCCTCGCCTCGTTCGCCAAGTCGAACGCCAACCAGCAGTGCTTCGACCGCGCGACCGAGCCCTACACCGGCGTCTCCGACGCCCACTTCCATCCGCGGCCGTTCGGCGGCCAGGCCATCGAGCCGGCCACTCTGTTCGGGTACTTCGACAAGGCCGGCGTCCGCTTCGTCACCTACATGGGGATCGGCCAGTCGCTCGATATGGCCAGCGACTGCACCTACTACCTCGACTGTCCGGGGACCTCGGCCCTGCCGAGCATCAAGAACGACTTCGTCAACGGCGTGCAGGTGAAAACCTACCCGCACGACAACGTCCACATCACCCTGTCGATGACCTTCGTCGACCTCGCCCACCCGGACGACGCCATCGAGACCATCAAGCTCTACGACAAAGAGTTTCCCGGAATGTTCAAGTGGACCGGCGAGGCCAACGTCATGAAGCAGGCCCTGCTGAAGAACAATTTCGAGCCGGCCACGATCGAGAGCATCGACCGCTGGGCGCCGTTCATGAAGGTGCTCCAGGAGCGCGGCATTCCGCTCACCCTGCATGCGGACCTGGGAAACGACGCCGAGCCGACCAAGTTCGTGCCGCTGATGCAGCACGTGCTGAAGAGCTATCCGAACAACAAAATCGTCTGGGCGCACATGGGGCTCTCCAAGGAGCTGACCCACATGGATCCCAAGCTGCACATCGCGATCATGAAGAAGGCCCTGGACACCTATCCGAACCTGATGCTCGACATCTCGTGGGACGTCATTTTCAACTCGTACTACCAGTACGGGCAGGAATTCATTGATTTCTTCAACGCCTATCCGACCCGCATCCTGAACGGCTCGGACTTCGTCGCGGCCAGCAACAAGACCTTCGACCAGTACTGGAAGGAATTGGAGATCACGAGCCGGGTGAACAGGCGTCTGAACGACGAGGCGTTCCGCAACATCGCGCTGGGTGAAAACTACTTCCGGCTGCTGAACCTCGACTACACCGCCCCAAAAATCTGCCGCCCCTAGCGGATTAACGCCAGGGGCGGCTCTTCAACGCGCGCGACTGAGGGGTTCAGACTGGCTGAGAAGCGAAGGGATTCCCGCCCAGCGCGTTGGAGATCGCCGTAATGGCGCGCTGGCCGCGAACGCTGTTGCCGGCGGCGTCCAGTGGCGGCGCGAAGGTGCCGATCCCGAACTTGCCCGGCGACACGGCGATCAGGCCGCCGCCGACGCCGCTCTTGGCCGGCAGGCCGGTGTGGAACAGCCACTTGCCGCTGTCGTCATAGAGTCCGGCGGTGGCCATCACGGCCAGGATGCCCGGCACAAGCCGCGGGTCGATGACCTGCTTGCGGGTGATCGGGTTGCGGCCGCCGTTGGCCAGGGTGACCGCCATGTTGCCCAGGTCCTTGGCGTTGACCGCGATCGAACAGGCTCGCGTGTAGAGGTCCACCGCGACGGCGGGGTCGCCAGGGAAGCGCTCATAAGCCGACATCAGCATGCTGATCGCGCGGTTGCGCTGGTTGGTGTCGGACTCTGACTTGTAGACTTCCTGGTCGACGTCGAGTTGACGGCCGGCGAAGTCGCTGTGAATGCCGATGACCTTGGCCCAGATGTCGTCGGGGTTGGAACCCTTGACCATGCCCATGGTGGCGATGGCGCCTGGGTTGACCAGCGGGTTCATCTCCTTGCCGCGGAACTGCTCGACCGCGACGATTGAGTTGAACACCTGACCCGTCGCATCGACGCCCACCGAGTTCTCGACCAGCGCCTCACCCGACTGCTGGAACACCAGCGCCATGGTGAAGACCTTGGAGATCGACTGGATCGAGAATTTCGGCTCGATATCCCCAGCCGTCGACATCTTGCCCTGCGGGGTCGCCAGCGCGATGCCGAAATAGTTGGACGGCACCTTGGCCAGCGCGGGGATGTAGTCGGCGTTCTTGCCCTCGTTGAGGCCCTTGTAGGCGTCGTACGCGGATTTGACGGCGGCGTCGGCCGAGGTGCTGGCCTGCGCGAGCGCCGGGCCCGCGGCCAGGCCGGCGGAACCGGCGATGCCGAATAGCGCCAGACCTCTGGCGAGATCCCGGCGAGAGGCGTTGACTTGGGGCATCGGATCGCTCCCTGGGGCGTCGATTATTTGATGAAGTCTTTGCTGGAGAAATTGTACTTGAACGTGACCTGCAGGCGGTAATCCTCGCCTTCTTCCCCGTCCTTGTCTTCGCGGGTGCCCCACAGGAACTCACCGCCCATCAATATCTTGTCAGAGGGCGTGTAGAGCAGGTTCGCCGACGCATACTGGGCGGTCTGGAAAGCTGAATCTTCTTGGAAGTTGGTGTTATCGACCTGGACGCGGCTATAGCCGATCGAGGAACTCCACTCTTCGTTCCAGTAGTGGTCGTAGTAGGCCATCACCCCGAACAGCGGCACGACGTCGCCGCGAAGCCCCTGGTTCGGCACGCCCGGCGTCGGAGGCGCTCCGAGCTCGTCGGCTTCGGGGGCGAGATCGGTTCCCCCGTCGTTCATGTAGCTGGCGATGCCTTCGCCGTAGACCGCGCTCAGATGGATGACGTCCTTCTCGAACAGCTTGATGTTCGAGGAGAGGTTGATGCCCCAGCCAAACTTGCTGTCCGAAGGTTCGTTGTTGGGGGTTCCGGCGGTTTCGAAGCCGACACGCCGCGCGATGCCGGCGATCTGCACGTGCCCCCAGTCGCCGTTATGGCGCCAGTGGGCGGTCAGGTCCGGAAGTTCCTCATCGCCCTGCAGGCCTGACGCGATATCAGAGTCGATCAGTCGGACGTTGCCGGGGTCGATGTCGTTGCCCGGCTGTTCGATGGCGATCGCGAACTGGTTCGAGTCGGTCTTGTAGGTGTAGCGGATCTGCGGGTTTCGCAGAAACACCATGCCGTTCGGACCCCAGTAGTCGACCGTATTGGGAAAGGTGTCGCCGTCCATGAAGAGGCTGTTCGTCTGCCCCGCCAGGACCGGGCCCCACTCGCCGTAGACGTGGCGTAGGCGGAACGTGGTTTGGCCGGCGTCGCCGCCGACGCCGTAGAGGTCGAACTCAAAGCGGACGAACAAGTCATGGTCGCCTACCGGCTGATTGGCGCGAACGCCGAGCCGCGATTGCCGGACGCTGATGACGCTCTGGCCGTCGTCGCCGAATACGCCGTCCTCCGTCGGAATCTTCGACGGTCGCAGGGTCGCGTCCCAGGCAGGGTCGACGCGCTTGAAGTCCTGGACGTAGTCGACCTGGGCAAAGCCGTAAACTTCGAAAGAGGGTTCGGCTTGGGCGGCGCCGGCCGCCAACAAGCAGACCGCAGATGTCCCCACCAGGAGCCGCACCTGCAGCCGGCGTCTGTTGCGTGTCATATGCCACCTCTTCCCCGAGCGCCGAGCGCCCTTGCTTTGCTAGAGGTGTATTTTTGAAGCTGGGGCTTGGACATACAGGCGACGCCTAGGGCTTGATCAGGAAAAGCCTGATGCGGGGTCGCGGAAAACCCTGATGCTCGGACGCAAATTCCTCCTGATCGTCACGCAATTTCAGTCAGTCCAGCACACCGGGGTTATTACCAATGGGCTAGTCTGGCGGCGCTGGCCTGCGCCGAGCCCGGCCACCCTGACCGGCTCCAATCGACGGAGGCTGGTCGCTGTAAGGCCTGCCGCTTAGCTCGCCTTGTCGCGAGCTTCGGACAGCACGCGCAGCATCTCGCTGGTGAACATCGAGCCAGTCATCCGGGCGCCGGAGCTGGCGTCGTCCTCGGCTTTGGAGCCGCGCAGGATCAGGTCGATCATGGCGTCCTGGCTCTTCTGCAGCGCCTGCTGGCGGGCCGAGGCGTACTGCACGAAGGCGCTTTCCTTGGGTGCGGGCGCCGCGGCCGGCGCGCCGGCGCCGGAGCCGCCCTTGGTCAGGTTGGCGTAGACCTCCGCCACCGTCGCCGCCCGGCCGTCGCGATAGAAGATCGAGCGGTTGGCGTTGGCGGCGTCCGGAAACAGGCCGGCGGCGCTGGCGCCGGGCTGGCTGCGCACCGCCTCGATCAGCTTGGCCGAGCCCTGCGGTCCGAGGAAGTGAGCCGCGTAGAGCTCGCCCGCGGTCGGCGCGCGTCCTACTCGGCCACGAAGATATGAGGCGTGGTCGGAGGTCAGTTCCCCGGCCATCAGCGAGGCCGCGTGCGGATCCAGCCTCAGATCCATCACCGCCTTGCGGGCCTCCGCCCCGGCCACGTGATAGCGGCCGTCTGCGCCCTTGGTGATCAGCTCGGCATAGCGGGCGTAACCGTACTTGGCCCCGTGCTGCTTGAGTGTCGAAAGCCAGGTCTGCTCAACGAACTGGAACAGGCCCGCCGCCGACGAGGACTGCGCCTTGGCCTTGGGATCATAACCGCTCTCGCGGTGCGCGGTGCGCATCAGGAACGTGAAGTCGACGCCCGTGGCGTTGGAGGCCCGCTGGATTGCGGCCTCCACGACTCCCCTGATTCCCTGGATCGACATGGCCCAGATGTCGCCTCACATAGTTAACGCGTCGCTAACCATGTTCTTCCGCGCTCGCGCCTTGCGTCCCGATCGCGGCGCTACGATCTTGCCCGGCAGGCTTCAGCACAAGGCGGACTTCATGACCCAGCCCCTCATCGGCTTCAAGGACGGCGCGTCGCTTCCCCAACTGGGCCTTGGCGTCTGGCAGGTGCCCGATGACGAAGCCGCCGCCATCGTGCAGGCCGCCGTCGAGGCTGGCTATCGTCAGGTCGACACCGCGGCCGTCTACCAGAACGAAGCCGGCGTCGGCGCCGGGCTGAAGCGCGCCGAGGCGGGCGCCGAGGTCGCGGTGACCACCAAGCTGTGGAACGAGAGCCAGGGCTTCGACCGCGCCCTGCGGGCCTTCGACAAATCCCTGCAGCGCCTGGGCCGCGACAGCGTCGACCTCTACCTGATCCATTGGCCCTGCCCGACCCAGGATCTCTATGTCGACAGTTGGAAGGCGTTGGTGCGGTTGAAGGAAGAGGGCCGCGCCAAGTCGATCGGCGTCTCCAATTTCGCGGCCAACCACCTGCGCCGCATCGTTTCCGAGACCGGCGTCGCGCCGTCGGTCAATCAGATCGAACTGCACCCTCGCTTTCAGCAGACCGCTCTGCGCGCGGCCCACGCCGAGCTCGGGATCGTCACCGAGAGCTGGAGTCCGCTCGGCCAGGGCAAGCTGCTGGCCGATGCGGTGATCGGCAAGGTCGCCGCCAAGCATGGCAAGACCCCGGCCCAGGCGATCATCCGCTGGCATCTGGACAGCGGGATGATGGTCATCCCCAAGTCGGCGAACCCCGAACGGCTCCGCCAGAACTTCGACGTCTTCGACTTCGCCCTCGACGCCGAGGACCTCGCCGCCATCGCCGGCTTGGACGACCCGGACGGCCGGATCGGTCCTGATCCGCTGAAGTTCGGCTGATAGGCGAAACCACCGCAAGTTCGCCACCGATCCGCCACGGTTGCGCTCCCATACGGCCAAGCTTCGAACATGATCAAGGCGCGACCCTTTGTTTCAGCGATGAAAACAAAGGGAGGTCGCCATGGTCGTCCGTCAGTTCCTGCCGTTCGCTGCAGGTCCTGCTCTACGGAAGTATCGCAAGTCTCCGGCCGTCACCGCCGCCATCGCGCTGTCGGTGATTGTCCACGGCGGTCTGGCCGCCTACCTGGCGGTGAAGACCTGGTCGCCGCCCGAGATCGAGCCCCTGCCGGAAGGCCCGATCATCAACGTCGAGACCGTCACCTTGAGGCCCAAGCCGGAGCCCGTGGTGGCCCAGCAGCCCCGCGCGGTCACCCCGCGGGTCAGCCAGCCGATCGATTCATCGATCCTTCCGCCAACCCAGATTCCGATGGATCCGTCGCCGGCTCCTCCGCCGGTCGATCCGCCGACCAGGATCGCTCCGCCGGCGCCGCCAACCCCGACCGCCGCCCCGCGCATCGTGGCTCCGAACTGGCTCAAGCGTCCGGGAGCCAAGGAGTTCGCCCGCTTCTATCCGGACCCGGCGGTGCGCAGGGAGATCGGGGGCACGGCGGTGATCTCCTGCCAGGTCAGCGCCGCCGGCGCGCTCAGCGGCTGCTTGGTGGTTCGCGAAAGCCCTGGCGACGAGGGCTTCGGACGCGCCGCCCTCAAGCTGGCGCCCTATTTCCAGATGAGCCCGATGACCCGCGACGGCCAGCCGGTGGAGGGCGGCACGGTGCAGATCCCGATCCGCTTCAACCTCGGCGGCTAATTGGCAAGGCTCGGCTTGCTCAATAGCTCTCAGTAGCTCTTGGGCAGGCCGAGCACCCGCTCGGCGATGTAGTTCATCACCATCTCGCGGCTGATCGGCGCGATGCGGGCGATCATCGCTTCGCGGAAATAGCGCTCGACGTGGAATTCCTTGGCGTAGCCCATGCCGCCGTGGGCCAGCACCGCCGCTTCGCAGGCGTGGAATCCGGCCTCGCCGCCCAGGTACTTGGCGGCGTTGGCCTCAGCCCCGCACTCGCGCCCGGCGTCGAACAGCGCCGCGGCCTTGAACGCCATCAGGTTGGCCGCTTCCAGTTCGGCCCAGGACTTGGCCAGCGGGTGGGCGACGCCTTGGTTCTGGCCGATCGGCCGGCCGAACACGATCCGCTCCTTGGCGTAGCCCGCCGCCCGCGCCAGCGCCGCGCGGCCCAGGCCCACGGCTTCGGCCCCGAACAGCACCCGCTCCGGATTGAGGCCGTCCAGCAGGTAGTAGAACCCTCGCCCCTCTTCGCCGATCAAGTCCTCGGCGGGGACCTCGAGGTTGTCGATGAAGACGCTGTTCGACTCGACCGCCTTGCGGCCCATCTTCGGGATCACCGTCGCGCTGATCTTGCTGCGGTCGAAGTCGGTGTAGAACAGGCTGAGCCCCTCGGTCGCCTTCTTCACCTGATCCTTCGGCGTGGTGCGCGCGATGATCAGCATCTTGTTGGCGCGCTGGGCCATTGTGGTCCACACCTTGCGGCCCGAGATCACGTAGCCGTCCTTGGTGCGCACCGCGCGGGTGGTCAGGCTGGTGGTGTCCAGGCCGGAGTCGGGCTCGGTGATGCCGATGCAGATCTTGTCCTCGCCAGACATCAGCCGCGGTATCGTCCGGTTCCTGAGAGCCTCGCTGCCATACCTGACGATAGGCATTGGTCCGAAGATGTTCAGGTGCATGGCGCTGGCCCCTGAAAACCCCGCGCCAGACTGCGTAACGGCCTGCATGACCAGCGCCGCTTCGGTCAGCCCCAGCCCCGCTCCCCCAAACTCCGTCGGCATGGCCGTGCCGAGCCAGCCGCCGGCGGCCATGGCCGCAACGAATTCTTCAGGAAAATCACCGGTTTCGTCGGTTTTCCGCCAGTAGTCCGCATCGAACCCCGCGCACAGCCGGGTCACGCTCTCGACGATGGCTTCCTGTTCCTCGCTCAACCAGAAGCCGCTCATCACCCTCTCCCTACCTACCGAACCGCGCCGGGCTCAGCCTCTCGGCAAAGGGACCAGCCTCCCCCTCCGTCACGCAAGCCGTGATCAGCCTGGCGACCAGCGGGGCCAGCAGCCAGCCATTGCGCCGCGCGCCAGCCGCCAGCAGCACGCCCTGGTGCCGACCCCGCCCGACCATCGGCAGGCCGTCCGGGGTCGTCGCCCGCACGCCGGTCTCAGCTGCGAAGTCGGCCTGCGCCAGGTCCGGAAACAGCCGCGCTCCCGCCGCCTTCAGCGGCTCGACCTGGGCCGGATCGACGATGCGGTCGTCTATCCCAGCCTGCATGGTGGCGCCGATGGTCAGTCCTCCCGGCGCCGCGGTGACGTAGGCTCCCGGGCCTCGCACGACCACGCCCTCATAGGCCCGCTCGCGGGTGCGCAGGATGTGGCCCTTGATCGGCGAAAGCTGGTCGAGCTCCGGCGCGACCACAGCCAGGTCCCGGCTCGCGCCTGTGGCGATCACCAGCCGCTCAGCGCCCTCGAAACCGGTCGCCTGCTGCTGGCGGAACTCCACACCGGCCGCCAGCGCCGCGCCTCGCAGGGCGGCAAGGGTGGTTGAGGCCTCGATCCGCCAGTCCTCGCGGATAAGGCTACCGCGGGTCCACTGGGTCGCCAGGCCTGGCGCCAGGCCGTCGAGCGCCCGGCGTTCCAGTTCGGTGGGGTGCAGGCCCAGCCCACGCAGGCCGGCGTCGACCTTGGCTAGGAACGCATCGTCGCCCACCGCCACAGCTCCCGCACGGTCAGCGACGACGCCGATGCGCGCTTCCAGGGCGGGCCAGAGGTCGCGGGCGGCGAGCAGCAGGTCGAAGTGCGGCGCGGCTCCCGCGTCCAGCACCGCCTCGAAGGCGGGGGCCAGCATGCCGGCCGCCACGCCCGAGGCGTTGTCCCCAACCGGGGCCGGGTCATAGACCGTCACCTGCGCCCCGGCGTCCGCCAAGGCCAAAGCCGTGGTCAGGCCGAGCGCGCCGGCTCCGGCCACGGTGATCTTGGCGCCTTTGCTCATGGCCCTAACCAGCGGTCTTCGCGCTTGAAATCAAGCGCTGAACCGCTGGCAGGGCGAAGCTATTCCGCGGCGATGGTGATGGACGCGGCGGAGCGGTCCTTGAAGTTGATCTCCTGGAGGTACTTGATCCCCTCCTCGGCGATGTCGTCGCCGACCATCTTGTCGCCCTCGGCCTTCAGTTCGTCCATGTCCACGTAGGTGGCGTAGAACGCTCGCGTCCGTTCGGTGATCAGGCCCGAATTGAACAGCGTCTTGATGAGCACCCGGAAGATGTTGGTCTGGCTCTTCAGCCGCTCGCGGCGGCGATCGTCGTTCTGGATCAGGACCACCATCTCTGCGCGCACCCGGTCCGGATCGAGCCCGAAGTCGGCATAGACCCCCGCCTGTTGATTGGGCGAACCCATGTTGAACAGCAGCGACTGGAAGCAGTGCGCGGCCCAGTCCTCGACCATGTCGCGCTCGGCCTGGGTCATCTTCGGGATGGTGCGGTCGGCCCAGATCTTCCCAAACTTGTGGTGAAAAGCCTCGTCGGTCATCACCAGCTGAAACAGCTTCTTGGCCAGCGGATCGCGGTTGTACTGGAAGCCCGCTGCGAAGGCGCCCATGGCTAGGCCCTCGACCAGCATCTGCATTCCGATGATCTTTTTGTAGACCTCGGGAGCCTCGATGATCTCGACCAGCAGGGTCTTGAGCACCGCGCCGCAGGGCCGCGGCCGGCCCCACCGGGCCTTGATGTACTTGGCGAAGGCCGTGACGTGGCGGGCTTCCTCGCGGGTCTGGTTGGCCGCGTATTCCTGCGCGCCCTGGTCCTTCAGCACGTGGCAGAGGCTGGCCGACAGGTTCAGCGCGCCCTGCTCGCCGTGCAGGATCGAGGAGAAGTTCCACAGCGCCATCTCGTTGATGAACTTGGCCTTCTGACCGGTCTTCTCGAGATGGTCGAGCACGTAGGGGACGCTCAGGCTCATGATCTGGTCATCGGGCAGGAGCGGCTCGTTCTCCATGTCCCAGGGCGCCGAGAAGTCGATGTACTTGGTGTCGAGCGGATCCCAGAAGTGATCGTGGGTCGCGGAGATGATCTTGTCGAAGGCGGTGGAGCGCGCGTTGTAGCGATCCAGCTCAAGCATGGATTCGAAGTCGTCCGGGGCCACCGCGTCATACATGACGTCTTTGGTGATGTTGCCGTCGGCCATATCCTGGTTCCTCCCGATGCAGCGTGGGAAGCAGGCTCCGCCTGTGAACACCGTTTGGATAGCGTCGTTCAACGTCGGCGGAACAGCGCCTCCAGGCCCTGAATCACGTCCTCCATCAAGGTCGATTCCGCAGCTTCCGCGTCGGCCAGGGTCAGCGAGGCCGCTCCGTGTCCGCAGGCCCAAACCGCCAGCGCCACCTTGTGAATCAGGCTTTCGTCCGCCGATTGTTGGCTCGGGGCCTGAGCGATGACCGACTCCAGCACAGCGAAGGCGCTGTCACGGGCGGCCGCCACCTCCGGGTCAGCCATCATGCCGGTGTCGAACATCAGAGAGTAGAGCGCCGGCTGGGCGCGCGCGAAGGCGAAATAGGCCAGGGCCGAAGTCCGGATCGGCGTCGCATCTGGCGCCTTGGCAGCCGCCTCACGCAAGCTCGCCTCCAGTTCTCGGAAGCCCATGGCCGCAAGGCCGGCCATCAACGCCGCCTTGGACGCATAGTGGTGATAGACCGAGCCCGCTGCGATGCCCGCCCGCGCCGCCAGGGCCCGCAGGTTCAACTCCGAGCGGCCGCCCGCCTCCAACAGCGCCCGCGCCTCGTCGAGCAGCTGGGCGCGTAGATTACCCACATGATACGGGCGCCGGCGCGCGGTCGGGGCGTCAGCCCAGGGCATCGCTGTTCGTCCTCCTGATTGCGGCCAATGTCCTTGGCCTGCGTGGCGTTGTCGAGAACCGTCCGCTGCGGCGACAAACTAACCGTTGATCACATATAGCGCCCTGACTAGCCTCCCGCGCAATAGTGATGGGGGGAGCCGCCATGGCCGCTGAGTACAAGGTCGTCATCCTGGGCGCGGGCTTCGCCGGGCTCTGCATGGCTCGCCAGCTGACGGCCGCGGGCGAGAGCTCGTTCCTCGTGCTGGAGAAGGCCGACCGCGTCGGCGGCACCTGGCGCGAGAACATCTATCCCGGCGCCGGCTGCGACATCCCCAGCCACCTCTACTCCTATTCGTTCGAGCCAAATCCCGATTGGCCTGAGGTCTATTCAGCCCAGCCCGACATCCTCGCCTACATCGAGGGTGTCGCCGAAAAGAACAATCTTTACCGTCACATCCAGCTCAATGCTGAAGTGATCGGGGCGGCCTGGAACGAACGCGAGGCGCTCTGGCGCATCGCCCTGGCCGATGGCTCGACGCTCACGGCCAACGCCTTCGTCACCGCCTGGGGCCAGCTCAATCGGCCCAAGCTGCCGCCGATCGAGGGACGCGAGACCTTCGCTGGTCCAGCTTTCCATTCGGCCCAATGGGAGACGTCCGTCGTCCTCGCCGGCAAGCGCGTCGCCGTAATCGGCAACGGCGCCAGCGCCATCCAGTTCGTGCCCGAGGTGGCCAGGGTCGCCGGCCAGCTGACCCTGTTCCAGCGCTCGCCCAACTGGATCGTCCCGCGCATGAACCGGCCCTATACCGAGGCCGAAAAGGCGAACTTCCGCGACAACCCCGCCGCGATGGTGAAGGTCCGGAGCGATATCTTCCAGATGGCCGAGAACCGGCTCGTCGCCAAGCGCGCCGGGACGTTGCCGGTCGAGGAGGTTCCAATCCCGCTGGCGCACCTGCACGCCCAGGTCGTCGATCCCGAGCTGCGCGCCAAGCTCACGCCGGACTACGAGATCGGCTGCAAGCGCGTGCTGATCTCCAACGACTTCTACCCGGCCCTCACTCGCCCCAACGTCTCCCTGGTCACCGCGGCCATCGCACAGATGACGCCGCAGGGCGTCGTGGACGCCACGGGCGTCCTGCACGAGGCCGACGTGGTGATCTACGCCACCGGCTTCGAGACCAAGTCGTTCGTGGGAGAGACCGCCATCACCGGCTCTGGGGGCCTCACCCTCGCCCAAGCCTGGAGCAACGGACCAGAAGCCCATCTTGGGATCACCGTCGCCGGTTTTCCCAATCTTTTCATGCTATACGGGCCAAATACGAACCTGGGCCACAACTCGATCATCTACATGATCGAGGCTCAGGTCGGCTATGTGCTGCAAGCCCTCGCCCAGGGCCGCCAGCTGTCGGTGAAGGCCGAGGCTATGGCCCGCTACAACGACCAGATCCAGGCCGAGCTCGCCCACACCCCATGGGCCGGGACCTGCACCAGCTGGTACAAGACGCCTGAGGGCAAGATCCTCAACAACTGGCCGAACACCGCCCAAGCCTACGCCGACGCAGTCGCCCGCTTCGACGTCGAGTCCTACGAGCCGCTGAAGGTCGGGGAACCGGCGGAATAGGACGGAGGCCCTAGGCGGCCTCGACCGCTGCGCGCTCGTCCAGGACCTGCTGCAGCGCCTCGAACAGCCGCCCAACCTCGATCGGCTTGGGTACGAAGCCGTCCATCCCCGAGCCCAGGTACTCGGCCACCTGGTGTGCCATGGCGTTGGCGGTTAGCGCCACGATGGGGGTCCGCGTGCGGCCCTCGGCCGCCTCCCGCGCGCGGATAACGCCCGCGGCGGTCGGACCATCCATCAGCGGCATCTGGACATCCATCAGGATCACGTCCCAGGGCTCGCGCTCCCAGGCCTCAACCGCCTGGACGCCGTTTTCGACAATCACCGGGTCGATACCGATCTGGTGCAGCAGGGTCTTCAGCACCAGCTGGTTGACCGTGTTGTCCTCGGCCGCGAGCACGCGCAGCTCGGCGCAGGCCGAGACCTCCGACGCGTGGGGCTCGACGGTCGGCGGGGTCGGCAGCACGATGCTGGCCCCGATCCAGGACAGAGGCAGGGTCACGACGAAGGTCGTCCCTTGTCCAACCTGGCTGTCGGCGTCGATCGCGCCGCCCATCAGGCCGGCCAGCTCACGGCATATCGCCAGGCCAAGGCCGGTGCCGCCATAGCGGCGCGTGGTCGAGGCGTCAGCCTGCTCGAACTTCTGGAACAGGTTGGCCAGACGGTCGGGTGAGATGCCGATACCAGTGTCGGATACGCTCAGGCGCAGACCCGCTTGGTCGCGCGCCACGCTGACCCGCACCTCCCCCTGCTCGGTAAATTTCAGGGCGTTGGAAACCAGATTGTAGAGGATCTGCCGGACACGGGTGGAATCGCCGCGATAGACCCCGAGGGCCGCGGGCTCGATCACCAGGTCGAAGGACAGCCCCTTCTTGTTCGCAATGGCGGTAAAGGCCGCATGGGCGCCCCGCGCCAGGGCGGCCACATCGAAGTCGGCCTCTTCCAGTTCCAGCTTGCCCGCCTCGATCTTTGAAAGGTCGAGCACGTCGTTGAGGATCGCCAGAAGCGTCTCGCCTGACTGGCGGATCACATCCAGCCGCTCGCGTTGAATTTCCGAAAGGCCGTTCTCGGCGGCCATCGCCTGGGCCATGCCCAACACGCCGTTCAGGGGCGTGCGGATCTCGTGGCTCATGGTGGCCAGGAAGGTCGACTTGGCGCGGTTCGCGGCCTCGGCGTCTTCCTTGGCCTGCACAAGGGCTCGTTCGCCGGCCTTGCGCTCGGTGACGTTCTGCAACGCTCCGATCAGGCGGATCGGACGACCTTCGCCGTCGGCGATCAGCCGGCTCGCGCCCTGTGCCCACACCTCGCGGTCGTCGGCGCGCAGCAGACGATACTCGGGGCTGTACGGCGCCCCCTCCTCCAGATGACGTCGCCAGGCTTCCTCGACGTGATCGCGATCGCGCGGGTCGATGGTGCCGTAGATGTCACGATAGAGCTCGTCGTAGGTCTTCGGCTCAGTGAAGAAGGTGTCCTCGGCGCCGGCCTTGATCAGTTCGCGCCGATGGTAGTCCATCTCGAAAACGTGGATATCGGCGATCTCCATCGCCAGCATCAGGCGCTGCTCGGACCGCTCAGTGGCCTCCAGCGCCTCGACCATGTCCGAAATCTCGTAGCTGCCGATCACCAGCCCGCCGACCTCGCCATCGGCGTTGCGCCAGGGCGCCAGTTCGGCGCGGTGCCAGCGGGTCGCGCCGTCCTCCACGACGGGCACCCGATCGGCCTTTATGCTCTCGCCGGCCAGCACCCTGGCATAGATGTCCGTCCAGGCGGCATACATGTGCGGCGTAAGTTCCTGGATAGCCTCCCCCACGATGGGCTTGCCTTCCAGCTTCACCGAACTGATCCAGCGCGGGCTGGCGCCCATCACTCTCAGATCGCGGTCGGTCAGGACCAGGGCGACCGGCATGGCCGAGACGATGGCGCCAAGGGTCCCGCGGATGGCGTCGCGCTCGCGGCGGCTCTGCTCGCGCGCCTTGCTGGCCTGCGCTCGCGCCCATTCGTCGGCCAGGAAGTCGGCAATATCGTTCAAGCGCCGCTCCAAAGCCGGATCGTGAGCTCGCGGCGCGGCGCCGTAGACGGCCAGAGTGCCGGGCGTGGTGCCGTCCGCAAGCCGGATCGGCACGCCCACAAAGAAGCGCAAGTGCGGCGGGCCAACCACCACCGGCGAATTGGCGAAGCGCGGGTCCTGGGTGGCGTCGGCCACCCACAGCGGCTCACCGGTGGCCTGGACCGTCTCTGCTGTGCGGTCGCGTTCGCGCAGGATGCGGCCATCGGGATCGCGGCTGCGCCAGATCTCGCCGTCCTTGACGAAGATGACCTGCGCATCGAGCGCGTCAAACAGGGACTTGGCGAGCCGCGTGGCGCGGTCGCAAACGGCCCGAGATATCTCAAGCCCGAACGGACGCGCCTCCGGCGTGTCGCCCCCCATGCTGACCCCCCTTATTTATTCTATCGAATTCAGCGAGATGGAGGTTGGGTGACTAAGGTTAAGGCTCCTTGAAGTGGAGCAGGTCTGCGCCGAACGACCGCGGCCGCCGCCGAAGCGCCCCCGAAGTGCGCGCCGGGCAGAATGGCCAGCGCCCCTGCCTGGAGGCGGGCGGCGCGATCTCAGGACGCGCCCCCCCACGCGGGAGAGGTCTGCGAAAGTGTGCCCGGATCAGATCGAAGCCCTTCTTCAGGCCGCGCCTCGGACGCCTTAGACGCGAAAGCGCCGTTTGCCTGCACGCCAGACTCGCGCTGTAAGCGAAAATTCGCTTTCTGTTGCAGTGCAACCCGCTTTTCACGATATAGGTGTGGCGACGTTAGTTTCGCCTATGTCAGTAAGTTAGTTATGCGCAGTCGCGCGTCCGTGGTTAGGGACTTTGTCAGTGAACGAGATTTCCGAGGATCAAGGGCCGGATCCGATTGACGTCGCCGTTGGCCACCGCATCCGCGTCCGCCGCAAGTGGCTTGGCATTTCGCAGTCGACCCTGGCAGACCACCTGGGAGTGAGCTTCCAGCAGGTTCAGAAGTACGAGCGCGGCGCGAACCGCGTTTCGGCCTCCATGCTGGTCCGGATCGCTCAGAAGCTCGACACCACCGTCGGCGAGCTGGTCGGCGAAACCCCCTCCCCGATGAGCGATGAAAGCCTGTTCGAGAAACTGGCCGTCCCGGGCGCCGTGCAACTGCTCGAGGCGTTCGCGAGCGTGCAACAGCCGACCATGCGCACCGCCATTCTCAACCTGACCCGTTCGCTGATCGAAGAATCTGAAGAGCGCCCGGCCAGCGTCCGCCGCGCGCGCTAGTCCGGCCGCCTCGCGGCAAAGGCGAGGTGGTGCAGGACGACGCCGGCGGTCACCGCCACGTTCAGCGAGTCAAAGCCGTCCGCCATCGGAATGCGGACGGTCCTGGCACGGGCCAGCAGGGCTTCCGACAGCCCTGGGCCCTCAGCGCCCAGCACCACCGCCGCGCGGCGCGGTCGCGTCGCCTGCGCCAGATCGCTCTGCCCGCGCGGGCTCAGCGCCAGGGCCTCGAAGGCATGCCCCTCCAACAGATCCAGGACGTCCTCGCCCGGCGCCAGCCGCGCGAACGGCATGACCAACGCCGCCCCGACCGAAACCCGTATGGCCTTGCGGTAGAGCGGGTCGCAGCAGGTCTGATCCAGGATCACCGCATCGACCCCAAAGGCCGCGGCGTTGCGGAACAAGCCGCCCATATTGTCGTGGTTGGCGATGCCGCACAGCACCAGCACCAACGCCTCGTCAGGCAGGCCCGCCAGCAGTTCGGCGGCTGAAGGTTCTTGCGCCCGACGTCCGAGCGCCAGGATGCCCCGGTGGATCGGGAAGCCGACCACCGCGTCCATCACCGTCTGGCCGGCCGCGAACACAGGGACCTCGTCCGGTAGCGCCCCGATCACGTCGGCAAGCCCCTCGACGCGCTTGGCTGCGAGCAACAGCGATTGCGGCTGCACCAAGCGCGAGCGCGACAGCACCCGCAGCACCACCTCGCCCTCGGCCACGAACAGGCCTTGGCGGCCCACAAGGTCGCGTTCCCGCACATCGCGATAGGCGGCGATGCGCGGGTCGTCCGCGTCCTCGACCTCGATAACCTGCGCTACCAGATCTTCACCCGCTGCTCAGGGGTCAGATAGAGCCCCTGCCCTGCCTTGACCTCAAAGGCGGGATACCACGGATCCTGATTGCGCACGGTCTGGGCGCGGTATTCGCCGGGCGAGTGGACGCCCGAGAGCACGTTGCGGCGCAGGGAGGCCTCGCGGAACTTCGCGCGATAGTTCTGCGCCCAGCCGAAATAGAACCGCTGGTCGGCGGTGAAGCCGTCCAGCACCGGCGCGGGCTGCCCCTTCAGCGACAGGTAATAGGCGTCGTAGGCGACCGCGAGTCCGGCCAGATCAGCGATGTTCTCGCCCAGCACCTGTTCGCCATTAAGGTGCAGCCCCGGCAGCGGTTCATAGGCGCTGTACTGATCGGCCAGGGCCTTTCCGCGCGTCTTGAACTGGGCCATGTCGGCGTCAGTCCACCAGTTGCGCAGATTGCCGTGGACATCGAACAGCGCGCCGGTGTCGTCGAAGCCGTGCACCACCTCATGGCCGATCACCCCGCCGATGGCGCCGTAGTTCACCGCGGCGTCGGCATTGGGATCGAAGAAGGTCGGCTCCAGGATCGCCGCCGGGAACACGATCATGTTCTGCAGCGGCAGGTTCAGCGCGTTCACCGTCTGCGGCGTCATCCACCACTCGTCGCGATCCACCGGGCCGTTCAGCTTGGCCAGGTTGCGGCGATACTCGAATAGATCGCTCCGAACCCAGTTGCCGTAGGCGTCGCCACGGACGATCGACAGGCCCGAATAGTCGCGCCACTTGTCGGGATAGCCGACACCGACGCGGAAGCTGGCCAGCTTCTCCTTGGCCTTGGCCTTGGTCTCCGGGCTCATCCAGTCGAGGCGGTCGATGCGCGCATCGAAGGCGACCAGGATGTTCTTCACCATGCCTTGCACCTGGGCCTTGGCCTCGGGCGTGAAGTGGCGCTCGACATAGATCTTGCCGACCGCCTCGCCCAGCGCGGCGTTGGTGTTGTCGACCGCCCGCTTCCAGCGGTCGCGCTGCTGGGGTGTGCCCCCCAGGGCGGTGCCATTGAACACGAAGTGCTCGTCGACGAACGCCTTCGAGAGATAGGGCGCGCTGCGCTCCAGCGCGTGGAAGGCCAGATAGTCCTTCCAGGTCTCGATCGGCTGCGAACCGACCAGCTTGGAAATGCCGGACACCGCACTCGGCTGCCAAGGTCCGATCACCGGCTGATGGTCGAGTCCCGCGCCCGCCAGCCAGGCGCTCCAGTCCATGCCCGGCGTGTTCTTGGCCAGTTGCGCCTGGGTCCAGACATTGTTGGCCTTCGCGACGGTGCTGGTCTCGTCGACCGTCCAATGCGCCTTGGCGATTGCCGTCTCCAGCGCCAGGATCCGCGCAGCGCGGGCTTCGGCGTCCTTGTAGCCGGCCAGATCCAGCATCTTGGCGACGTGCGCCTTGTACTTGCCTCGCAGCTCTTCGAACTTGGCGCCGCCGTCGAGGTAGTAGGCCCGGTCGGGCATGCCGAGGCCGCCCTGCATCAGATAGGGCCGATACTTCGACGTGTCGTTCATGTCCTCGGCGACCCACAGGCCGAACAGGCGGTCGGTGGTGTAGTCGGTGGCGTTCAGGGCGTCGACGTCGGCGCGCAGGGTCGCGCCCAGTTCACGCGACAGCTCGGACCGGCTCTTGATGGCGGCGATCCGGGCGAGCTCAGGCCGGAGGGGCGTCAGCCCCGCGGCCTCGATGGCCGCCTCGTCCATGAAGCTCAGATAGTAGTCGCCGATTTTGCGGGCGTCCGTGCCTTCGGCCGGCTGCGCCTTGGCTTGATCCTCGATAATGGCCCGGGTCCGCTCGGACGCCAGGTCCCCAAGGACGGCGAAGGTGTTGAAGCTGCCGCGGTCGGCCGGAATCTCCGTGCCCTTCACCCAACCGCCATTGGCGTAGTCGAAGAAGTTGTCTCCAGGCGCGACGGCGCGGTCCATGCCGGCGACATCGAAGCCGAACGCGCCGTACTTGGGCTTGGGTTTGGCGGCTTCAGCGACCGGCGGGGGCGAGGCTTCGGCAACTGGCGGCGGCGGCGCGGCGGTTGCGCAGGCCGAAAGCAGGGCTGGCGCGCAGGCGCCCAGCAACAGGGACTTCCAGGTGGTCATCAAGGGCTCCTAGCGACGCCCTCCCCGGCGTCGAGACTGGAACCTTCATACGACGCGGCAGGCCTGAGCGAACGGCGCTCTGTATTAAACTTCCGTCATCTACGGACGTCGAGGCCGCCCTCGGCGAGCAACGCCTCAACATCGGCAAGGGTCGCCAGGTTGAAGTCTCCAACGACGCCGTGTTTCAGCGCCCCGGCGGCGACCGCGAATTCGAGAGCCTGTTGCTCCGCCATGCCGAGCCGCAGGCCATGGATCAGGCCGGCGGCGAAAGCGTCGCCGCCGCCGATGCGGTCGATGATCGGGTTCAGCGGCCGACTGCCCGTGCTCCAGGCTTGGCCGCGCGCGAACAGGAAACCGCAGAGGTCGTGATGGCTGACCGTATGCTGGGTGCGGCCCGTGCAGGCCATCAGCCTCAAGTCCGGATAGGCGGCGAAGGCCGCCGCCGCCGCCTGCTGGCGCGGATCAGCGCCCTCGAAGGCCGTCCCCAGCACCAGGGCGATGTCGCGGTGGTCGCCAAACACTAGGTCGGCGTTCGTCAGCAACTCGCCGAGGATCGCCGGCGCATCGCCGCCCCAGGCCTGCCACAGGCTTGCGCGGTAGTTGCAGTCGAACGAGACCCTCAGGCCCAGTCGCCGCGCGGCCCTGACAGCGGCGACCGCCGCCTGGGCGGTCTGCGGCCCGATCGCCGCGGTGACGCCCGAGACGTGCAGCCACTCGGCGCCTGACAGGGCGCCATCCCAGTCCATAGCGCCGGCGTTCAGGGCGAAGGCCGAAGCCGCCCGGTCATAGAGCACCTGTGAAGGCCGTTGCCCCACGCCGGGGGTCAGGAAGTAGAGTCCCTGCCGTCCTGGCAGGAACGACACCTGCGAGGTGTCGACCCCATAGCGGCGCAGCTCATCAACACCGGCCCGACCCAGGGCGTTGTCCGGCGCGACCGACAGCATCGCCGCCTGGTGGCCAAACCTGGCCAGCGAAACCGCGACGTTGGCCTCGGCCCCGCCGAAGCAGGCCTTCAGGCTTGGCGACTGCAGCAGGAACTCGCCCTCCGGAGCCGACAGCCGCACAAGGATTTCGCCAAAACAGACGATCCGCCCCTGACCCTGCACCCCTTATGATCTCCTCAGAAACAGAGCGACGCGCCAGGGCTCGGATCCCGGCGCGTCGCCGTCAGCTCTCTCGGTTGCCCGGTCGCCAACTCTAGTAGGTGTAGCGGACCCCAACCAGGAACTCGCGCCCCGTGTGGTGGTAGAACTGCACCCGGTTGGCCGCGCCGACGAACTGGTCGGAAACCTCGTCGGTGAGGTTGACCCCCTCTACCGTGAACTTGAGATTGTCGTTCCACGAGTAGGTCAGCGAGGCGTCGATATTCAACGTCTCGTTGGTGCCGTCATACTCGGTGCCGGCTTCCTGCCCCGGTACGCGGGTCAGGTACATGTCGCGGTAGCTGCCCGACACACGGCCCGACCACTGGTCGTCCTCGTAGTAGAGCGTGGCGTTCCAGGACTTGCGCGACAAGCCGGTGATGTCGTTGGTCGCGATCACCGCGCCGGCGGCGTTGAGATAGTCGATCTCCGACTTCACATAGGTGTAGTTCGCCAGCACGCCGAGGTTGGCCAGCAGGCCCGGCAGGAAGCTCAGGGGCTGCTGGAAGGTCAGCTCGTAGCCCTCCACGGTGCCGCCCGGCGTATTGCGCGGCGCCGAGAAGCTCCACGACGAGGACGGGCTGCAGCCCGGGGTCGTGCCGCAGGCGGCGATGGCGACCGAGTCCGGCAGACCGAACGGGTTGTCGCTGAAGGTGCTGGTCGTGCTCAAGGTCTGGACGAACGAGTCGACGTCCTTGCGGAACAGCGCCAGGCTCACCAGGGCTTCCGGCGTGTAGTACCACTCGAACGACAGGTCGTAGGCCTTGGCCCGGAACGGGTCGAGGTTCGGGTTGCCGGCGGTGACCGAGCGGTTGGCGCCCGAGACGCTGATGGTCGCACCTGGGGTCAGGCTGCCGAGATCCGGCCGCGACATGGTCTGCGCCGCACCGAAGCGGACCAGGAAGCCTTCGACCGGCTCGAGCACCACGTTCATCGACGGCAAGGTGTCGTCGTAGGTGCGATCCACGGTGATCGGCACGGCCGAACCGGAGACGTAGGTGTAGCCCGTCGCGCTCTGCTCGGTGCGCACGTAGCGAACGCCGAAGTTGCCGCGGAACGGCATCGACCAGAGCTCGGTGGAGAAGTCGACCTGGACGAAGCCGCCCTTGTCTTCTTCGGCGACCGACCGGTTGTTGCCCAGCGCCGGTTCAGGGCCGAGGCGCCACGCCCCGCCGAACGCCGTCTGGTCGTTGAGCGACAGCAGGTCCATCGCGACGCCAAGGTCGGGAACCACCCAGGCCGTGGCGTTGCCCGCCGGCATGTCCAGGCCATCGCCTGGGAAGTCGACCAGCTTGGCGTAGGTCGAGGTCGGAATGGCCAGGACCGCGGCCGGGACCACCGACTCCTGGTTGGTCGATGTGCCGTTTGAGCGGCGCAGTTCCGTAGTTTCGAAGTCGTAAGCCTTCCAGGACAGCCCGCCGCTCACCGTCAGAACGTCGGTCAGATCATACTGAATGTCAGCCTGGACGGTGTCGTAGGTGTTGACCGCTGTCTGCGGACGCAGACGCACCGAGGTCAGACGCCAGGCGGCCGGATCGGTCAGGTTCGCCGTCCCGTAATTGATCAGCGGCACGCGGCCCTGGCTGTAGTCGTAGGAGTAGCCGTCGACGTTGAACTGGTCCCAGGTCAGCGTGGTCTGGACCGGGTTATCGTGGTCCGACTTCGAGTGACCGGCGAGCGCATGCAGGCGCAGGCTGTCTGTGAACTCGTGGACGAAATCGAGCGAGTACTGCGTGAACTCGGTCGACAGTTCGTCGAAGCGGTCCTCGACCCGCAGGTCGACGTCATCGAACGTCCCCGAAATCAGCGTGTTGTTGGCGTCGATCACCCCGGCCAGGACATTGGTGTCGGCGATGCCGCAGGTGGTCGGGCGGTTGGCGACGGTGCAGGCCCCGCCGACGCTGAAGGACGGCGCCTCCAGGAACCGCTCTTCGCGTGTGCCGTCGAGATCGGCGTAGAGGAAGTCGAACGAGACCTGGGTCTTGTCGCTCGGCGCCCACTGCAGCGAGACCGTCGCGCCCAGGCGCTCCTGCTCCTGCTCGTATTGGTCGAAGCGCGGGAAGCGCGGGTGGAAGGCCGAGTTCAGCTGGGCCAGGGTCGGGCCGCCGGCCGGCGCGCTCTCGAAGCCGGGCGCGAAGGCGTTGCCGGTCGCCCAGCGCACCGTTGAAGTCCCCTCGTCGGTGAGCTTGCGCTTGGTGTAGGCGACCGAGACCAGGGCGCCGAACGTGCCGTCGGCCCAGGTGTTGGAAATCATCCCGGCCAGGCGCGGGCTCGTCTCGCTGCTGAGGTCATTGTAGCTGGCCTGGGCCGAGGCGGCGGCCTTGAAACCCGGATAGTCGAACGGCCGCGCGGTACGCAGGTCGACGGTCGCGCCCAGCGAACCCTCTTCGGTCTCCGCCGACGCCGTCTTCTGGACCGTGATCGAGTTGAACAGGTCCGAAGCGAAGATGTTGAAGTCGAAGCCGCGGCCGCGGTTGGTGCCGCCGTTGGCGTCGGTGCCGCCGGCGGTGGTCAGCGCCTCCATGCCGTTGATGCGCACACGGGTGAACTGCGGGCCCAGACCGCGGACCGAGATCTGACGGCCTTCGCCGCCTTCACGGGTGATCGCCACGCCGGAGATGCGCTGGATCGACTCCGACAGATTGAGGTCAGGGAACTTGCCGATGTCTTCGGCCAGGATCGCGTCCGAGGCGACCGCCGAGTCACGCTTGATATTGAGGGCCTGCTGCAGGCTGCCGCGGAAACCGGTGACGACCAGTTCTTCGACCTCGCCCGCAGCCGGCGCCGCGGCAGGGGCCTCCGCCATGGCCGGGCTCGCGGCCGCAGCCAGGGTGAGCGCAACCAGGGATGCGCTGCCCAACAGGGCGCGCGACTTCGTTCTCGTAGCCATAGTTTCCCTCCCTACCCCGGATAGGCCGCGCCGCTGTTGCGGTCGAGACTGGCTCTCCGGCCGTTCCATTTTCTGACACCGGTGTCATCACGAGGCGGTCTCTTTGACACCGGTAGCAACTCGAGTTAGCCACGATTTCTTCACGCTCGCAAGACCGGTCGGCCGCCTTTCAAGGCAGAGCTGGTGAAAGTGTGATCAAGGCGCCGCTCTAGCGAAATTCGGCGCCCATGCTTCACCGACTGAGGCTAACGCCCCAGCCAGCCGCCATCCACGGCGACCACCGTGCCGTGCACGTAGTCCGCCGCTCGCGACGCCAGGAAAACGGCCGCGCCGCCCAGGTCGTCCGGCGATCCCCAGCGCCCGGCGGGAATGCGCGCCAGGATGTCGCGGCTACGCCCCTCATCGGCGCGCAGGGCCTCGGTGTTGTTGGTCACGAAGTAGCCCGGGGCGATGGCGTTGACGTTGATCCCCTTGGCCGCCCACTCATTGGCCAGCAGCTTGGTGACCCCCGCGATCCCGCTCTTGCTGGCCGTATAGGAGGCGACCCGGATGCCGCCCTGGAAGGACAGCAACGAGGCGATATTGATGATCTTG
This sequence comes from Phenylobacterium sp. P4_E10, assembly GCF_056401675.1. Taxonomy (NCBI): domain Bacteria; kingdom Pseudomonadati; phylum Pseudomonadota; class Alphaproteobacteria; order Caulobacterales; family Caulobacteraceae; genus Phenylobacterium; species Phenylobacterium sp. P4_E10. Next base: position 54,795 of record NZ_JBFUIW010000012.1, on the reverse strand, counting down.
CCACCCCTGCCCTGCTCCAGCATCCGGCGGGCGACTGCCTGGGTCAGGAAGAAGGTGGTCTTCAGGTTCACGTTCATCACCGCGTCCCAGTCGTCCTCGGTGAACTCGAGGGCGTCGTTGCGGCGGATGATCCCGGCGTTGTTGACCAGGATGTCGATCGCGCCGAACTGCTCCACCGCCTCTGCGACGATCCGCTCGATCGGCTCCATCGAGGACAGATCCGCCGAAACGGCGTGGAAACGCCGCCCCAGCTTCTCGACCGCGACCTGAGTCTCCTGCGGCGGCGTGCGGCCGACGGCGACGATGTCCGCGCCGGCGGCGGCCAGGGCTTCGGCCACGCCCTGGCCCAGGCCAGTGTTGGCGCCGGTGACCACCGCCACCTTGCCGGATAGATCGAACGGCGACATGGGCGGCCTACTTCAGCTGGCAGATGTCGAGGACGTGCATGTCCGTGTAGTCGAGGTTCTCCCCGCCCATGGCCCAGATGAAGCCGTAGTTCGAGGTGCCGGCGCCCATGTGGATCGACCACGGCGGGCTGATCACCGCTTCATCCGCCCCGACCACGATGTGACGCATGGCGTCCGGCTCGCCCATGAAGTGGAAGACCTTATTGTCCCCTGCCAGGTCGAAGTAGAAATAGACCTCCGAGCGGCGGTCATGCAGGTGCGGCGGCATGGTGTTCCACACGCTGCCGGGCTTCAGGAAGGTCACCCCCAGCAGCAGCTGGGCGGACTCGCAGACCCCCGGGATGATGTACTGATAGATGGTCCGCTCGTTGGACTGCTCGGGGCTCCCGCGCTCCAGCGGATTGGCCTGCGAGATCGCGATCTTGGTGATCGGACAGACCTTATGGGCCGGCGTCGAGGCCAGGTAGAACTTGGCCGGGTTCGCCGCGTCGGCGCTCTCGAACACCACGTCCTTCGAACCCATCGAAATGTAGAGGCCGTCGCGCGGGGCCATGTCGAAGGCCTGGCCGTCGACGGTGATCTTGCCGGCGCCGCCGACATTGACCGCGCCCAGTTCGCGCCGCTCCAGGAACGGATGGCCCGCGGCGCTGGCTGGTTCGGTCTGTTCGGGCAGCTTGAGCGCCTGGCCGGCCGGCGCGGCGCCGCCGATTACGAAGCGCTCGTTGTGGCTGTAGTTCAGGGTCACCTGGCCGGGTGCGAACAGATCCTGCACCAGATAGCGGTCGCGCAAGGTGTCGTTGTCGACCCCCTTCATCATGTCCGGATGGGTGGCGTGAAAGGTTTTCTTGAACATGACGGCGTTTCCCAACTCGCGAGCCTTACGCTCGATTGGGCGCATGGTAACCGGTGTCAATTCCCGAGGCAATCAGTAGGAGGCTCCGTGCGGAGCCTCCTACTGCGCCTCCCTAGCGATCACCGTCCGGCAGCATGGTCGTCGGGATCGACCCATCCTGGCCTGTCTGGGAATCCTGCAGCCGATACCGGACCGGCTTCAGGTTGGCGGACTGGGTGAACCAGTATTTGACCTTCATCTCGCCGCCAGGCGGGACAACGATCGTCGTCCCGATCCGTCGACGGCCCGCTTCCGGGTAATAGAAGTCGCCGTGATTACGGCGCGTCTCGGAATTGGCGTCGTAGAGCGCCGCGGCCACATCCCAGAGCTTCACCTGCGTCTGGCCTGTGTTCTTGTACGAGACCACCGCCTCCCAATCGCGGTCGGCGCCGCGGTTGAGCGATACCAGCTTGCCCTCGAGCTGCCCTAGGGTGACCGGCTCGCCGGCCGCAACCCCGCCGCTACCGGCGCTGGAAGCGGCGCCACGGCTTTCAGGCGCGTTCGCAAGGTCGAGTTCGAGGACCGTCTTGCCCTTCTCGCGACCAATCAGCTTGACGGGCTTCACGATCACCGGGACCTGAGGGAACACATAGGTGACGGCGCCCTGCTCGTCCTTCTCAAGCCAGACGGTTGCGGTCATCCGCTCAGCGCCTGTCCGGCCATAGCTGTTGCCGTCGTGTTTGTACTCTACACCGTCAGAACCCAGCAGGGTGTAGCTGGTTTCAGTGTACCAAATTCCACGGCGGCCGCCTTGGGTGTTGCGGGCCGTCATCATCACCTCGACCGGCTTCATCAACAGCTTGTTCGGCTGCCGGGCCACCGCATCCACGCGCATCGCGAAATAGCCGCCCGAGATGAAGCCGTCCGCTCCTTTGCCGCCGTCGCCGCCCTCGCCGCCGACCCGCTCGCCCTTGTACTCGAGCGGCGGGTCGAGCGGCGAGAACCTGTATGTCCCGAGGCCGGAGAAGCTGTTGTTGTCGGCCGCGAAACTGATTTTCAGGTCGATCCATTGCTTCTGTACGCCGATGAACTCAAACCATTGCCCCTGCAGCGACCCGTCCGCCATCAGGCTCAGGCTCAATTGCTCGCGCTCATTCTTCGGCACGTAGTCGTTGATCGCGCGCCCGACCAGCTTGTCGTTCTCGACCTTCAGGGTCAGCAAGGTCCTGCGGTTGGTTCGGTAGACGCCTTCCAGCGCCTTCAGTAGGGCGGGATCGACCGCAGCCTGCGGCGTCGGGGCGGGGCTGCCCTCGATGGCCAGTTTCGTGACGGGGATCTTGATGGTCTTGCCGTCGACCATCAGCAGCGGCTGCAGGGCGCTCTTCCGCTTCTGCTCGATCACCGTCCACTGGAAGACCTCGCTCTGCGCCTTCTGATCTCCGACCGCATAGACATATTGGACGGCGACCCGCCCCTTCAGCGGGACAGGATTTCCCGTCATGTAGTGCCAGGGCGGCAGCGAGGCCTGGTCCTTGTACCGGTTGGTGAGATTGATCGCTCCTACGGTCCCGCCGCTGGTGCGGTCGAGCGTCGTGCGCATGCTCTTGTCGGTGAAGTACATCTGCTCGGCGCTGTCGTTGCGGAAGGTGGCGCTCACTGTGACGTTGGCGCCCTTGCCGCCGGCGGAGGCGTCATACTCGACTTTGTCGATCCGCACCGCCCACTGCTCGATCTGCTGGAACCCGGTGTCGCTCACAGGGTCGGTGGTCGAGGCCGTCGTGCCCGGCCAGTCGGCGCGCTCGCCAATCTGCCGCATGAACAGTTTCTTCCAGGCCGCCGCGCCGTTGCGCGCCAGGAACGACGACCGGCGGCTCACCTCTCCCGGCTTGCTGCCAAGGCCCTGCCATTCGTTGTCCGCATCCATGGACGTGAGAAAGCCGAGCATGGCGCTTTCATAATTGCCGGTCACATCCGGTTTGGCGGGCACGTCGGCGCCCTTGGCCTTCAGGGCGGCCAGCAGGTCGGTCATGCCCTTCTCGCTGAGGAAGGCCAGCTTGGTCATCTGCACGGTGTTGAAGGCCGGCGGGAACTTGTTGACCTCGAACCGCAGCCCCATGTTGCGAGCGCGCGGATCGTCAATCCCGAGAACCTTGACGGTGAAATCGGCCAGGGTGATCAGATTTTCACGATGCCCGGCAGTGGCGCCGCCAGGCTGGTTCAGCTCGGACTCGAAATGCTCCGTCGGCGCTTTCATGAGGCCGGCCCACTCGTCGAGCGTTTTACCCGTCGCGTCCTTGACCATGGCGTCAAGCGGCATGCGCTTGAGTTCGTCCAAAAACTTGTCCAACGGCGGCGGCAGACTGGCTGAGAGGATCTTGTTGATGAACGCTACCGAAGCGACCGCCGCGTCCGGCACGCCGGCCATGCTGACAAGGTGGTCTTCAGCGTACTTGGAGGCGACCGCCTTGGCGTGATTCACGTCCACCCCGCCGTTCGGGTTGTAGACCAGCGCCTTGCCGAGCTCATGCGAGACGGCCGGCCAGGCCCGCAGCCCGTCGTCGATGTCCTCGATCCAGGCCTTCTTGTACTCCGCCAACGGCCCATTAACCGTGGCCCACGCCAGGCGCGAAGGCCCAGAGCGCGACATGCGCTCACGTTCATACGAGTCGACGTCGCGCTGCAGGTCGCGGCGCAGTTTGGAGAACATCGCCGGGACCGAGTTACCCTTGCCCTCTCCCTTCAGGAGACGGTCGTAGAGGATCGTCTCCGGCCGCCCCGAGACCATCTCGCGATGTATGAATCGGTCGACGCCGTCGATGCTGACATTGCCGTCGGTAATTTCGGGGGTGCGCAGGCCGACATAGCCCTCAAGCACGATGTGCTTCACAGCGTTCGTCGGGTCCGGCTGGATGGTGAATGGGCCGCCGGCATAGTGGTTCACGAACGTGTGCATGAACATGTCGCCGGCCCCGTGCGTCAGGAACCCGGCGACGAACGCGCGGACCTCCGGGGTATCGTAGCGCGGCACCAGCAGCTGCATTCCGCGAACCGTTTCGACTGCCTGCTGCATTGGCGACAGCGGGCCGTAGGCCTTCCGCCAGAGCTGTGTCATCCAGGCGTCCGCCCCGGGGGCGCTCGGCGCTTCGCCACTGGCCGGACTGCCGAGCAGGCTGAGGCTGCCGCCGGGATGGATCACCGATTGCCCGGTGAGCATGTCGGGATAGGCGTCGGGTCCGACAACACCGGCCCGGAATTGATCCGGCTTCGCGCGAAGCGCGGCGACGATGGCAGGATTGACCTCGAAGGATCCGAGCTGCCCCACGACCTTTCCGCTGGCGTAGTCGGTTTCGTAGATCGTCACCTTGCCGTCGTCGACGACGTCGCGAAGCACGATGTTGGCAAGATAGACGTGGGTGTTCGGCTTCCAGGCGTAGGCCGGCTGCGCCAGCAGGCTCGCCGTCACCAGCGCCGCACACAACACCCGTCCGATCGCCGCCAGCTTCCGCCGCATGCCCGCACTCCCCGCCATTACCCTGACAGCGGGTGGCGGTCGCACAGGGCGCGCGCACGCGATTTGCGATCAATGCGACGAGACGCTCGGTGGAATTGCCTAGGCCGGGGCGCCGGTGGAGTTGCGGACGATCAGTTCCGGCTCGATCTCGGGCCAAACCGCCGGCTTGTCGCGCATCGGATTGGGCACCAGCTTCTCGCCGGCCACCCGGCCCATCTCGCGCAGCGGCAGGCGCACCGAGGTCATCGTCGGCCACAGGCGCGAGGCGATCGGCGCATCGTCGAAGCCGACGATCGACACCTGGCCCGGAATGTCGATCTTGCGCTCGTGGGCGGCGATGTAGGCCCCGGCCGCCATCTCGTCGTTGAGGCAGAAGATCGCTGTCGGCGGTTGATCCAGGGCGAACAGCTCATGAGCCGCCGCCATGCCGGAATCATAGGTATAGGCGCCCTGCCGGTCATAGTCCGGCGCCAGCTTCTGGCCGCGTTCGGCCAGACCGCGCTCGAACCCTTTCTTGCGCTCCTGCGAGGAGCGGAAGGTCGGCGGGCCGGAGATCAGGGCGATGCGGGTGTGGCCAAGATCGGCCAGGTGGCGCGCGGCCTGGGCCGCCCCCTCGCCGTCATGGCTGACCACCATGCGGTCGGCCTCGTCCATCGGCACAGAAGCGATCCGCACATAGCGGCAGTCCAGTTCCTTCAGCAGTTCCACCAGTTGCTCGTTTTCCGAGACCGGCGAGGGCAGCACCACGCCGTACAGCTTCTGGCGCTCGATGAAGGCTCGCATCTCGTCCAGGAGCCGCGGGCTGGTGCGGTCCACCGGGCGAACCACCAGCTCGAACCCGGAGCCCGCCATGGCGTCCAGAAGTCCCTGCTGGTGGCTGACCGTGTGCTGCGGATTGGGGTTGTCGTAGATCAGCCCGATCAGGAACGAGCGCCGGAAGGCCAGGCCTCGCGCCTGCGGGTCCGGGGTGTAGCCGGTCTCGCGGATGATCGCCTGGACGGCTTTGCGGGTGTCTTCCTTTACGAACGGGCTCTCATTGATGACCCGCGAGACGGTCTTCTTCGAAACCCCCGCCATGCGGGCGACGTCGTTGATGGTGGGCCGGGCGGCCGGGGCCGACTTGGTACCTGTCTCGCGCGCCACGATCGCCGTCATCCCGCCCTGTTCGTTACCCGTTCATAGCCTGCGCCTTGCGGAGCCGCCAAGTAATCCGGCCACAGAGAGCTCAGGTGCCCCGCGCCTTGGCGCCGGAATCCAGCAAATCCCGGCGCTTCGGCGTCATGTCCTGCAGGTTCCAATCGGCCTCGTTGAACGGCCGGCGGGACTCCTTCTGCTGCGGATATCCGTGCAGGTCCTGTTCGGAATTGATGATCTCGCCGCGCCCCTCGGCGACGTCGGCCAGCAGCCGCACGTCGTCGGCGTCCCTGTCCCAGGGCCGGGCGCCGACATTGGTCAGTACCGACAGCTGCACCTGCTCGGCCGGCATGGCGGTGAACCCCTCGGGCCATAGCGGCGGCTTCTTCACCTCGATGATCCTGGCCGGCGCGGTCGTATAGCGGCCGAACATCGGCAGCGGCTTGCCAAAGCGGTCCACCGCGATGTTGTCCTTGCCGTAGAATTCCACGTCGCCATAGCCGCCGATCTGGAAGAACGGCAGGTCCACCGGCGTGTCCTGGCCCCCGCGCAACACGTTGCCGACCGCCACCACCTGGCCGACCTGCCAGGGCTCATTGCCCCATTCGGCCGCCATCAGGTTGTAGTGAATCGCCCGCTGGCCTGGGTTGAAGATCAGGTTGTTGGCGATCACTCCGCGCACCCCGCCTTTGAACAGCGGATTGCGCTCGTAGTTGTGGGCGTAGAGGTTCCCGACGATCAGGATGTCGGTGACGTTGTCGTGGATCAGACTGCCCTTGGAGTGCTCGATCTTGGCGTGGGTCGCATAGCCCAGGCTCTCGGCGACGATGTTGTTCGAGAAGGTGATCGACCGCGAGGTCCCCGCCCGCCACTCGTCCGGCGTCTTGCCGACAAAACGCGGCCCTGACGCTGAGAGGTTCTCGTCGGTCCCCCAGGTCAGCGAATTGTGGTCGATCAGGATGTTGTACGCGACGCCCTGGGTGGAGATCGAATCGAAGTCCCCGCCGCTCTTCTTCGGCTGCCCAGCTTCCCCGGCGCGCACGCGCAGGTGCTGCACCACTACGTCGTGAGTGGCGATGTCGACGCCGCCACGGATCAGGGTGATCCCCGGCGAAGGGGCGGTCTGGCCGGCGATGGTCAGGAAAGGCTCGCGGATCGTCAGGGTCTTCACCCCCAGGTCGATCACGCCGCCGACTTCGAACACCACGATCCGCGGCCCTTTGGTTTCGACCGCGGCCTTGAACGATCCCGGGCCGTCGGCGGCTAGGGTCGTCACCTTGAGGATCTGACCGCCCCGTCCGCCCGGCGTCTTGGCTGCCCAGCCCAGGGCCTCAGGAAACGCCTTCTCCGCCGCCATCGCCATCACGGGCGCAACCGACAACGCGGCCGCAACGGCCAACCCCAAGACCTTACGCAACGTCTTCCCGCCTCCCTGAGCGCGCCCATTCTCGCCGACGGAACCGATTGTCCGCAACGCCGCCGATTTGGGCTTGATTTGAAAATGACACCGGTTTCCTTTAGAGACAATAGCGCCTTCAAGGGCGACGCAGCGGGAGGGAAATCGGTTTGAGCGTTGGAACGGCGGATGCTGCCGAGGCCTATCCCGTTCGCTCCGTCGCTGAACGATTCGTGCAGGCGCGCCGCGCCCTGCGCGCTCTTCCCGATTTCCCCGGTGTTTTGCCGACCGATCTTGCCACCGGTTACCGCATCCAGGATGCGGCGCTCGATCTGTGGGACGACGATGTGGTCGGCTGGAAGGTCGGCCGCGTCCCGCCCGAGCACGAGCCGCGCCTCAAGGCGCCGCGCATCTTCGGCCCGGTGTTCCGTCGGGCGCTCTGGCACGTGCAGCCCGGCGACGTGACTCCGTTCCCGGTCTTCGTCGGCGGCTTCGCCGCGGTCGAGGCCGAGTATGTGGCCCGCATCGGCCGCGACGCCCCCGCCGGCAAGCTCGACTGGACCACGGACGAGGCCGCCGACCTGATCGCGGCCATGCACATCGGCATGGAGCCGGCAGGCAGCCCGCTAGCCAGCATCAATATCCTTGGCCCGACGGCCGTGGTGTCGGATTTTGGCAACAACGCGGGCCTGATGGTCGGGCAGGAGATCCCCGACTGGCGCTCGCGCGCCCTGGAAGAGCTGCGCTGCGAGACTCTGATAAGCGGCCAGATGCTTGGCCAGGGCGGCGCCTTCGTGCTGCCCGGCGGCCCGGTCGAGTCGGTGCGGCTGCTGGCGGAAAATCTGGCGCGGCGCGGGCGTCCTCTGCGTCAGGGCATGTACATCTGCACCGGGGCGGCCGCGGGCATCCACGACATCCTGCCGGGCCAGGAAGGCGCCGTGCGCTTCGAAGGCTATGGCGAAATCCGCTGTGTGGCGGTGGCGGCGACGCCGACCGTCTGAGAGACCAAACTGAACCCGGCGCGCCTGGCGACGGCGCGAGGGCCGTGAGCAAATCAGTCGCCGGGGTTGGGAACGAACTGATGACGACCGCAGCCGAAGCCGCGCCCGCGGCCCAAGACGCGACCATGACGCGCCGCCGCTGGGTGATCTGCGCCCTGCTGTTCACGGCGGTGGTCATCAACTACGTCGACCGCCAGATGCTCGGCGTGCTCAAGCCCTTCATGTCCGATGAGATGGGCTGGAGCGAGACCAACTACGCCGACATCGTCTTCTATTTCCAGGCCGCCTACGCGGTTTCCTACCTGCTGTTCGGCGCCTTCGTCGACCGGGTCGGAGCCAAGATCGGCTACGCCGCGGCCTTCGTGATCTGGCAGATCGCCCACATCGCCCACGCCGGGGCCAGTACCCTGCAGCAGTTCTTCCTCGTCCGGCTGCTGCTCGGCGTCGGCGAGGGCGGCAACTTCCCGGGCGGGGTCAAGGCGGTCACCGAGTGGTTCCCCAAGAAGGAACGCGCCTTCGCCACCGGCATCTTCAACGCCGGGGCCAATATCGGCGCGGTGATCACCCCGCTGGTCGCGCCAGCGATCATGCTCGCCTACGGCTGGCGCGCCGCCTTCATCATCACCGGCGTGATCGGCATGTTCTGGATCGTCGCCTGGCTGGTCATGTACCGCTCGCCCGAGCAGGAAAAGAAGGTCAACGCTGCCGAGCTAGCCCACATCCGCCAGGACCCCGAGGACACCGACGTGAAGGTCGGCTGGTTCAGCGTCCTGCCCAAGCGCGAGACCTGGGCCTATGCGATCGGCAAGTTCCTGATCGACCCCGTCTGGTGGATGCTGCTGTTCTGGCTGCCGGACTTCTTCAAGAAGACCTTCGATCTCAACGTGGCGATGTTCGGCATCGTCCTGGCGGCGGTCTACCTGATCTCCGACGTCGGCAGCGTCGCCGGCGGCTGGATGTCCTCCAAGATGATGAAGTCGGGCCGCAGCCTGAACGCTTCTCGCAAGATCACCATGCTGGTCTGCGCGCTGGCCACCCTGCCCTACTTCTTCATCACCCAGATCCACAGCCTGTGGCTCGCCACCGTCGTGGTCGGTCTGGTCGCCGCCGCCCACCAGGCGTTCTCGGCCAACCTCTACACCCTGCCCGGCGACGTCTTCCCACGCAGCGCTGTGGGCTCGGTCATCGGCATCGGCGGGATGCTCGGCGGCATCGGCGGGATGATCATGGCCAAGTCGGTTGGACAGGTGCTGGAGACCACCGGCGGCTATGAGCCGATCTTCGCGGTCTGCGGCTGCATCTATCTACTGGCCGTGCTGGTCGTGCACCTGCTGACGCCGAAGATGGAACCCGTGAAGTTCGCGGCCGCGTAGGCTGCCCGGATTCACAGAACGGTGGTCGGCGACCTCGCGAAGGTCTAGATTGCGCCCTTCGCATGGATGGACGGAGGTCGCCATGACGCCTTGGGAGCTCAAGGGCCGTGAACTCGTCAATTGCACCTGCGAGTACGGCTGCAACTGCCAGTTCAACGCTCTGCCTGACAAGGGCCACTGCCACGCCGTAGCCGGCATCCAGATCGACCAGGGCCACTACGGCGACATCCGGCTCGACGCGTTGCGGATAGCCGCCGTCTTCAAGTGGCCCGGCGCCATTCACGAGGGCAACGGCGAGGCCATCGCCTTCGTCGACGAAGCGGCCAGCGACGAGCAGCGGGGCGCCCTGCTGAAGATCATGACCGGGCAGGACACCGCTCCGTTCGCGACCATGTTCGCGGTCTACGCCTCGACGGTCACGACCATGCACCCGCCGGTGTTCACGCCCATCGAGCTTGAGCTCGATGTCGACGGTCGCCAGGGCCGCATCTTCGTCAAAGACTACATCGAGACCACCGGCGAGCCGATCCGCAACAAGGTCAGCGGCCTGCCCTCCCGCGCCCAGATCGTGTTGCCCGAGGGCTTCGAGTACGCAGTGGCCGAGATTGGCAGCGCCTCCAGTCGGACCGACGGTCCGGTGAAGGTCACGACCAAAGACTCTTACGGCCAGTTCGCCCGCCTCCACCTCAACAACAACGGCGTGGTGCGCGCCTGACGCGGCTCGAACGCCTGCTTCGGCGCGATCGTCTCATCACGCTCATTGCCCTGGGGGTTCTCTGCCTCCTGGCCTGGAGCTACATCCTGGCCGGCGCCGGTATGGGCATGAGCGCCTGGGACATGACCACCCTGTCGCTGTTTCCGCACCGGGCCCCGACCATGGCCATGGCGGGCGACGCCTGGAACTTCGCGGCCCTGGCTCTGCTGATCGCCATGTGGTGGGCGATGATGATCGCCATGATGGCCCCCAGCGCCGCGCCGGCGATCCTGCTCTACGCCCGCGTCCATCATCACGCCGCGGCCACGGGTCAAGATCTGCAGCAGCTCGCCCCCACCACCGCCTTCGCCGCCGGCTACCTGCTGGTATGGCTCGGCTTTTCGATCGCCGCCGCGCTGCTGCAATGGGGGCTCGAGCACGCCGGCCTGATCGCCATGATGGGCATGGGATCGCAAAGCCGCTGGCTCTCGGCCGCGATCCTCATTGGCGCCGGCCTGCACCAGTTCACGCCGCTGAAGCAGGCGTGCCTGGCCCATTGCCGGGCTCCCGGCGCTTTCCTCGCTCGCCACTGGCGTCCGCACGCGTCCGGCGCCCTCCGGCTCGGCGTCCTGCACGGCGCTTACTGCCTTGGCTGCTGCTGGCTGCTGATGACCCTGCTGTTCGTCGGCGGAGTGATGAACCTGCTCTGGATCGCCCTTCTGGCCCTTCTGGTCCTCGCCGAAAAGGCCTTCCCACCCGGCCCCTGGATCGCCCGCGCCGCGGGAGCCTTGCTCATCATCTGGGGTTTGGCGACCCTGGCCGGCCCCTAAGCCGCCGCCGACCGCCGCAGGCCGCTCAGGATCGCCTGGGCCGCGCCCGCTGCCTGGCTGCGGATGTCCGGCACGGAGGTGATCTCCCAGAACGCCCCGCGGGTCAGCGGCCCGACGGCGTAGAGCCCCGTTTCTGGCTGCCCGGCCGCGCCGACGAGCCGCGAGCCGGTGTCCACCTCGGCGCCCAGCCGGCAGGGATCGGGCCGAATATGCCCGCGCGCCAGCAGCTTTCTCAGCAACGGCTCGCTGGCCTGCTCGAGATCGCCGAGCAGTCCGGCACAGTTTACCACCGCCCCGACGGACAGCCTGCGCAGCACCCGCGCGCCCCGCGGCCTCCAGGTCACCTCGACATTCTCACGGGTCACCGACAGGCCGGTGACCTCGCCGGCCCGCACCACCAGCTCGCGCCCGCGCATCAGCAGTCCGATCCGCCGGGCGACACTGGGCGACAGCCGGTGGCGATGCACGTCCCACCAGGGCCGCAGGTGGCGCAGGAAAGCCTGACGCTGGGCCTGGCTCCAGCCCAGCCAGATCGCCTGCACATGCGGGCGCAGCGAGTCGATCGCCTCGCGCCACTGACCGTCGCCGGCCGCGGCGCGCACCGCCCGCAGCATCCGGCGCGGCGAACCGCCCAGTTCCACCGCCGGCCCGTTCAGCGCCGTCGGCGCATGCGGCCGCGGGATCAGCCCCCTGCGCGAGATCGCCCAGAACCTCCGACCTGGCCGCCAAAGGCTGACCGCGGCGTCGATCATGGTCAGCCCGGTGCCCAGCAGCAGCACGTCCTCGACCTCGTCGTCGAGCTTCGCCTTGGGATCCCAGGGATCGGCCAGGTATCGTCCCGACTTGAGCAGCGCCTCGCCCGCGGCCGCCGGCGGCGCAGGCCGTAGGACACCCAGCGCCAGCACCACCGCCGAAGCCTCGATCTCGCGTCCAAGAGCCAGGCGCACACGCCAGCCCTCGCCGGAACGCTGCACGTCCACAGCCTCGTCCTGCTCCAGCAGCAGGCGGCCCGGCGGCGTCGTCTCCAACGCCTCGCGCAGCAGGTCCTGCAAGTAGTCGCCATAGACCCCGCGTGTGACGAAACCGCCGTGCGAGCTCCACCCCTCGTGCCGGGCCAGCCAGCGGGTGAAGTGATCGGGATCGTCAGGATAGGCGCTCATATTCGCTACCCGCACGTTCAGCAGGTGGTCGGGATTGGCGGTCGAATAGGCCGCGCCTCGCCCGAAGGCGCGCGAACGCTCGATCAAGCGAACCGTCGGCCCTTCCGGATCGGCCGCAAGATGCAGCGCGGTCAGCAGACCCGAGAACCCCGCACCGATCACCGCGACTGTCGGCCGACCTGCCATTGAACCTGCTCCAAAACGCTTCCGAGCATAATTCCTATCATTTTTATGGACTTTAAAACGACAGAAAAACTGCATTCGAACGCAGATCGGATGGGACGGGCGTCGAAACTGGCGTTAAAACTTGACGCTGGCGTCATCTTTGGCCGAGACCAAGGACGTTCGGACCGGAGGAGGATTCACATGAGCGACGGCAATATCGATCTGAGCAAGGATGCCCGGGCGTTGGCCTATTCGACCCCGCTCGACCAGCTCAACCCGGCCCAGCCGGAGCTGTTCCAGTCCAACGAGATGTGGTGGAACTTCGAGCGCCTGCGCAAGGAAGACCCGGTCCACTACACCGCCGAGAGCGAGTACGGGCCCTACTGGTCGATCACCAAGTACAACGACATCATGGCGGTGGACACGAACCACCAGGTGTTCTCGTCCGAGCCGGGCATCACCATCGCCAGCCAGGACGGTGAAGAAGGGCCTCTGCCCATGTTCATCGCCATGGACCCGCCCAAGCACGACGTTCAGCGCAAGACCGTCAGCCCGGCCGTCTCGCCGACCAACCTGCAGGTGCTCGGCCCGCTGATCCGCGAACGCGCCGCCGCGATCCTCGACTCGCTGCCGATCGGCGAAGAGTTCGACTGGGTCGACAAGGTGTCGATGGAACTGACGGCCATGACCCTGGCCACCCTGTTCGACATGCCCCAGGAAGACCGCCGCAAGCTGACTTACTGGTCGGATGTGGTCACCGCGGTTCCCGGCCACGGCCTGATCGACACCCTGCAGCAGAAGATGGACATCTTCGTCCAGTACCACGCCTACTTCACCGACCTGTGGAACCAGCGGGTCAACGCCCCGCCGCAGGGCGACCTGATCTCCATGCTGGCCCATGGCGAAGCCACGCGGGACATGAGCCCGCGCGAGTACTTCGGGAACGTCGTGCTGCTGACGGTCGGCGGCAACGACACCACGCGCAACACCATCTCCGGCTCGGTCCTGGCGCTGAACCAGAACCCCGACCAGTACAAGAAGCTGCGCGAGAACCCCTCGCTGATCCCCTCGATGGTCTCCGAGACCATCCGCTGGCAGACTCCGCTGGCCCATATGCGCCGCCGCGCGACCCAGGACATCGAGTTCGGCGGCAAGAAGATCCGCGAAGGCGACAAGGTCGTCATGTGGTACGTCTCGGGCAACCGCGACGAGGAAGTCATCGAGCGGCCGAACGACTACATCATCGACCGCGAGCGGCCGCGGAACCACATGTCCTTCGGCTTCGGCATCCACCGCTGCGTGGGCAACCGTCTGGCCGAGCTGCAGCTCACGATCATCTGGGAAGAGATCATGAAGCGCTTCCCCGACATCCAGGTCGTCAGCGAGCCCAAGCGCAGCTACTCGACCTTCGTGAAGGGCTACGAGTCCATGAAGGTGGTCATTCCGAAGCGCGCGTGACCGATTTGGTCGACGACGAATTGTTGAGCCTAGGCCCCCGGCCTAGGCTCTTTTCGTATGAAGACCTTGCCGTTCGATCCCACCAACATCGGCGCCGTCGTCGACGCCATGTACGCCATGATCTCCGGCCCGGCCGGCCCGCGCGACTGGGCGATGCAGGGCGAGGTGTTCCATCCTGACTCCCGCCAGATCCGCACCTGGATCGGCGAGGACCGACGCCCGCAGATGAAGATCATGGGCCCGGCGGACTACCAGGCCGACGTCGCGGCCTTCTTCACCGCCAACGACTTCTACGAGGTCGAGATCGCCCGCCGGATCGACGAGTTCGGCAGCATGGCCCACGTCTGGAGCGCCTACGAGGCCCGCACGGCCCTTGGCGACAGCGAGCCGGAGCGCCGCGGCGTCAACTCCATTCAGCTGTTCCGCGAGGCCGACGGCCGCTGGTGGATCATGTCGATGATCTGGGACAACGAACGGCCTGGACTTGTCCTTCCGTCATTCGGCTAGACTGCTCCCGCATTCAGGGAGGCGGCCATGTCAGATCCGTTTGACATCGAGGCTCATGTCCAGAGGCTGACGGTCGACGGCTTCACCGTCATCGAGGACTTCACCGACGCCGCGATGCTCGCCGCCGCCCGCACGGCGCTGGCCCCACACCTCGGCTCGCACCATGGCCGCAATGCCTTCGAAGGCTTCGCCACCGAACGGGTCTACACCCTGGTCGCCCGCGGCAAGGTGTTCGAGGACCTGACCGCCGAGCCGCGCCTGCTCGCCCTGCTCGACCGCTTCCTGCAGCCCAGCTACCTGCTGACCGCCAGCCAGGCCATCTGCATCCATCCTGGCGAGGCCGCTCAGGCGCTCCACACGGACGACGGCTTCTACCGCCAGCCGCGCCCGCGCCCGGCCATCAGTTTCTCGCTGATCGGGGCGATTGACGCCTTCACCGACACAAACGGCGCCACCGAGATCATCCCGGGCAGCCATCTCTGGAGCGACGCCGACATCGCCGCCCTGTCGCCGCAGGAGGCTCTCTCAATGCTTCGTCCCGTGATCATGCCGGCCGGCGGGGCCATCATCTTCCAGGGCACTCTGGTGCATCGCGGCGGCGCAAACCGCTCAGACGCCCCGCGCCTGGCCTTCACCAACCAGTATTGCGAGCCGTGGGGCCGCACCCAGGAGAACTTCTACCTCGGCGTTCCGCGCGAGCGGGCGAAGGCGATGTCGCCTCGCCTGCAGGACCTGCTCGGCTACAACATCTGGCCGCCCTTCATGGGCCAAGTCACCGGCTCCCACCCCCTCAAGAGCCTTGAGGACGACTGGATCGCGCCGGTCGACCGCTAGCTCAAGTTCCGCGCGAACAGGGCGTTCAGCCGCTCCCAGTGGCGCTCGGCGCTAGCCTTGTCGTAGGCCGCGCGCTGCGGGAAGGCGAAGCCGTGCTCGACCTTGGGATAGAGCTCGACCTCGGCGTTGACCTCGTCGGCGCTCAGAGAGGCGCTCAACATCTGCACCATCTCCAGCGGCGCCCAGCGGTCGATCTCGGCGCAGGCGAAATAGAGCTCCGCCTCCGACTTGGGCGCGGCTAGGTGCGGGCTGTCGTCCTTGTCGGTGACCAGGAAAGTCCCATAGATCGATGCGGCCGCCCTCACCTTGTCGGCATGGCGCGCCGCCGCGTTGATCGAGAACTGGCCGCTCATGCAGTAGCCGACGCAGCCGACCTTCGCCGTCGAGGCCGCCGGCTGCCCTTCCGCGAACGCCACCAACGCGTCGGTGTCGTCCATCACCATGGCGATGCTCAAGCCGTTCATCAGCTCGAACATCCGCGCTCGGCTCGGATCGTTCGGATCGGGCGACAGCGGCCCCAGCTCCAGCACCCCGGCCCGGTAGTACAGGTTGGGCAGCATCACGTAGTAGCCGGCGCTGGCCAGCCGCCGGGCCATATCGCGCAGCTCCTCGCGGATCGCCGGGGCGTCCATGTAGAACAGGATCAGCGGATGCGGCCCGCCTCGCTCAGGGTGGACGACGAAGGTGGTGGTCGCCCCGTCCTTGGTGGGGATGTCGATGGTCTGCTCGATCACTGGGGTCAGCTCCTGGGCATGAGGAAGCAGGCCCGCGCCAGCGAGACGCGGGTCAGTTCGCGGCGGCGCAGGAACACCTGCATGGCGTCGCTGGTGGGATCGCGAGAGACCTGCCACTCGCCGAGGTCGCGGTAGCGGGTCATCAGCAGCAGTCGGCGCGCGCCGCTCGCCCGGTCGGCGTCAGTCTCGGCGGCCAGGAACAGGCCATAGATCTTGGTCTCGAACCGCGCCTCGAAGTCCGGCCAGGCCTCGCCGGACAGCCGCACGAACTCGTCCACCGCCCCGCCGTCGATCGTGAACCAGTTGTGGACGTAGATTCCGCCGGCTTGCAGAGGCGCTTCGGCGGTGGGCCGCAGGGTCGGCGTCAGGCTGTGGCGCTCGCTGGCGACCACGCCCTGCGCGCCGGCGAGGTCGGTTCCCGCGGCCGCCAGCACCAGCGCCTGATCCGAGGCGAAGCCGAGCAGCGGCGCGAACACCGCTCGGGTCCCGCTGCCGGCGTACAGGCGGTCCGCCAGCGCCTTCTGGGCCGTGCGCTCCCGGCCCAGAGTCAGCTGAAAATAGTCGTATTCCAAAGGCTTGGCCCTAAAAATTGACGCGCGAAGAGATCGCGCCGTCGACCAGCATGTTGATCCCGGTGGTGAAGGCCGAGCGCGGGCTGGCCAGGAACACGGTCGCCGCCGCCACCTCTTCCGGCGTCGCCATTCGGCCGGTCGGATTGCGCTTGATCATCTGATCGAAGAAGCCCGGCATCCCGGCCTTCACATTGCCCCAGACCCCGCCCTCGAAGAACACCGTGCCTGGCGAGACCACATTGGCCCGGATGTGCTTGGCCGCATTCTCGCGCGCCAGGCCCTTGGCGTAGTGGATTAGCGCCGCCTTCATCGCCCCGTAGGCCGAGGCCCCCGTAGCCTCCGCCGCCGAGACCGACGAGGTGATCAGGAAGGCCGCATCGCCATGGGTCTCGCCGGCCTTCTCCAGGAACGGCCGAGCCGCCTCGAAGGTGCGCACCGCGCCCAGAATGTCGATCTCGAACATGCTGCGCCACTCGGCCTCGCCGCTGCCCTGCACCAGGGCGCTGGCGTTGGAGACCAGCACGTCGATGCCCCCCAGCGCGTCCCCGGCCGCGCGCACGAAGCCCTGCAGCGCCGGACCGTCGGCGATGTCCACCGCCTGGCCGAACGCCTTGACGCCCTTTGCCTCCAAGTCCTTGACCGCCGCGGCCACCTGCTCGGCGTTGCGCGCGCAGACCGCGACGTCGCAGCCTTCATCGGCCAGCAGATCGGCGATCGCTCGTCCGATGCCGCGCGTGCCGCCGGTGACGACGGCTTTCTTGCCCTTGAGACCCAGGTCCATGTTCCGCTCCCAATGTTCGTTGGACGAGGTTCTAGCCTGCCCTGCGACGCTTGCGCAGACTTGACACGCAGAGCGCGCCGACAATTTGTGAGCCCATGCTCACCGCCACTACAAGCACCAAGGAAAAGCTGCTTCGCGCCGCCCTGCAGATCGGCGCGCGCGACGGGCTGGAAGCGGCCACCACCGCCGCCATCGCCGCCGAAGCCGGCGTCGCCGAAGGCACGCTCTATCGGCACTTCCCGTCCAAGGACGATCTGCTGATCGAGGTCTATCGCGGCATCAAGAGTGCGATCTTCGAGGCCATCAGCGATGGCGAGGCGGCCGAAGAGGATCCCGACGCCCGCCTCAAGCGCGTCTGGCGCACGCTCTACGACGCCTACCGCGCCGACACCGACGCCTTCATGTTCGGCCAGCGCTTCGCCGAATCCTCGCTCTCCAAGCGCGAGGGCGGCGCGGCTCATGAACAGATCGCCGCCGCAGTGGGCCGCCTGCGCAAAGCCGGGATCGAAAAGGGCCAATTCAAGGACCTCCCCGGCGACCTGCTGGGCAACCTGTTCTTCGCGCCGGTCGGCTACCTGCTGAAGACCGAGCTCAAGGGCCGCCGCTGGACAGAGGACGAGCTCGACGCCGCCGCCGAGGCGGTGCTGGATTCCTGGCGCGCCTAGCGCGGCCCGCCCTAGGGCGCGGCCGCGCCCGACGGCATGTTCACGTGCAGCGGCATCGAGAAGTCGAGGAAGATCGACTCCCCTTCTAGCCGGTTCGTGGCGTCGAACTCCTTGATCGCGTGCAGCCGCAGGGTCGCCGGCGCCTTGCCGAACAGCAGGAAGTTGTAAGCCGCCGTTGCGCCGACGGCGGCCACCTCGCCCTTGAAGGGGCCGAGCCGCGCGCCGGGGCCTGAATCGCCGCTCACCTGGTTGAAGTAGTAGCCCTGGACGCCGGCGGAGAAGGACTTGTTGAACTTCTTCTCCACCGCGGCCTCGGCGTGGAACTCCGTGCCCGTGGTGTACTGGGTGTAGTCGTTCTCGCCGTTGAAGGTGAAGCCCGCCTTGCCCGACACGTCCCAGCCGGCCTTCTCGTCCAGCCAGGTCGCGGCCAGCGACACGTCGGCCGCCCAGCGGTGGAACGCCAGGTTGGCCAGCCCGTCCTCGCGATACTCCCCGATCGGAATGTTGATCAGGGTGCTGGCGGTGATGTGGACGTCGCCGTTCGTCCAGCCAAGCATTCCGGTCAGCAGCGGATCGCCGACGACGAAGGCGGAATCGCTGCCTGACGCGCCGAACTGATTGCCCAGCGGACCAGTGAGCACCGCCGAAACCGTGATGTCCGGACCACCGATCGGTACAACCCCGCCCAGCGCCAACGTGCCGCCCATCACGTCGGTGGAGGGGACCCAGAGCAGCGTGGAGAAGTTCGCATTGACCTTGGCGTCCAGCCCCGCGACCACGTTGCCGCCGACCGGAAACTGCCTGCCGCCTTCCGCCGAGCCGTCATAGTGATACTGGGTGGTAGAGAAAAATATCCCTGCCAGCGGCGGCAGAATGGCGACGCCAGGACCGCCGGAGCCCAGCAGATAGACGCTCGCCCCGCCTTCCGATGCGCTCGCTTCGCCGGCCAGCAGGGCGCCTGCCATCGCCACGCCGCAGCCGATCAGGGTGGTCTTCTTGGCGCGCTTGTCCATCGCAGCTTCCCCTCTAAGACGGCCTGCGATGGTGGCCTCTGGCCACTTAGACGCCCATGGGGTGAAACCCTAGGTTGGTCCGCAGCGGACCAACGATCCCGCCTGGTCGGAAAGGCGCGCGCCTCGGCTAGAGCGCCTTCTCCATGACGATGAAGTGCAGGTCGTCCCGCCGCGGCTCGCCAAATCGTTGGTCGTCATAGGGGAACGGCAGCGTCTCTCCGGTCGGCGCGTAGCCCCGCCGGCGGTACCAGGCGATCAGGGTGTCGCGCACCTGCACCACCGTCATGCGGATCTGCTTGGCGCCCTGCCCGCGTGCGAACTCCTCCGCCGCGCTCAGCATGGTCCGGCCCAGCTGGCGGTCCTGGATGTCCGGCCGCACGGTCAGCATGCCAAGGTACCAGGCGTCCTCGTCGGTCGGCTCCAACCACACACAGCCGAGCAGCGTCCCGCCGTCCGCATCACGCAGGGTCATCAGCCGCGCACGCGGCTCGTCGGCGAGGTCTTGCGCCAGCGCCTCCGGATCGGTGCGCTGGCCGTCCAGATAGTCGGCCTCGGTGGTCCAACCCTGTCGCGAGGTCTCCCCGCGATAGGCCGAGTTCACCAACTGGGCGACGTCCGCCAGATCGGCGGGCTTGGCTTCGAATAACTTCATGGCGATCTCAGACATCCACTACTTACGCGACTATGCCAGCCTGAATTTTCCTCAGGGAAGGAACGCGGCGGTTCCCTTGACGCTTTTCGCCATAGCTCCTACCTACGCGTTGTGAGTGAGCGCTCACATCACCACTCTTATCCATAATCGGAGCCTCCCATGATCCGTCGGAAAATCGCCGGCCGAGACCTCAACGCCATTGGCCTGGGCTGCATGGGCATGTCCATCGCCTATGGCGAAGCGATGGCCGAGGCCGACGCGGTCAAGCTGCTCCACGAAGCGCTGGACCTCGGCGTCGACCACTTCGACACCGCCGAACTCTACGGCTTCGGCGCCAACGAAACCCTGCTCGGCGCAGCCTTCCACGACCGTCGCGACAAGGCCTTCATCGCCACCAAGTTCGGTCCGGTCGGCGACCTGGCCACCCGCACTGTCACCGGCGTCGACGGCTCGGAAGACAACATGCGCCGCGCCATCGAGCAGTCGCTGCGCCTGCTGAAGACCGACCATGTCGATCTCTACTACCTGCACCGCAAGGACCCCAGCCGCCCGATCGAGGAAACCGTCGGCGCAATGGCCAAGCTGGTCCAGGAGGGCAAGGTCAAGGCCCTCGGCCTCTCCGAGGTCAATGCTGACAGCCTGCGCCGCGCTCAAGCCGTCCATCCCATCGCCGCCGTGCAGTGGGAGTATTCGATCTTCACCCGCGACATCGAGAAGGAGGTGCTGCCGCTCTGCGAGCAGACCGGCGTCGCCGTCGTCGCCTACTCCCCGCTCGGCCGCGGCATGCTGACTGGCGCCTTCACCCGTGACCACAAGCCGGAAGGGAACGACTACCGCGCCAACGTCTCGCCCCGCTTCAAGGGCGACGCCTACGAGGCCAACCTCGCCCTGGTCGAAGAGATCGAGAAGTTGGCCAAGACCAAGGGCGCCAACGCCTCCCAGGTCGCCCTGGCCTGGGTGCTGGCGGCCAGCCAGAGCGTCGTCGCCATCCCCGGCACCACAAAGCTGGCCAACCTGCAGTCCAACCTCGGCGCCGCCGATGTGACGCTGACGCAGGGCGAACGCGCCAGCCTCGACGCCCTGGCCGCCAAGGTCGCCGGCGAGCGCTACGACGAACGCGGCATGACCCTGGTCAACGCGTAAGGCGGTTCCAATTCCTCCCCTGCATAGCGGGGGAGGAATTTCGTCGCGTTGATTTCCCTGACGGAACACCGGCACCCTCCCTGCCATAAGCGGGCGTGATTCAGGCGCCCCGGGGGAAGCACCATGAAGACCGCCGCCTTGGCCCTGGCGCTGTGCGCCACGGCCAGCCTGGCTCAGGCCAAGACCATCGCCGTAGCCGCTGGGGCGGACGCCCAGGAGCGGGTGCAGACGGCCCTGCTCGACGCCAAGCCCGGCGACGTGGTCGCGCTCGGCGCCGGCCGCTTCGAGTTCACCGACGGCCTCTCCCTCGATGTCGACAAGGTCACCGTGAAGGGCGCCGGACAGGACAAGACCATCCTCTCCTTCAAGGGCCAAAAGGGCGCCGGCGAAGGGCTGCTGATCACCTCCGACGGGGTCACCGTCCGCGACCTCTCCGTCCAGGACACCAAGGGCGACGGCATCAAGTCCAAGGGCGCCGACCAGATCAGCTTCCTGGCCCTGACCGTCGAATGGACTGGCGGCCCCAACGAGACCAACGGCGCCTACGGCGTCTATCCCGTCACCTCGACCAACGTCCTGATCGATCGCGTCACCGTCCGCGGCGCCTCGGACGCCGGCATCTATGTCGGCCAGTCCAAGAACATCGTCGTCAAGAACAGCCGCGCCGAGTTCAACGTCGCCGGCATCGAGATCGAGAACTCGATGTACGCCGACGTCTTCGACAACGTCGCCACCCACAACACCGGCGGGATCCTGGTCTTCGACTTGCCCAACCTGCCGCAGATGGGCGGCCATTCCACCCGTCTGTTCCGCAATCAGGTGGTCGCCAACGATACCCCGAACTTCGCGCCCAAGGGCAACATCGTCGCCAGCGTCCCGGTCGGGACCGGCGTCATGCTGATGGCCAACAAGAACGTCCACGTCTTCGAAAACATCATCGACGGCAACCAGACCGCCGCGGTGATGCTGGTCTCCTACGTTCAGGCGTTCGACGACAAGACCTACAACCCCCTGCCCCGCGATATCGTCGTGCGCGACAACAAGATCGGCAAGAACGGCTTCAAGCCGGACTTCGCCGGCGGCGAGATGCTGGCCAAGGCGTTCGGCGGCGCGCTGCCGCCGGTGATGTGGGACGGCGTCGTCAAGCACGCCGGCAACGCCGAGTCGGTGAAGGTCTGGTTGAAGGACGGCCCGATCGTGAACCTCAACCTCCCCGCCCCCGGCGCCACCGACAAGGCCGCGCCCTCGCTCAGCCCCACCCTGGGCGAGGCCGGCATCGCCGAGCCCAAGCCTGTCGTGCTTCCGGCGGCCCAGGCCCAGCTCGCGCCATGAGGCATGCGGCTGCATGGACGTCTTCCTCCCCTGCAAAGCGGGGGAAGGGGACCGCCCGAAGGGTGGTGGAGGGGGCGGCCTCAAGCTCGGCGCCCAGTCTCGCCCCCTCCACCGGCTGCGCCGGTCCCCCTCCCCCATGAATGGGGGAGGAAATTACGTGCGAAGCTTCGTCATCCTCGCCGCCCTGCTCTGCCTCGGCGCAGCGCCGCCGCCTGCGCCGGTGGCGCTCGACGCGCTGCTGGCCGAGACCCCGGCGGCGGGTCTCGACGCCTATCGGCTGTTCAACGACCCCGGCGGCCGCGCGCCCAACGCCGGCCTGACGCCTTACTCGCTCAACACCGCGCTATTCAGCGACTACGCCGAGAAGTCCCGCTTCATCTACCTGCCGCCGGGGACCAAGGCGCAGTACCGGCCGACGGGCGCGCTCGACTTCCCCCTCGGCGCGACCCTGGTGAAGACCTTCACCTATCCGGCTGACTTCCGCCGGCCGGCCGAGAAGATCCGCTACCTCGAGACCCGCCTGCTGATCCGCCAGGCTTCCGGCTGGACGGCGCTCGCCTATGTCTGGAACGAGGACCAGACCAAGGCCGTGCTCAAGCGGGCAGGAACCCGGCTCGACGTCAGCTTCGTCGACGCCAAGGGCGAGACCCGCCGCATCGACTACGCCGTGCCCAACGCCAACCAGTGCAAGGAATGCCATTCCCTGGCCGGCGAGCTTGCGCCGATCGGCCCCAAGGCCCGCAATCTCAACAGCGACCACGCCTACGCCGCGGGCAAGGAGAACCAGCTCGCCCACTGGACCCGGGTCGGCCTGCTGAACGGCGCGCCGGCTCCGGCCGCCGCCCCGCGCACCGCGATCTGGGATGACCCGCGCGAAGCGATTAGCGCCCGCGGCCGCGCCTATCTCGACGCCAACTGCGCCCATTGCCACAACGCCGCCGGCATGGCCTCGAACTCGGGCCTCAACCTCGATCTGGAAGAAGCCCGGCCCGCGGCCCAGGGCATCGGCAAGCGCCCGGTCGCCGCCGGCCGCGGCTCCGGCGGGCTGGAGGTCTCGATCGCGCCTGGCCATCCGGAGCAGTCGATCCTGCTGCACCGGATGAAGTCGGCCGAACCCGGGGTGATGATGCCTGAGCTCGGCCGCTCCGTGGTTCACGACGAAGGCGTCGCCCTCATCGCCGACTACATCGCCAGCCTAAGGCCGTAGGGCCGCGGCCGCGGCGGGGTACTGCCGGCGCAGCAGCACGATCCCCATCGCAATGCCCGGCAGGCCGAGCAGCAGCGCCAGCGACATCGAGGCGCCGGCGAACGCCAGGCCGGCGGCGATCAGGCAGGCGAAGAAGCAGCCCACGTCCCATCCCGCCTCGGCCGCCACAAGGAACCGCACCGGGCACGGCGACGCCTTGGCGAGGTTGTAGACGGCCCCGGCCATCACCGGCCCCAGCATCGGCATCAGGAAGGCGCCCAGCGCGTTGGCGATCACCGCCAGGGTCGGCGAGCCGACCCCCGCGGCCCGCAGCAGCACGATGGGAACCGCTAGGCCAAAGGCAATCCAAACCGCCCGTCGCCCGTGACCGGCGTCGATGTGCCGGCCCAGGGCTAGGGTCCCGACCGCGCCGGCCAGCCCCGCCAGCGCCATCGCCCCGCCATAAACCGGCAGGCTTTGGCCGAGGGAGACGAATAGCGCGATGTGCCAGGTGTAGAAGAAGAAGGCGTCGAACCAGCCGTCGACCGCCCAGAGCGCCACCGCCGGCCAGGCCGCGTTGAACGCGCCCGGCGCGGCTTCCTTCACTCGGACGTTGGGCAGGCCCAGCAGCGGCGCCGCCGCCAGCGCCTGCACCAGCCCGACGCAGGCGAAGGCGATCCCGGGTCCCAGCTTGACCAAGGCCAGCGCCCCCAGCAACGGGGCGGCGATCCCCGCCGTCGCCACCAGCGCTTCGCGCGCGCCAAGCTGGTGACCGCGATGCTCGGCGTCGCCCAGCGCCGCGTAGTAAGCGTTGTAGGTGATCGAGTAGATCACCTCCCCGGCCGAGGCGACCAGCACCAGCGCCAGCAGCGGCGCGCCAATCCCGTGGACCTGGGCCAGCAGCGGGTACTGCAGCGCCACGCCTAGAGTGCCCGCGATCAGCAGAGGCTTCAGTCCCCAGCGCTTGGCCAGGGGAACCACGAGCGGGCGTAGCAGGAAGCGCCCGGCGATGATTCCCGCCTGCGTCAGCAGCGCTACGGGAATCGGCACGCCAGCCGTCAGCAGGAACACCAGGACGAAGATGCCGCCCGCGCCCTCGGCCAAAGCCCGGACGCCAGAATGCAGATTGACGCGGTTGACCGCGCCATTGCCAAAGAATGACATGAAAATTCCGATGGATAGGAGTGCGTGAGAAACCCGCTCAGAGGCAGGTCAGGCGGCGCTGAGCGCTAAGAATTGTTCCCACGCATAGAGGGACTCCTCCGCCGATCGGCGAACTATGGTCCGCGAACAGGGGTGTGACAAGCCGACCGCTTACGAAAGTCCGCATAGCGCGTATCGTTCTCAAGACCACCATCGGGGGATGTGATGTTCGCCAGTCAGATAGTCGCCGCCAACGCCGCCGTTTCAGCCGCCTGCTTCCTTTTGCTCTGGCTGGTTTCCTTGCGCACCAGGGATCCGAGCTTCATCGACGCCTGGTGGCCGGTCGGCATGGTGATCATGGCCTGGACCACCTACGCCCTGACCGCCGCCCAGGGACCGCACGCCCTGGCGCTAACCCTCCTTTGCACGCTCTGGGGCGTCCGCCTCGGCGGCTACCTGTTCTGGCGCTGGCGCAAGCATGGCGCCGACCGCCGCTACGCGACGATGATGGGCAAGGCCGAGGTCGAGCGCGGCTGGAGCTTCGCCAAGGCCTCGCTGCTGCTGGTCTTCGCCATGCAGGCGCCGCTGCAGTTCGTCGCCTGCCTGCCGGTCCAACTGGGCCAGGTCGCCCCGAGCACCGATCTCGGCCCCCTAGCCTGGGCCGGCGTGGCCCTCGCCGTGGTCGGCATCGGCTTCGAGACGATCGGCGACTATCAGCTGGCGCGTTTCAAGGCCGACCCGGCCAACGCCGGCAAGGTGCTGCAGTCGGGTCTATGGCGCTACACCCGCCACCCGAACTATTTCGGCGACGCCCTGACCTGGTGGGGCCTCTGGCTGATCGCCGCCGAGACCGGCGCCATCGGCGCGGCCTCGATCGTCGGTCCGATCCTGCTGACCTTCCTGCTCACCAAGTGGAGCGGCGTTCCCACCGTCGAGGGCCGGATGCGGCGCAAGCGGCCGGAGTACGAGGCCTACGTCGCCCGCACCTCCGGCTTCATCCCGCTCCCGCCGCGGCGGTCGTAGATCGCTAGGAGCCCAAGCTGTCATCCCGGTTTCGGCGCAGCCGAACCGGGATGACACCCTGGGTCCCTAAAGCCGCGCGTCGATCCAGGCGACGATGCCGGCCAGCACGCCTTCCTTGCCGATGTCGGCCAGCAGGTCGTGGAAGTGCCCCTCGTAGAGCTTGAGGGTTTTATCGGTCGCTCCGGCGTGGTCGTAGAAGAACTGGCTGCCCTTCGGCAGCGTCGCCTTGTCTTCGGTCCCGTGAATGATCAGCACCGGCAGGGTGATTGTCGGGATCTCCTTGGTCAGCCGCTCGTCGGCGCGCTGCAGGGCGGCCACGGTGATGCTCGGCTGGGTTTCGTCGTGGATCAGCGGATCCTCGTTCATCGACTTCACCACCGCCGGATCGCGCGAGAAGTCGACGTTCTTCAGCTTCAGGACGGGCAGGTCCGGGGCGACATGGCTCACCCCCTTGATCACCTGCAGCGCCAGGTCCGGCGCCGGCACCCGGAAGGCGAAGCTCTCACAGATCAGCCCCGCCAGCTCGACCTGGTGATCGAGAGCGTAGGTGCTGGCGATCACCCCGCCGGCGCTATGACCCAGCAGATAGACCGGCAGACCCGGCTCGCGCGACTTGGCCAGGGCGACCATGCGCGACAGGTCGTCTTCGTACTCGCTGACATGTTCGACATGCAGGCGCTCGCCCTCCGAGAGGCCGCGGCCGCGATAGTCGTGCGCGTAGACCGCGAAGCCCTGGCCGATCAGCTGTTCCGCGACCCACAGGTACTGGCCGCTGTGCGAATTGAAGCCGTGGCTGATCACCACCACCGCCTTGGCGGTTCCCGCCGGCCGCCAGGTCCGGAAGAAGATCTTGCCGGCGCCGCCTTCGAACCACTCTTCACTCGCTGCCATGTCATCCTCGTTGAGTTGGGTGTAGCCGCTCAACCTAGCCTTGGTATGCGGAACAGCGCTATCTCAACATGATGACGAAGCGTGGCGCTATCCGTACGTGCCCGCATATCGCTCACGCAGCAGGTTCTTCTGCACCTTGCCCATGGCGTTCCGCGGCAGCTCGTCGACGAAGAACACCTTCTTGGGCGCCTTGAACGCGGCCAGCCGCTCGCGCAGCGCCGCGATGATCGCCGCCTCGTCGCCCTGCCCGATCACCACGGCCGTCACCGCCTCGCCGAAGTCGGGATGCGGCAGGCCGATCACCGCGCTCTCGGTGACGCCGTCCATCTCGTCGAGGATCAGCTCGATCTCCTTGGGATAGACGTTGAAGCCGCCGGAGATGATCAGGTCCTTGGCCCGGCCAGAGATCCAGACCCGCCCGTCCGGGTCCTGCCGCCCGACGTCGCCGGTGATGAAGAAGCCCTCGTCAGTGAACTCCTCGGCGGTCTTCTCGGGCATCCGCCAATAGCCGCCGAACACGCTCGGCCCCTTGATCTCAATGACCCCGGTCTCCTCGCCGCCGCCGATCCGCAGCTCCACGCCCGGCAGCGCATAGCCAACGCTGCCGGCGATCCGCTCGCCATTCAACGGGTTGGAGGTGATGATCACCGCCTCGCTCATTCCGTAGCGCTCGAGGATGCGCTGGCCGGTGCGCGCTTCGAACTCGGCGAAGGTGGACTCCAGCAGCGGCGCCGAGCCGCTGATGAACACCCGCATGTGCTGCGCCGCCTCCCGCGTGAAGCCGGCGTTGGCCAGCAGCCGGACGTAGAACGTCGGCACCCCCATCATCACGGTCGACTTCGACAGCCCCGCCATCACCTGGGCGTCGTCGTACTTGGCCAGCCAGACCATCGGCGCGCCCGACAGGAAGGCGCAGTGCAGCGCCACGAACAGCCCGTGGACATGGAAGATCGGCAGGGCGTGCAGCAGCACGTCGCTCTCGGAGAAGCCCCAGGCTTGATGCAGCGCCTGGGCGTTGGCCGCCAGAGCCCCGTGGCTCAGCATCGCGCCCTTCGAGCGCCCGGTCGTGCCGGAGGTGTAGATGATCGAGGCCAGGTCGTCCGGCTCGCGCGCCAAGGTGGTCGTCAGCGGCGCGCGGCTGCGCGCGTCGGCCACCAGCTCGACCGCGTCCTCGACGAACAGCACCGGCTCGGCGTCGTCGATGAAGTACTCGATCTCGGTCTCGGTATAGGCGGTGTTGAGCGGCAGGAAGACCGCGCCGATCTTCAGCGTCGCCAGATAGACGACCACCGCCTCGACGCTCTTCTCCGACTGCAGCGCCACCCGGTCGCCCGGCTCGACCTCGTATTCGACCAACAGCGCCGCGGTCCGCGCCACGTCGTCCTCCAGGGTCCCATAGGACACCGCGCTCCCGTCCGGCAGCAGGAAGGCCGGCTTGGTCCGATCGGCGGGAAAACGCGAGGCGAGCAGGTCGTAGAGGTTCATGGCGACTGACTAGCGGGTCGGGCGCCTAAGTGTCATCTGCGAAGTCCTACACCGGCAGCGCCGTCGTGAACTTGATCTGCTCCATCGCGAACGCAGAGCTCACATCGTCCAGCGGCGCCGTCGCGATCAGCCGCTTGTAGAACCGGTCATAGGCCGCGATGTCGCAGACCACGACCTTCAGCAGGTAGTCGGTTTCGCCCGCCAGCCGGTAGATCTCCACCACCTCGGGCAGGGCCGAGGCGCCCTTGGCGAATTGGGCCAGCCATTCCTCGTCGTGACGGTTGGTCTTCAGCGAGACGAACACCACCAGCCCCAGGTCCAGCTTCTCGCGGGCCAGCAGCGCCACCTTGCGCTCGATCACCCCCTCGTCGGTCAGCCGCTTGACCCGCTTCCAGCAGGGCGTCTGCGAAAGCCCGACCCGTTCGGCCAGCTCGGCGATCGGGATCGTCGCATCGACCTGCAGCTCACGCAGGATTCGCCGATCGAGCTGGTCAAGGAGAACAGACGACATGCCGATCGCTCTATTGGGAGAATTTTGTTCTCCAAATTTGGCCGATCGCAGCGAATTCGACAACGTCTTTCTCGAGCGCCGACGCCATCATCGGACCTCCAAGAGCCCGGAGATCGACATGCTGGCCGCGTTCACTCGGCACCCCTCCGCGATCGGCGAGTCCTACGTCCAGCACCTGGCCCAGGCCGGGTCGTTCGGCATCACCATGATCAGCGCCGGCGCCGCCTGTCTGGTCCACGCCATCTTCCCGTTCTGGTTCGAGAAGACCGCCAGCCAGTGCGTCCAGCGGCTGCACGCCCAGATGGCTGCGCGCAGCCGCCGCTAGCCGAGCGCCGCCTCCAGCGCCGTATGCGCCTCGCGCGCCTGTCGCCAGAGGTCGGGCTTCACCAGGTCGTCGGCCGCGATCTTCTCGGGCCAATGCGCCTCGACCACCCGCGCCAGGGTCTCCCAGCGTCCCGCGTCGAGAATGAAGCGCGGATCGATCCCCGCCTTGGCCGGTCCGTCCACCGGCACGCGCAGCCGCAGGCAAGCCGGCCCGCCGCCGTTGCGCATGCTCTCGCGCACATCGACCACCACCGCGCGGGAGATCGGATTGTCGGCCGCCAGCGCCGCCTGCACCGCCGCCCACGCCGCGGCGTTGTCCTTGGCGTCCGAGGGCAGGATCAGCGCCATGCCGCCGTCCGCCAGGCTGACCAGCTGCGAATTGAACAGGTAGGACGACACCGCGTCCGCCAGGCTTACACCGAAGGTCTCGACCACGTGCAGGTTGGGCAGTTTCGAGCGCAGGTCGCCATAGAGCCGTGCGGGGTCCGCAAAGGCTTCAGGGTGCGCGAACAGCACATTGGCGTTGGCCACCGCGACCACGTCGTTGTGGAAAGCGCCGGCCTGCACCGCCGCGGCGTTCTGCAGGGCATAGAAGGTGCGCTCCTCGTCCAGCCCCGCCAGCCGCGCCGCCGCCCGGCTGGCGCGCAGGCTCTGGCGCTCGGGGAAGTTCCCGCCGCGGGTCGCCTCGCCGTGCGCGAACACGTTCAGCCCCGGCGCGCCGTTGCTGGCCGCCAGCCGCATGTGGTTGGCCGCGCCTTCATCGCCGAAGTGCCGAGCCGAGGGCAGCGGGCCGTGCACGGCGAACCGGTCCTCGCTGGCGAACACCCGCTTCAGCAGCGCGAAGGTCTCGCCGGCCTCGAAGCTCCGGTGCAGCATCCCCGCCAGGTTTGCGGTCACTAGATGCACTCGCCCGTCGGCGGTGTCGGGCGCGGCCAGCACCGTCGCCGCATTGGCGCGCCACATGCTCGACGCCGAGCACGCCGCCCGGAACAGCGCCAGGTCCTGTTCTGCCGCGGCGGCCAGCACCTCGTCGTCGCCGCCCACGAACCCGAACGCCCGCAACGCCTGAGCCGCGGGCCGCAGCGGCGGCGGCAGGAAGCCCTGGGTCAGGCCCAGCTCCATCACCGTGCGCATCTTCGCCAGCCCCTGCAGCGCCGCGGCGCGCGGATAGGAGACCTCGCCGAAATTGCTCTGGCTGGCGACATTGCCGGGCGACAGGCCCGCATAGTTGTGTGTCGGACCCGGCAAGCCGTCGAAATTGATCTCGACTGCGCTCACGCCATGAGCCCCGTGGCGATACGGAACTTCGGCTCGGCCGCCTCCATGCTGGCCACCGGATAGGCGCAGTAATCGGCGGCGTAGTAGGCGCTCGGCCGGTGGTTGCCCGACAGGCCCGGCCCGCCGAACGGCGCGGTCGCCGCCGCGCCCGTGGTCGGACGGTTCCAGTTGACGATCCCGGCCCGCGCCTGGCTCCAGAACCGCCGATAGAGTCCCTCGTCGTCCGACAGCAGCCCGGCGGCCAGGCCGAACCGCGTCCCGTTCGCGGTCGCCATGGCGGAATTCCAGTCCGGCGCGCGGATCAATTGCAGCAGCGGACCGAAGTTCTCGCGGTCAGGGACGTTCAGGCCCGTCACGTCCACCAGCCCCGGCGTCAGGAATGGCCGCGCCCGGTCGAGTTGCTTCAGTTCGCGGATCCGCCGGTCGCCCAGCCTCGCCTGCGCCTCGAGCAGGTTCTGGGCGCTGGCCAGGTCGATCACCGGGCCCATGAACGGCTGCGGCTCGTCGAACGGCGCGCCGACCACTATGGCGTCGATCACGGCGGTCAGCGCCTCGACAATGCGCTCGCCGACCGCCCCCTGCGGCACGATCAGCCGCCGCGCGCAGGAACAGCGCTGCCCGGCCGAGACATAGGCTGACTGCACGATCAGGTGCGCCGCGCTCTCGACGTCGGCCACGTCCCAGACCACCAGCGGATTGTTGCCGCCCAGCTCCAGGGCCACGATCTTCTGCGGCTGGTCTGCAAGGGCGACATGGATCGCCTGCCCCGCCCCGACCCCGCCGGTGAACAGCACCCCGTCGACCTGGTCATGCACCACCAGCGCCTTGGCGATCTCGGCGGCCCCGACGACGACCTGCAGCGCTTCCTCGGGCACGCCGGCCTCGCGCCACAGCTGCGCCAGCAGCAGGCCGCTGGCCGGGGTCTTCTCGCTCGGCTTGAACACCACCGCATTGCCGGCCAGCAGCGCCGGCGCGATATGGCCGTTCGGCAGGTGCATGGGGAAATTGAACGGCCCGATCACCGCCAGCACCCCGTGCGGACGATGCGCCAGCCGCGCCTGCCCGCCCGCGACGTCCGACAGTCGCTCGCCGGCCCGCTCGGCCTGCGCCTTGATGGAGACTTCGACCTTGCCGGCCACGGTGTCGGCCTCGGTCAGGGTCTCCCAGAACGGCTTGCCGGTCTCCCGGCTCAGCAGAGTGGCGATCTCCTCGCGCCGCGCCTTGGCCAGCTCGGCGAAGGCCCGCGCCACCGCATGGCGCGCCTCCAGCGGCCGCGTCGACCAGGCGGCAAAGCCACTGCGGGCCCGCGCCAGCACCCCGTCCAGCTCGCCGGCCGCCGTCGTCGCGCCGCGCCAGACCTCCTCGCCGGTGCAGGGGTCGGTGGAGACCAGCTCAGAATTCGACATGGCGCACGACGTCTCCCACTTTCACTTCCAGGGCGCGGGCCAGCTCGGGACTGATCTGCAGCGCCTCGCCGCTCTGCAACACCTTGCCGCGCGCGGCGCGGAAGCGCTCGGCGATCCCGGCGCAGGCCAGCACCTCGACACCGTCCTCGCAGGGGCCGACGACCGTCACGGTCGAAACCCGGCTCTCGCGCACGGCCTTCAGGTTGTCGATGTCGGCCACCATGGTCGGCCCCGCATCGAAGATGTCGATGCAGCCCTCGAACCGGAAACCCTCCTCGCTCAGCAGGGCGTGAGCGCGCGCGCCATCCGGATGGAACTGCCCCACCGAGGCCGCCGCATCGCTCGGCAGCAGGTTCAGATAGATCGGGTACTTCGGACCCAGGTCGGCGATCACCTGCTTGCCGGCGCCGACGCTGATCCGGTCGGCCTCCTTGAACTCCAGGCCATAGAACTTGCGCCCCACCGCCTCCCAGAACGGCGAGCGGCCGCCCTCGTCCTGGTAGCCGCGCAGTTCCGAGACCACCCGGTCGCCGAACCAGTCGCGATGCTCGGCCATGAAGAGGTAGCGCGAGCGCGCCATCAGCCGCCCGCCGGCCATCCCGCGCAGGCCTGGCCGCACGAACAGCCCGCCGACCTCGGCCGAGCCGTCATAGTCGTTCACCGGGGTCAGGATGGTGTTCTCGACCACCTTGCCCAGCGCCTGCGAGGTCTGGCGCAGCCGGCCGATGCGATAGGAATAGAACGGCCAGTCACCGCCGACGCTGGGGAAGATGCAGCCGGTGCCGACCACTTCGCGCTCACGGTCTTCGGCGCGCGCCTCCATGACCAGCAGGATCTGGCTGCCGGCCTTGCGCTGTCCGGCCAGGGCCGCGGCGCTATTGCTCAGCAGCGCCCCCAGGCGCTCGCGACACGGCGGCAGGTTGGTCATCCCCAGCCCGGCGCTCAGCGCCAGGGCGTGCAAGGCCTCCAGATCGTCCGGGCCAGCCGGGCGGACAACGACGCCGGACGGGATCATGGCATCCTCCGCAGAATGATCGAAGCTTCAGCTGCTTAGTGTGCTAGGGATTCCTCGAAATGGGCGGCGGAAGACGGTATTCGTCGCCGCAGAATATGCGGCAAGGCCAGGACTTGGACGGATATCCTTCTCTCGATCGGATCGACCTCAAAATCCTTTCGATTCTTCAGGTCGACGGCCGCATCACCAATCAGGCCTTGGCCGACCAGGTCGCCCTCTCTCCCAGCGCCTGCCTGGCCCGGGTTCGCCGTCTGGAATCCGAGCGCCTGATCCTCGGCTACCACGCCCGGCTGGACATCGAGCGCATCCGCCCGACCGTCACCGTCTATGGCGAGGTCACGCTCAAGAGCCACCGCCCCGCCGACCTGCTGCACTTCGAAGCGGTGCTGGCCGAAATCCCCGAGGTGGTCGAGGCGGCCCAGGTCTCCGGCCCGTTCGACTATCTGATCAAGGTGGTCGCCGCCGACGTCCGCGCCTGGGGCGAACTGGCTGACCGGCTGCTGCAGGAGGGGCTCGGCGTGGACAAGATCGCCTCCCACATCCTCATGAAGGACGCCAAGCCCTACCGCGGCCCTCCGGTCAGCGCCGCCCCCGCCGTTGATCGGCGTTTGATCGGCAGATGATCGGTTCGACGTCCTGTCGAACCTCGCCCGGGTGGCGCTTCCTCTCGGCTGTCCGGCGCACAGGCGCCGCGCCAAGATCCGAAGGGACATCTCCCCATGTCTGCCAAGCCGTTCGCCGTCTGCGCCGCTCTCGCTTTTGCCCTCGTCCCGCTCGCCCCAGCCCTTGCGGAAGAACCGGTGATGGAGCCGGCCGCCTATTCAGACGCCACCATGGACGACGTTTCGATCCGGGTGCCGATCTCCGACCTCAACATTGACCGACGCTCCGGCGCGCAAATCGCCCTGGTTCGCATGCATGACGCTGCTCGCCAGATCTGCGGCGACGCCCGCGCTGATCTCCTGCGGCTTTCAATGACAGCCCAAAGGCAGGCCTGCGCCAAGCGGGCGGTGGACATGGCCGTCGCCACGCTCGACAGCCCGATCGTCACCGCGCTCAACGCCGAGCAGGAGGTTCAGACCACCATGCTCGCCTCGCGGAAGTAACCGCCGCCAACCCCTGCCGAGCTGGCCCGACATGCCCAAGGCGTGTCGGGCCTCTTTTGTCTCCGAGCTCATTCCTCTGAATTACCGACGTTTAATGGCCATTCGTCGCGGCAGGCTGGTATCCTCCGATAACAGCGAAATTTCAGGGCCGACCCCATGGCTCTTCACCGCAGCGCCTACGAAGGCGGGCGTATCTCGCCGTCCGTGCAAGCCATGTTCGACCAGGGGATCTCCCTGGCCCACGAAGCCCCCGTGCGCCTTGGCGCGCTCAACATCGAACCGGCCCGCCGCCGCGTCGTCCACGATGACGGCCGCGAGGAGATCGTCGAACCCCGCGTCATGCAGGTGTTCGTCGCCCTGATCCGCGCCGGCGGCCAGATCCTCACCCGCGACGAGCTGATGATGTCCTGCTGGCGCGGCGTGGTGGTCGGCGAAGACGCCATCAACCGCGTCATGGGCCGGTTGCGGCGGCTGGCGGCCGGGCTCGCCTCCGGCTGCTTCGAACTGCAGACTATCACCAAGGTCGGCTACCGGCTGGTCTCCGACCACCTGCCGCGCGAAGTCCTCTCCGCGGAGGTCGGCCCCGCCCCACCGGCCGGCCGGCTGTCGATCTGCGTTCTGCCTTTCGCCAACATGAGCGACGATCCGCAGCAGGAGTATTTCAGCGACGGGATCTGCGAGGACGTCATCACCGACCTCAGCAAGGTCTCGTCCCTGTTCGTCGTCGCCCGCACCACCGCCTTCGCGTACAAGGGCAAGCCCATCGACGTGCCGCGGCTGGCCGCCGACTTGAACGTCGGCCACGTGCTGGAAGGCAGCGTCCGCAGGGTCGGCCGCCGCGTCCGCATCACCGCACAGCTGATCGACGGGATGACCGGCGGCCACGTCTGGGCCGAGCGCTATGATCGCGATCTCAAGGACATTTTCGCCCTGCAGGACGAGATCTCGGAGGCGATCGTCACGGCGCTGAAGCTGACCCTGCTGCCGGAGGAGAAGCAAGCCATCGTCCAGCGCGGGACCGCCGACCTCGACGCCTACAACCTCTACCTCATGGCCCGGCGCTTCTATGTCACCGGCTGCGACGGCGACCTCCGCGCGCTGGAGGCCATCGAGCGGCTGTGTGGGCGAGTGACCGAACTCGACCCCGGCTACGCCCGCGCTTGGGCCCTGCTAGGCGTCGCCCAGACCCTGCTGCATTTCAATCACAGCTGGCCAGGTGAGACCGGCCTCACGGCCATCGAACGCGCGCTGCAGCTCGACTCCGGCCTGGCCGAGGCCCACGCCGCCAAGGCCAGGCATCTGGCCGAACAGGACCGCTTCGACGACGCCTTCGCCCAGGTCGGCATCGCCCTGCGGCTCGACCCCGACAGCTGGGCGGCCAACGCCGAGGCAGGACGATTGAACTACGTCCAGCACCGCTTCAGCGAGGCGATCGTGTTCTGGGAAAAGGCCACCGCCCTGCCGGAGTCGCCTAAGACCGACCCGGGACGGCTGATGTCCTGCTACACCGCGCTTGGCGACAACGAGGGCGTCAAACGCGCCGCCCGCCTGGCCCTGGCGCGCGCCGACCAGGCCCTGGCCCAGGACCACGTCGATGGCGCTTCAATCGGCTGCGGCGCCAGCGCCCTGGCCGTGCTCGGCGAGGCCGAGCAGTCCCGCGACCTGATCCGCCGCGCCCTGCTGATCGACCCCGACAACCTGCGCATGCGCTACAACTTCGCCTGCGGGGCGGCGCTGTACCTCCAGGATCCGGAACTCGCCCTCGATCTGCTCAGCGCGGTTTTCGCGGGAATGTCGTCCAGCTGGCTCAAGCACATGATGGTCGATCCGGACCTGGTCGATCTGCGTAAGGACGCGCGCTTTGCGTCCTTGCTTGCCGACGCCCGGCAGCGGCTCTCGGCCTAGACGATATTTTTCCTCCCCCGCTGCGCAGGGGAGGAAAACTAGGACCGCCGCCAGCGCCGCCGGGCCGGCGGCAGCATCCGCGCCATCACATTGACGAAGAACGCCACCGACCAGCCCAGCAGGATCGATCCGTTGATGCCCTCGATGGCGCCCAGAAGCTTCCACTGGGCGTCGATCGCCTCGTCGCCATAACCGATCGAGCCATAGCTGCTGGTCGAGAAATAGACCGCCTCGCGAATGTCAGGCACCGCGTTCAGCCGCACGAACAGCACCGCGTAGAGCCAGATCTCCAGGCCGTGCAGCACGAACAGCCCCAACACCAGGCCGACGGTCACCAGCCAGCCTTCCCACGAGAGCGGCGTCAACCGCGTGCCGCCGGAGCCCGTCATGCTCTCCAGGCCGCGCCCCAGCAACAGCAGGCCCAGGCTGTGTATCACCACCGTGATCAGCACCATGGCGGTCGCCACCGGCAACTCGAAGAAGATGGGCATCCGCATCCCTCGCTCCACGGGCGAACCCATGCTGGGTGTTACGTGCGGTCCTCGTCAATGTTCGTCGCATCCGCCATCGCCACCGGGCGGCATTTGGGGCAGGAAGCGCCGCATGAAGCGCCTTGCCTTTCTCGCCCTCTTCACAGCCGGCGTCTGCTGGGGACTGGGCTTTCCGCTCGGCAAGTTCGCCATGCAGGAAGCGCCGGCCGCCCACACCGTGCTGCTGCGCTTCGCGGTCGCCGCCCTCGCCGCCCTGCCCTTCGCGCTGCGGTCCCGCGAGACCCGCGCCTTGTTCCGCTCAGCCCCTGTGATGGCGGCCGGGGTGCTCTACGGCGTCGCCTTCGTCGTCCAGTTCGAAGGCCTCGCGCGGGTCAGCGTCACCCTGGCGGCCCTCTTGGTCGGCGCCATGCCGGCCCTCATCGCCATCGCGGCGCGGGTGCTGGGCGAGAAGGTCAGCCGCGCCTCCTGGGCGGGGGTCGCCGCCTCGACGCTCGGCGCCGCCCTGATCGCCGGCAAGCCCGAGGGCGCCGGCTCGCCGCTCGGCGTGGCCCTGTCGCTGATCGCCCTGCTGATCTTCCTGGCCTGGCTGCTGGTGCTGCGCCGCGCGCCGCCGGCCCCGACTCGGATGGCCATCCCCGCGGTCACCGTGGTTGTCGCCGCCGTGACCATCCTGCCCATCGCCTTCGCCATGCACGGCGCGCCCCGCCTCGACCTCAGCCCGGCCGCCTGGGCCGGCATCGTCGGCCAGGGCGTGCTCTCCACCCTGCTGGCCACCGCGGCCTGGCAGTTCGGCTCAGGCCAGGTCGGTGCGGCCAGCGCCGGGGTGTTCATCAACATCGAGCCCCTGATGGGCGCGGTCATCGGCGTGGCCCTGTTCGGCGACCACCTGACCCTTGCCCTGGCCCTAGGCGGCCTGCTGATCATCGTCGGCAGCCTCGCCGTGGTGCTCGGCGAGAGAGACGCCGCTCCTGGCCTGGAGGACACCCCGCCGCCAACCCCGGCCTGAGTCCAATCCCTCGGCCAAGCTCCGGGTTTGGCCGGATTGGAGCCTCCGCCACGACATGCACGACTCCTTGCCGTCGAAGGAGTTCCCGCATGTCCCGCCGCATGATCGCGATCAGCGCCTTCGGCGCCGTTCTGTGCGCCGCCGCGCCCCCGGCGATCACGGCCGCTGTGGCCGCCACCGCGACCGGTCCCAACAGCTACGACGGACTGATGCCGGTCGACGCACAGCGGGTCGACTCCATGTACGTCCTGCCCGGAGCCGACTTCCGCGGCTACACCAAGATCATGCTCGACCCCACCGAGGTGGCGTTCCAGCGAAACTGGCTGCGTGACCTCAACCGCAGCGCCGTCACCATCGACCAGCGCATTTCCGACGCCGACGCAGCCCGAATTCTGGAACAGGCGCGCACCGGCTTCGAGGAGATCTTCACCAAGGCCTACACCGACGCCGGCTATCAGGTGGTCACCGAGCCCGGCGAGAACGTGCTGCGCGTTCGCACGGCGGTCCTCAACCTGTCGGTCACGGCGCCAGATCAGATGAGCGCCGGCCCCTCTCGCACCTTCGCGCGCGAAGCCGGCCAGGCGACGGTCGTTCTCGAGGCCCGCGATTCCATGAGCGGCGCCCTGCTCGGCCGCGCAATCGACTCGCGCACCGCCGGCGACAACGGCCCCCTCATCCGCAACCGTGTCACCAACCGCGCCGACTTCGAGCGGCTGTTCCGCATTTGGGCCCAGATCAGCGTCAGCGGCATGGCTGAACTGAAGGCCCGCTCACCGTTCCCCGCCTCCTAGCGTTATCAGCTGAAGGAGAACTCACATGCCCCGCCGTCTGATCGCGATCTGCGCCGCCGCCGCACTGCTCGGGGTCGTCGCCCCAGCCGCCATCGCCGCCCTCCCGGCCAGTTGGGATGGCCTGACCCAGGTGGACTCCAAGCGGCTCGACGGGGTGTTCCTCAAGCCTGGCGCCGACTTCCGCGTCTACACCAAGGTCATGCTCGACCCGACCGAGGTGGCCTTCCAGCAGAACTGGCAGCGCGACTTCAACCGCAACACCGTCAGCATCGGCGAGCGCCTTTCCGACCGCGACGCCGCGCGCATCCTTGAGGCGGCGCGCACCGGCTTCGAGGAGGTTTTCACCCGGGCCTACACCGAGGCTGGCCTTCAGGTGGTGACCGAGCCGGCCGCCGACGTGCTGCGCCTGCGCACCGCCGTGGTCGACCTGCGGGTGACCGCCCCCGACCTGATGAGCGCCGGCCGCTCCCGCACCTTCGCCCGCGACGCCGGTTCGGCGACCGTGATCCTCGAGGTCCGGGATTCCCTAAGCGGCGCCCTGCTCGGACGCGCGGTCGACGCCCGCACCGCCGGCGACAACGGCCCGTTCGTCCGCAACCGCGTGACCAACCGCGCCGACTTCGAGCGGCTGTTCCGCTCCTGGGCCCAGATCAGCGTCAAGGGCCTGGCCGAGTTGCGCGCCATGTCGCCGATCCCGGGCGCCCCCGCGCCCCCCAGCTAGAAGCGGCCGAGCCGGTCGACCTCTTCCAGCTTTGCTGCCGAAGGAGACTTCTCAATGTCGTACCGCCGCACCATCGCAATCGTCGCCGCCTTGTGCCTGATGGGAACCACCGCGGTCTCGACGGCCCACGCCGCCAAGCCGCCCGCTTCCTGGGACGGGCTGACCCTTATGACGTCCAAGCGCTTTGACGCGGTCTACTTGATGCCCGGGGTGGATTTCCGCGCCTACACCAAGGTCATGCTCGACCCGACCGAGGTGGCGTTCCGCAAGAACTGGCTGCGCGACTACAACGCCAACGCCATGACGCTTGACCAGCGCATCAGTGACTCCGACGGGCGCAAGATGCTCGACGCCGCAAGGACCGGCTTCGAGGAAATCTTCACAAAGGCCTATACCGACGCCGGTTATCAGGTGGTCACCGAACCGGGCGCCGACGTGCTTCGGGTCCGCACCGCCGTCGCCAACATCTCGGTTTCGGCCCCCGACCAACTGACCGCCGCCCGGAGCCGCTCCTACGCCGAGGAGGCCGGCTCAGCCACGGTTGTGCTGGAAGTGCGCGACTCCCTCAGCGGGGCGCTGCTCGGTCGCGCGGTGGACTCCCGCACCGCCGGCGACAACGGCTCCTACATCCGCAACCGGGTCACCAATCGCTCCGACTTCGAACAGATGTTCCGCGCGTGGTCGAAGATCAGCGTTGAAGGCCTGGCCACCCTGAAGGAGATGTCGCCGATCCCCGGCTCCCTGCCCTAGCCGGCCGCCCAAGCGTCCGAGACCGCCAGCATCTCGCGTCCGCCCTCCAGGCCGAGCTTGAGGGCCAGCAGCCCGGTCGAGGTCCGCTCGGTCAGCCCCCACTGCCAGATCGCGGTCGGATCGGCCCCGGTCAGCGCCGCCAGCCGCCGGCAGCGCGCCCGCCCCCGCTCCAGCGGATCGCCGCCCAGCAAGTCGTCGGTCCACTCGCGCATGGCGATGCCCAGATCGTACTCGGGCTCGATATAGAGACCGTCCGGATCGACGAACTTGAAGCCGCCGCCGCGCGCCTCCAGCGCGTTCCAGGCGTGGGCGTCGCCGTGGGCCAGCACCGCCCTCTCAGGATCGAACGCCGCCCCCCGCGCCCGCGCGCAGGCCAGCGCCGCCTCGATCGTCGCCTCCGGGCAGGGCCGGTCCAGCTCTTCCCACAGCTCCGCGATGAATTGGACCAGCACCGCGGCCTTCTGCGCCCCGGTCTGGAACTCGCCGGCGCTCGAGATCGGCCGCCAGGCGCTCTTCAGGGTCGCGCACAGCGCCTCGATCTGCGTCTCCACGCTCCAGCCGGTCTCCGCCAGCTGCCGGCCCAGCTTCTCCAGCAGCACCGCCCGCCGCCCATCGTCATGCGCATAGACCTCGGCGTAGCCTCGCCCCTTGGCGCCCAGCAGCACCGCCAGCTGCCGTGCGTCCGGATCGCGCCCCGGCGGCTGCACCTTCAGCACGGCCGCCCGTCCGTCGGCCGTCACGACCTCGGCGGCATAGGCTTCGGTGCCGCCGCTCAAGGTGCGCCCGATGCTCAGCCCCCAGTCGCTGGCCAGTTCGGCGACCAGCGCCGGCAACGCCGCGATCCAGGCCTCGCCGTCCGCGCCCTGCGCCCTGGCCCGCAGCACCACCGGCTCGGGCAGATCGATCGAGAACGTGCTCATGCCCCGCATCTGGCCTTAGAGCCGCCGTTGGGTCCATTCTCAGCCGCGCGATATTTTTCGCGCCACCTGTCGATCGGCCAGGCCGCCGTTCGTCGACTAGATAACGAGACCCATGGCGACGGCGCCGGCGGCTCGTTCTAGCAGGAGCCCCAAGATGCGTTTCATGTTCATCGTCACCTCCGCCGACCAGAACCCGCCGACCCCCGAGCTGCTGGAAGCCATGGACAAAC
This sequence comes from Phenylobacterium sp. P4_E10, assembly GCF_056401675.1. Classification (NCBI taxonomy): domain Bacteria; kingdom Pseudomonadati; phylum Pseudomonadota; class Alphaproteobacteria; order Caulobacterales; family Caulobacteraceae; genus Phenylobacterium; species Phenylobacterium sp. P4_E10. The sequence continues at coordinate 14,419 of NZ_JBFUIW010000012.1, read as the reverse complement.
TCGCCGACGAGGAGGTCAAGGCCGGCCGCATGATCGACAACGGCGGTCTGATGCCGCTCTCCCTGGGCGCCCGCGTCAGCCTGGCCGGCGACAAGCTCAGCGTCATCGACGGCCCGTTCGTCGAGGCCAAGGAGATGATCGGCGGCTACGCGATCTTCGACATGCAGAGCAAGGAAGAGGCCGTCGCCTCGGCGGTGAAGTTCATGCAGCTGCACAAGGACCACATGCCCGGCTGGGAAGGCGTCTGCGAGGTCCGCGCCTTCGCCAGCGCCGACTATGAGGGCGCCTGCCAGGTCCCCTCGCCGGCGCGGGCTTGAGCGCCGCCGACGCCCATCGCGAGATCCTCGCCGTCTGGCGGGTCGAGCAGCCGCGGCTGCTGACCAGCCTGGCGAGGATGCTCCGTGACGTCCCGCTGGCCGAGGAACTGACGCAGGAGGCCCTGCTCACGGCGCTTGAGCGCTGGCCGCTGGCCGGCGTGCCCGAACGGCCCGGCGCCTGGCTGATGGCGGTCGCCAAGCGCCGGGCGCTCGACCACCTGCGCCGCAGCCGCATGCTTCAGCGCAAGCACGGCCAGGTCGCCCTGGAAATGGAAACCGAGCAGCAGGCCATGCCCGACCTCGACTCCGCCCTCGACGACGACATCGGCGACGAGATGCTGCGGCTGGTCTTCACCGCCTGCCATCCGCGGCTCCCGCGCGAGGCGCGCGCGGCCCTGGCCCTGAGGATGATCTGCGGCCTGACCACCGAGGAGATCGCCCGCGCCTTCCTGCTGCCGACGGCGACCATCGCCCAGCGCATCGTCCGCGCCAAGCGCACCCTCTCGGAGTCCGGCCTGGCCTACGAGACCCCGCGCGGCGCCGAGTTGGCGCAGCGGCTCTCCACGGTGCTGGAGGTGGTCTATCTGATCTTCAACGAGGGCTACACCGCCGCGGCCGGCGAGGACTGGCTGCGGCCCCAGCTCTGCAACGAGGCCCTGCGCATGGGCCGGGTCCTGGTCGCCATCGCCCCGGCCGAGCCCGAGGTCCACGGCCTGCTGGCGCTGATGGAGCTCAACGCTTCACGCACCGCCGCCCGCACCGATGAAAGCGGCGAGCCGATCCTGCTCCTCGACCAGAACCGCGCCATCTGGGACCGGCTGCAGATCCGCCGGGGACTGAAGGCCCTGGCCCGCGCCCGCGAACTGGGCGGCGGCGGCTCCTATGTTCTCCAGGCGGCGATCGTCGCCTGCCACGCCGGCGCGCCGACCGCGGCCGACACCGACTGGCCGCGCATCGCCCAGCTCTACGCCCAGCTCGCCGCCCTGGTCCCCTCGCCGGTGGTCGAGCTCAACCGCGCCATCGCCGTCGGCATGGCCGAGGGTCCGGCCGCAGGCCTGGTCATCGTCGAGGCCCTGGCCGACGACCCGGCGCTCAAGGCCTATCACCTGCTGCCCAGCGTCCGCGGCGACCTGCTGCACCGGCTCGGCCGCCACGACGAGGCCCGCGCCGCCTTCGAGGCTGCGCTGGGCCTGGCCGCCAATCGCCGCGAGCGCGACCTGCTCGCCCGGCGCGCCGCCGAGGCGGCCGCCGCACATGGAGCCCGCCCATGATCGAAAGCTCGTGCCACTGTGGCGCCGTGCGCCTCAGCGTCGACGCCGACCCGCCCACCGTCGTCACCGACTGCAACTGTTCGATCTGCCGCCGCTACGGCGCGCTCTGGTCCTACTACTCCCCGACCAAGGTCCGCATCGAACCGCCGGAGGGCGCGACCGAGGCCTATGTCTGGGGCGACCACATGCTGGAGTTCCACCGCTGCAAGGGCTGCGGCTGCCTGACCCACTGGGCCTCGATCGACAGGAGCCACGACCGCATGGGCGTCAATGTCCGGCTGATGGACCTCGACATCCTGGAGGCCGTCCAGCGTCGCCGCCTCGACGGCGCCCGGACCGGCCAGTTCCTGGACTAGTCGTCAGGCCATCCGGTGCATGGCGCAGAGCTTGTTGCCGTCCGGATCGCGCAGATAGGCCAGGTAGAGCTTGCCCAGGCCGCCGGCCCGCACGCCGGGCGGCTCCTCGCAGGTCACGCCGCCGGCGCTGACGCCCGCCGCGTGCCAGGCCTCGACCTGTTCAGGAGAGCTGCAGGCGAACCCGATGGTGCCGCCGTTGGCCACGCTCGCCGGCTCGCCGTCGATCGGGACCGACACCGCGAACACTCCGGCCGAGGTGCGGTAGAACATCCGATGGCCATCGACGAACGACGGCGACACACCCAGCGTCCCCAGCAGGGTGTCATAGAACCCCTTGGCCCGGTCCAGATCGTTGGTCCCGATCATCACATGCGAAAACACTGGCGTTCCTCCACCGCAAAGCTTTGCGGCAGGCTAGCACTTCAAGCTGAGCCGTGAATATCCCCGCGCGTCAGAAGCGGTAGGCCGCCCGCAGGCCCAGGCTGTCGACCCCGTCGTGGGTGTCGTTGCCCAGCTGGCCGTTGCTCCAGTGCTGGCCCTCGATCTCGACCGCCCAGCGCTCGTTCAGCCGCAGCCCCACAGCGGCGGTGGCGTGAAACTGCCAGCGGGTGTTGAACTCGATGTATTCGTCGCGGACCGCGCGGCGCCGCGCGTTCTCTTCGTCCGGCAGGCCCACCGCCGGCCCCGGGATATCGAGCTCGCCGTCGTGCACTGCGATCCCGGCCCCCAGGTCGATATAGGTCCGCTTCTGCTCCCAGCGCCAGATCAGGCCAGCCTGGGCGAAGTTGGTGTAGCCGTCGAGGCTGAGCTGGGTGCTCACATAGGGCCGCGGTCGGGCCAGCCAGGTCAGCCCCTCGGCCCGCGGGAACAGGTACTCGATGATGACTGAGGAGCCCTGTTCCGGCTCGTGCGGCGAATACCCCGCCCCGATCCGCAACTCCTGCGCCTGCGCCTGGCCGCCGGCCAGCAGCAGACCGCCGAGCACCGCCGCTCGGGCGCTCCAATCAACGATGAACTGGCGCGAGCGCCCAACGATCCGTCGGCTCATGCCCGGCAGTAGAGCCGTGCAACCCCAAGTCCGCTATGGGGCGAAACCCTGACCCCCGCTGGCGGCTGACCCGCAGCTAAGCCGCCCGCCGTCAGCGGTCCTGGGTCTTGCTGACCACCACGCCGACCCCTGCGCCCACGGCCGCCCCGACCGGACCGCCAAGGATCAGCCCGGTCGCCGCGCCGGTCGCGGCGCGCTGCTCGACGTTGTGACCGCAAGCCGCCAGCGTCAGCGCCACAGCGCCCAAAGCCAAGATCTTCACTACGCCTCGCATCGGCTACCTCCCCCTAGAACTACAGCCTTGCATGACCCGGCGATTCTGTCGGAATTCCGACCGCCCGCCCCTGTGCTGTCCGACCGCACCCGCTCAGAGAAAGCGTCGCCACGCCCGCGACGCGTTCTCGCCCTTTCGGAGAGGACCACAAGGCGCTCGACGTCCGCCAGCGCCTGCGCGAGGGCGCTGGCGCCGATCGGGCCAGGGGCGCACCAGCAAGATCATCGGCAAGTCGGACCTGGTCGTTCTGGCGCCGTTCTCGGTCGATCAGGCGTCGTCTCGCTTTCGGCGCCACGCCATGCGGGATCAACGAAACAGTACCAAGGAAACCGATCATGAGACTTACCGGGACGGCCCGCGCGGGCCTTTCTGCACTCGCCCTATCCACGGTCATGCTCTGCGGCGTGACGCCGGCCACCGCCAAGGTCATCACCACCCTGCCGGGCGGCGTTGCCAAGGCTTTTCCGACCGGCATCAATCGTCCCAATGGCGAAATGTCCTTCGGCAATGGCGTGACCTACCTGGCCAGACGCCCCGATGGCCAACTAACCTCGTCGCTGGTGGGGGAACTTGGCGCATACAGCTTCTCGGGTTCTACGACCTGGGATCAAGGCAGCATGGCCTCGATCGGCATCCAGGCCGCGATCATGAGCTTCACCTTCGATGACCCGGTTTCCGCCGCGCTGGCCGAGTTCAACTGGGCCCGCGAGTCTGGCGGTCCGGCGATCACGCTTCGCGCCTTCAATGCAGCGGGCGCTCTGCTCGAGAGCGTGACCTTCGCCGCGGCCGATCCGGCCTACACCACCGGCTTCTACGGCTTCCAGCGCGCCGCCAACGACATCAGCCGCTTCGAGATCGACGGTTACTGGACCGGCGCCCGCAACCTCTCGACGTCCACGGCCACCATCTCGGCAGTGCCCGAGCCGGCCACCTGGGCGATGATGATCATCGGCTTCGGCGCCGCCGGCTCCATGCTCCGCAGCGAGCGCCGCCGCGCGGCGGTGCTTGCAGCCTAGGCCGGCCCAACGGCAGGCCCGGCTCCTAAACAGGCGCCGGGCCTGAACCCGGAAAATACTTCGTCGCGTCGGCGGCCCGCCAGGCGCCTCACGCCAGGCACGCCAGTTGATCTGGCTTTCAAACTCCACAGGCTCCGTCGGAGCCGTCAGATGTGGTCGACCCTACCCCATCGCCGCCTTGATCTCCGCCGCCGGGATCTCGCCGGTGGCCAGCTTGGCGAGGATCAGGGCTGAGAGCTGGGCGCGTTCGACGAAGCTTTCCGGCCAGGCGTATTCGTCCTCCGAATGGATGTCGCCGCCGCGCACCCCCAGGGTGTCGACATTGGGCAGGCCGGCGGCGAACAGGTTGTTGCCTTCGCATACCCCGCCGGAGGAAGCCCAGGTGATCTCCTGGCCAAGCAGCGCTCCGGCTGCCTTCACGGCCCCGAACAGTTGCTGCTGGGCGGCGTTGAACGGCTTGGCCGGGCGGGTGAAGCCGCCGTGCAGATCCGCCTCGATGCCGTCGGCGGCCGTCGCCGCGACCTGGGCCTTCACATAGTCCAGCGCCCAGGCCCCGGCCGCGGCGTCCGGCAGCCGGATGTTGAAGCGCACCACGGCCAGGTCCGGCACCATGTTCAGCGGCCCGCCGCCGTCGATCCGCGCCACGTTCAGGGTTACCCCCTCGCGCTGGCCGTTGGCGGCGGTCAGTCGCACCGCCAGCTCGGCGGCCGCGGCGATGGCGTTGCGGCCCTTGGCGAAGTCGCGGCCGGCATGGGCCGCGCGGCCGCGCACGACGATGTGGAAATTGCCCGAGCCTTTGCGCTGCGCCGCCAGCGCCCCGCCGGCCATCGCCGGTTCGTAGGTCAGGCCGACATGGCCCCCCTCGGCCAGCCGCTTCAGCACCGGGGCCGAGGCCAGCGAGCCGATCTCCTCGTCGGGCGAGAGCAGCACCCGGTAACCGAGCCCGGCCTTCTCCGGATGGTCCTCGAAGGCGCGCAGGGCGGCCAGCATGACGCTGATCCCGCCCTTCATGTCGGCCAGGCCCGGCCCGTTCAGCGCCCCGTCGGCGCGCGGGGTCACAGCCGTGAAGTTGGTCCCGGCCGGATAGACGGTGTCGTAGTGCCCCGTCAGCACCACCTGCACCGGCGCCTGGGGCCGCACAGTCAGCATCAGGGCGGCCGGATGCGGCTGCGCCTTGAGCGTTCCGTCGGCGGCGACCTCGTGACTATCGGCCAGAACGACGTTCTCGACCTCGCCCGGCAGTTCACCCAGCACCGGCTCCAGCGCCGCGCGTTGGGCCTCCAGTCCTGGCAGGTTCCGGCTGCCTGACGATAGGGCGCACCATTCCACGGCGCGGCCCAGAATCTCGGATTCCCCCCCGGCCAGACGGTCGAGAATGGATGAATCTTGCGCGGTAAGTTTCATGCGCCGAGCCTCGCCCCCAAAAGCGGGCTCGCGCAAGGGCCTACTGGGAAGGTATCTGGAGTCCCATGGCCATAACCTTCCTGAACCGCCTCTCATCTGCTGCCGAAACCCGCTGGATGGAGGCACTTGCCGATAGGCTGCCGATAGAGACCCTGACCACCACGGCGGGGCCCGACACCGAGATCGCCATCGTCGCCAACCCGGCGCCCGGCGCCCTGGCCGCCCTGCCCAATCTGCGCTTCGTGCAGTCGGCCTGGGCGGGGGTGGACGGCCTACTGGCCGATCCCGACCTGCCCGCCGTGCCGGTCGCCCGACTGATCGATCCGGGCCTTGCCGCGCAGATGTCCCAGGCGGTCGCCGCACACGTTTTGGCCTTGCACCGTCAGGCCCCGGCCTATGCGGCCCAGCAGCGCCGCGGCCTCTGGCGGCAGCTGCCGCAGGCCCCGGCCAGCGAGCGCCGGATCGGCTTCCTCGGCTATGGCGAGCTGGCCGCGGCCAGCGCAAATCTTTTGGAAAGCGTCGGCTTTCAAATCTACGGTTGGAGCCGCCGGCTTGGCGATCTCGACACTCTGCTGGCCACCAGCGACATCGTGGTCAACCTGCTCCCGCTGACCGACCGCACCCGCGGCATCCTCTGCTCGCCGACCTTCGCCAGGATGAAGCGTGGCGCGGCGATCATCAACGTCGCCCGCGGCGGCCACCTGGTGATGGAGGACCTGATCGCCGCCCTCGACGCCGGCGCCCTGTCGCACGCCGTGCTCGACGTGTTCGAGGACGAGCCCCTGCCCCGCAACCACCCGGCCTGGTCCCACCCGCAGATTACCGTCACCCCGCACGTGGCCGCGGTCACCGACCCGCTCAGCGCCAGCGCCTTCATCGCCGAAAACATCGCCCGCTTCCGCGCCGACGAACCCGTCCAGGGCCTGGTCAATCGCAAGACCGGGTATTGATCAAAGACAGTTGCTCCCCCGCTGGGGCAGCTGGCGGCCGCATGGCCGACTGAGGGGGACTATGACTCCTTGCGTTGGAGAGCAGGCCCCCTCCGTCACGCTTTGCGCGCCCCCTCCCCCAAAGGGGGAGGAACTAAGAGGCGTCGTCCCTACGCCGCCGCGAATTCCCCGCTGACGAACCGATCGCGCAGCACGAACTTCTGGATCTTCCCTGACCCCGTCAGCGGCCATTCGGTGACCGCAAACCAGTGCGCGGGCGTCTTTTGCGGCGAGATGCGCTCGCGGCAATGCGCCGACAGCGCCGCCGGGTCGAGCTGCGCGCCGGGCGCCAGGCGTAGGAAGCAGATGACGATCTCGCCCCACTTCTCGTCGGGCGCGCCGACCACGGCCGCTTCGAGTACGTCGGGATGCTCCAGCAGTACGGCCTCGATCTCGGCCGGGAACAGGTTCTCGCCGCCGCGGATGATCATCTCCTTCACCCGCCCGGTGATCTTCAGATAGCCGCGGGCGTCCATAGTCCCGAGGTCGCCGGTGTGCAGCCAATGCTCGCCGTCGATCGCCGCGGCGGTGGCGTCGGGATTGCCGTTGTACTCCAGCATGACCCCGTATCCGCGCACGCAGATCTCGCCCACCTCGCCGACCGGCAAGACCTTGTTGGTCTTGGGATCCCGGATCGACAGCTCGGTTTGCGGCATCGCCTGGCCGACCGTCTCGCAGATGTCTTCCAGACTGTCGTCGCTGCGGCCTTGGGTCAGCAGCGGCGAGGCCTCGGTCTGGCCGTAGACGGTCTGGAAATCGCAGTCGAACGCCGCGCGGATGCGGCGCACCAACTCGGGCTGCACCATCGAACCGCCTGAGATCGTCAGGCGTACAGACGAAACGTCGCGCGGCTGAGCGCTCTGCGCTTCCAGCAGTCCGACCAGCATGGTCGGCACCCCCAGCATCATGTGCGCCTGCTCGGCCTCGATGATGTCGAGCATCCGGCCTGGATCGAACAGCCGCGCCAGGACGATCCGGCCCCCGGTCTGGATCGCGCCCAGGGTTTCCAGCCCGCAGCCGGCGGTGTGGAACATCGGCATGAAGTTCAGCGTCGTCTCGCCGGCCTTGCCCCCGGCCCGCGCATAGCAGTAGCGGGCGTTGTTGGTGATCCCGCGGTGATGCAGCACCGCGCCCTTTGGGAAGCCCGTGGTGCCCGAGGTGTACTGGATCTGGGCCGCATCGCCCGGCTGCACGTCAGGCAGGGCCGCGTCGGGCGCTGAGCCCGCGAACAGCGCCGCGTGATCCTCCATATCCACCACCTCGCGCAGGGCCGGGATGTCCTGCGCCGCCTCGGCGGCGATCTGGGCCATCGGGTTTCCGCGGTGTTCGGAGACGATGAACAGCCCGACCGAACGGGACTGCTCCAGCACGTACTTTAGCTCTCGCGGGCGATAGGCGGGATTGGCCGTGACCAGGGTCAGACCGGCCAGGCCGGCGGCGAACTCCAGCATCACCCATTCGGGAAGGTTCGGCGCCCAGACCGTCACCCGTTCCCCGGGGCGATATCTCGTGAGCAGCGCGTGGGCCAGCCGCTCGCATTCGGCCAGCAGCTCGGCATAGGTCCAGCGCCGCTGCAGCGTTCCGCTCAGATCCGCCTCGACCAGCGCCTCGGCGTTTGGCGTCGCCGCGGCCTGCGCCCGCAGGACCCCGCCGACCGTGGTTTCCAGCACCACGTCGTCGGCCTGGGCCGGGAAGTACGAGTCTGTCAGATCGACCTGATACATCCGCCGCCCCGTTGAAATTCCTGGGCAAATCTAACAGATCGAACGTCGTTCGACGAGATGGCGGCGCGTGCCCTCGCAACCTTGCGCTACACCGGCAAGACCGTCACCGACTTCACCTCCTCAAGCACCGCATAGGTCCGCGTCTCGCGCACGCCGGGCATGCCGACCAGCACCTCGCCGAGGAAGGTGCGATAGGCCTCCATGTCCGAGACCCGCGCCTTGATCAGATAGTCAAAGCCGCCGGCCACCATGTGGCATTCGAGGATTTCAGGGGTACGCTGCGCGGCCTGGGCGAACTCGCTGAACGTGTCGCCCGTTGTGCGGTCGAGCTGGACTTCCACGAAGATCAGGAGGGCGCGGTCGATGGCCTTGGGATCGAGGATGGCCGCAAAGCCGGTGATCACCCCGCGCTCGCGCAGCCGCCGCACCCGGTCCGAGCAGGCCGAGGGCGACAGGTGGCATTGCTGGGCTAGATCGAGGTTGCTGATCCGCCCGTCGCGCTGCAGCACCCGCAGCAACCGGCGGTCGATGTCGTCCAACTGTACAGCGTCCGCCATTTCTCGCCCCTGCCCGCTTTTTGTTCACCCGATACGCCCCACGTCCGCAGGACATCCGGCGTGATAGCAGTTACGCCGGACGCCTGAAACAACCCTCAACGAGCCCCGTCCCATGACCTCCTGGACCGCCCTGGACGATCTATCCGCCAAGTACCGCGACGAGACCGAGGCGGTGACCGCCCTGCTCGCCGCCAAGCCGCTGAGCGAGGCTCAGCGCGGGGCGATCAAGCGCCAGGCCGAGGATCTGGTCCGCGCCGCCCGCAAGTCGGCCAAGCGCCAGGGCGTCGTCGAGAGCTTCCTCCAGGAGTTCAGTCTGGGGACCCGCGAGGGCCTGGCGCTGATGTGCCTGGCCGAGGCGCTGCTGCGCACGCCCGACGCCGACACCCGCGACCGGCTGATCGCCGAGAAGATCGGCGGCGCCGACTGGGCCAGCCATCTGGGCCAGTCCGACAGCCTGTTCGTCAACGCCTCGACCTGGGGACTGATGCTGACCGGCAGGATTGTGGACGTCGACGAGGAGGCCCGTCGCGACCCGCCGGGCTTCCTGCGCCGCCTGGTCGAGCGGATCGGCGAACCGGTGGTGCGCAAGGCGGTGGCTCAGGCCATCGGCATCATGGGCGAGCAGTTCGTGCTCGGCCGCACCATCGAAAGCGCCCTGAAGCGCGCCGCCAAGGAAGGCCAGGTCTGCTCGTTCGACATGCTGGGCGAAGGCGCCCGCACCGCGGCCGACGCCGCCCGCTATGAGCAGGCCTATGCCGACGCCCTGGAGGCCGTGGGCAAACACTCCAAGGGCGCGGGGCCGGAGGCCGGCCACGGCGTCTCGGTCAAGCTCTCGGCCCTCTCGCCGCGCTACGAGGCGACCCACGAGGAACGCGTCTGGAGCGAACTTTATCCCCGGGTGAAAAGGCTCGCCCTGATCGCCGCGAACCACAACATCAACTTCACGATCGACGCCGAGGAGGCCGACCGCCTCACCATCTCGCTGAAGCTGCTGGACCGCCTGGCCCGCGACGCCGACCTCGGCGCCTGGCAGGGCCTGGGCCTTGCGGTGCAGGCCTATCAGAAGCGCACCACCCTGACCGTCGCCCGCGTCGCCGAGATCGCCAGGTCGAGCGGCCGGCGGCTGATGGTCCGCCTGGTGAAAGGCGCCTATTGGGATAGCGAGATCAAGCGCGCCCAGATCGGCGGCCGCCCCGACTATCCGGTGTTCACCACCAAGGCCGCTACCGATCTCTCCTACCTGGTCTGCGCCAAGGCCCTGATCGCGGCCAGCCCGCACATCTTCGCCCAGTTCGCGACCCACAACGCCCACACCCTGGCCGCGGTCCACGCCCTGGCCAAGGAGGCTGGCGTGAAGATCGAATTCCAGCGCCTGCACGGCATGGGCGAAGCGCTCTACAACGCCGCCGACCAGCTGCGCGCCGGCGCGATCGTGCGGACCTACGCCCCGGTCGGCGGCCATGAGGACCTGCTGCCCTACCTGGTTCGCCGCCTGCTGGAGAACGGAGCCAACACCTCGTTCGTCCACGCCCTGCTGGACGAGCGCGTCCCCGCCGAAGAGGTGGTGATCGACCCGATCACCGCCGTCGAGCGCGCCGGGATCGGCCCGCACCCCAAGATCCCGCGGCCCGCCGACATCTACGGCGCCGAGCGCAAGAATTCGGCCGGCGTCGACCTGTCGATCCCGGACGAGGCCGCCCGCCTGCACCATGCCGCCCGCGCCCTTCAGCCGATGACCTCCGGACCACTGGTGGCCGGCGAGGCGCGCCCGGGCGTCGAGGCCCAGGACGTGCTCAGCCCCTCCGAGCCGGGCGTCGTCGTAGGGCGCGTGGCCGAAGCCTCAAGCACCGACATCGACGCCGCCTTCGCCGCCGCGCGCGCCGCTCAGCCGGCCTGGAACGCTCTGGGCGGCTTCCGCCGCGCCGAGGTGCTGCGGGCCATGGGCGACGCCCTGGAAGCCAACGCCGACCGCCTGATCGCCATCTGCGCCCGGGAAGCCGGCAAGACCCTGGCCGACGGGGTCGCCGAGGTCCGCGAGGCCGTCGACTTCTGCCGCTACTACGCCCATCTCGCCCAAACCAAGTTCGCCGGCCCGGAGACGTTGAAAGGCCCGGTCGGCGAGACCAACAGCCTGGAACTGCACGGCCGCGGCGTGTTCGTCTGCATCAGCCCGTGGAACTTCCCGTTGGCCATCTTCACCGGCCAGATCGCCGCCGCCTTGGCGGCCGGCAACGCTGTGCTGGCCAAGCCGGCCGAGCAGACCCCGCTGATCGCCGCTGAGGCCGTTAGACTGTTCCACGAGGCGGGCCTAACCGCCGCCCTCCTGGCCCTGATCCCAGGCCGCGGCGAAACCGTCGGCGCCATGCTGACCGCGCACCCGGGCTGCGACGGCGTCGCCTTCACCGGCGGCACGGACACCGCCCGGCGCATCAATCAGAGCCTGGCCGCGCGCCACGGCCCGATCGTCCCGTTCATCGCCGAGACCGGGGGCCTCAATGGCATGTTCGTCGACACCACGGCTCTCAAGGAACAGGTCGTCGACGACGTGGTGCTGTCGGCGTTCGGCTCGGCCGGACAGCGCTGCTCGGCCCTGCGCATCCTATTCCTGCCGAGGGACACCGCCGACCTCGTCATCGAGACGATCAAGGGGGCCATGGACGCGCTCGTGATTGGCGATCCCGCCGATCCGGCCACCGACGTCGGCCCGGTGATCGACGAGGAGGCCCGTAGCGGCCTTCAGGCCCACCTGGAGCGCCTGGAACGCGAGGCCAAGGTCCTGCACCGCCTGGAGGCCCCGCAGGGCGGCGTCTTCTTCGGCCCGGTGCTCGCGGAGATCCCCTCGGCCAGGTTCCTTAAGCGCGAGGTTTTCGGTCCGATCCTGCACGTCGTCCGCTACGATCCGGCCGACCTCGACAAGGTCGCCGGCGAGCTGGCCGGCCAAGGCTATGGCCTGACGCTCGGGGTCCATTCGCGCATCGACGCCTTCGCCCGGGAGGTCCGCGCGCTGGTCCCGGCCGGCAACGTCTACGTGAACCGCTCGATCATCGGCGCGGTGGTCGGCGTTCAACCGTTCGGTGGCGAAGGCCTATCGGGCACCGGCCCCAAGGCCGGCGGCCCCAACTCCCTCTCCCGCTTCGCCATCGAGCGGGCGGTCAGCGTCAACATCACGGCCCAGGGCGGCGATCCGGCGCTACTGAACCTCAGCCTCTGATCGGGACACGGCCGGCCTGGCGCCGGCCGTCGTTTGACCTGAAAACGAAAAAGCCCGGGGCGACGCCCCGGGCTTTTCTGTGCCTTGCGATGGTACCACCTCTCGGATTCGAACCGAGGACCTCTAGAGCCACAATCTAGCGCTCTAACCAACTGAGCTAAGGCGGCGCGCATCGCGAGGCGGCTCTTCTAGTCGCACCGCGCCTCGCGATCAAGCGTCAGTGCCTGCGGCCAAGCGTTCTTCCCGAATTTTTTCCAAGGTCGCGCTTTTGCGCGCAAAGAAAAAGCCCCGGCGGCGAACCTCCGGGGCCTGATCTTGGTCGGGTCCGACGGGCTTAGCCCTTCGGAAGCACGAAGCGGATCGGGATCCGCACAGTGCCACCCTCGACGGGCGCGCCGTCTTGGGTCTTCGGACGCATCTTGAACAGCTTGCTCAAGCGGATAGCGGCCGTCCCAAAGTCCTGATCCGCAGGCTCCTCGGACTGCACTTCGCAGTTTTCGAGGCTTCCCTTGGACGTAACCGTGCAGCTCAGCGTCGCACGGCCTTCGATGTTCATCCGCATCGCGCGATCCGGATAGTAGCGCGCGATATCCTCGCCCGAGGGACGACGAGCCCAATCAGGGTTCGTGATCACCGACGGACGCGGCGGCGCCGGGGGGGCCGCCTTCGGCGGTTCCGGCGTTTCGATCCGCTTCTCGACCGGGGGAACCGGCAGAGGGGGGATCTGCGGAATATCAGCCGGCACGTTCACCGGAGGCCGCGGTTGCAGCTTCGGCGGAGGCGGCGGCGGAGTGTTCGGCGGCGGCGGCGGGGGCGGCGGCGGCGGCGGCGGGGCGGGCTTAATGATCGCCACGTCCGTCACGTCGTCCGAATATTCCCGATACTTGGGCTCGAACTTGGATTTGTACAGGTAGTAGCCAAGGCCGGCGTGCACGATGAGGGAGCCGACAATGGCGACAGTGACGCCAGTGTTCCGCTTCTTCTTCGGCTCGTCGAAGACACTCCGCTCGTGGTGCTCTTCGTGGGTAGTGTCGGTGGTTTCAGCCATTCGTCACCCCCTCTAGCTCTTGTCTTCGCCGATGAGGGCCACGCTGTAGAAACCGTTGTCCTGAAGCATGTTCATCACGCCCATGAAGTCCCCGTAGAGGACGTCCTTGTCGGCGCGGATGAAGATGCGTTCCTTCTCCGGATTACGTTGCCCGATCATGCTGCGCAGAGAGTCCCCGAGGTCGGCCAGATCCGTCTTGGTGTCACCGATGTAGATGGTGCCACCCGGCTGGATCGAGATGTAGACCGGTTTCGGAGGGTTTGTTGAGGGTTTGGCGATCGCGGGCGGCAGAGCAACCTCCACGGTCACGGCGGCCATGGGCGCCGCAACCATGAAGATGATCAGGAGCACCAACATAACGTCCACGAAGGGCGTAACGTTGATTTCGCTGTTCGCCTCGACCGCGTACTTGCCACCCCCAGAACCTGAGAGTTTGGCTCCCATGTGGGTTACGCCCCTTTGTCGAGCTGCCGGGAAATGGCGTTCATCAGTTCAGCAACGAAGCCTTCCGTACGCGCGCCGTAAGCCGAAACGCGGGTCTGGAAGTAGTTGTAGAAGATAACGGCCGGGATAGCGGCGAACAGGCCGATACCGGTGGCGAGAAGCGCTTCGGCGATGCCGGGGGCGACGACGGCCAGGTTGGTCGTGTTGGTGTTCGCAATGCCGATGAAGGAGTTCATGATCCCGTAAACGGTACCGAACAGACCGATGAACGGACCGGACGAACCGACCGAGGCCAGGAACTGCATGCCGCTCGACAGACGCTTGCCGAGGTTGGCTTGCACCGCCGACACGGCGGCTTCAGCACGGTGCAGCGTGGTTTCGCGGTGAGCGCCCGAGACGGCCAGGCCGGCTTGACGCGACAGTTCGACTTCTTGGGTCGCCGCGGCGGCCATGTCGGCCAGCGGGTTGCCTTCGAATTCGTCAGACAGGGCGATACGGCCCATGTCCGCGACCGACTTGGCGCCACGGAAAGCTTCGACGAAGCGGTCCGAGGTGCGGTTCAGCGAGCCAAACTCGAGGAGCTTGGTGACCAGCAGGGTCCAGGACAGGATCGAGGCCAGGATCAGGCCGATCATGACGACCTTAACGACCGGTTCGGCGTCAAGGAACATCTGGATGACGGTCAGTTTACCGGCATGTTCGATTTGAGCCGGGGCGACGTCGGCGGCGGGGGCCGCGGCGTCGGCGGCGGGGGCAGCGG